>CAYVRT010000019.1:19171-74228 GCA_964453115.1 uncultured Anaerolinea sp. | reverse complement strand
ACATAGTGTACCTTATATGGCAGTCGTCATTTGTTAAAGTGTCCGGTAATCAATTTTACATTAGGAGATGGATATGGAACAGAAGAAAATCCTGCTGGTTGAAGATAACCCGGATGATGAAGAACTGACCATTCTGGCTTTGCAAGAAAGCAAATTGCTCAATGAAATTGTCGTGATGCATGATGGCATTGAGGCATTGGATTATTTGTTGGGGCGCGGCGTGTATGCCACGCGCGATGTATCTGTTCAGCCGCAGGTTATCTTGCTGGATTTAAAATTGCCGCGCTTGAATGGTCTGGAGGTGTTGCAACGGTTGCGCAGTGATGAAAGAACCCATCTGATTCCAATTGTTATTTTGACTTCATCCAGTGAGGAAGAGGATATTGTGCGCAGCTATCGTTTGGGGGCCAACAGCTATGTTCGTAAACCTGTTGAATTTCATCGTTTTATGGAGGTGGTGAAAAAACTGGGTTTATACTGGCTGTTGATTAACCAAACGCCTTTCTGTCATGACTAGGAAACGAAAACAATGCGTTCTTCCTTGCGTGTTTTAATCGTTGAAGATTCACCAAGCGATGTTGAATTGATGGTGCTATGCCTTGAAAAGGAGGGGTTTCAACTGGATTGGCATCAGGTTCAAACAGAGGTAGCCTATCGGCGCGCGCTGGAAGAGCATCCGCAACTCATTCTTTCCGATTGGTCATTGCCGGGGTTTAGTGGGTTGCGAGCATTGCAGATTTTGCAGGAACAGGGCCTGGATATTCCATTTATCATTGTCTCTGGCAGCATCGGAGAAGATGCCGCGGTGGATGTGCTGCGGCATGGTGCCTATGATTATTTGCTTAAGGACCGAATGCAACGGCTGGGGCAGGCAGTTCGCAATGCTTTGGAGCAGTGGCAGGTGCGGGCAGAACGACAACAGGCCATTGAAACCCTCTCTGCTTCAGAGGCAGAATTGCGAGCCTTGTTTGCCGCCATGCGCGATATTGTGTTGGTGGTGGACCGTCAGGGTATTTATCAAAAAATTGCACCCACTCGCCCCGACTTGCTGGTGCGCCCGGCCAATGAACTGCTTGGCAAAGGCTTGAGGGATGTTTTTTCGTTGCAAAAAGCCGAGGAATTTATCGCTGTAATTGAGGATGTGCTGCGTAATCAATCTGTTGCAAGAATTGAATATCCATTGCTGATTCAATGCGAACAAGTCTGGTTTGAGGCCACCATCACCCCGATGACACAGGATGCTGTCATTTGGGTGGCGCGCGATATTTCAGACCGCAAGCGCGATCAGGAACAGCTCTTGTTGCAGTCGGCCGCGCTGAATGCTGCTGCCAATGCGATGGTGATTACCGATACACAAGCGATTGTGGAATGGATCAACCCGGCTTTTACAAAGCTGACCGGGTATTCTGTTGAGGAGGCTGTCGGGCGTGAAATTGGCAGTCTCATTCAATCGGGGCAGCATTTAGCTGAATACTACCAACGGATGTGGAAAACAATTCTGGCCGGTGATGTGTGGATGGGGGAGATCATCAATCGGCGCAAGGATCGCTCGCTGTACATTGAAGAACAGACGATTACCCCGTTACGCAATACAGAAGGGGTTATTAATCGTTTTCTTGCCATTAAACAGGATATTAGCGAACGTAAACTGGCGGAAGAAAAAATGCGACAGCAGGAAATCCACTTCCGATCGCTGATTGAAAATGCTTCAGATGGCATTGTTCTGTTGGGGGCAAAGGGACATTTGCGTTACATGAGCCCTTCTGCCTGTCGCATATTGGGATATTCACTGAAAGATTTGCAAAATTCTTATCCGCTAAGTTTTATTCATGGCGAAGACCGCAAAAGAGTGTTGCAAGTCATGCGGCATTTGGAGCGATTCCCTTCGACAATTTCTACCATTGAACACCGGTTTCGCACTTACAATGGCGAATGGTTGTGGATTGAGAGTACAATCACCAATTTGCTGGCTGAACCAAGCGTGCAAGCTTTTGTGATTAACTTCCGCAATATTAGTGAACGCAAACAGCGCGAAGAAGAACGCCAGCGCCAAAATCGGCGCCTGCAATTGCTGTATGAAGCTGCGCGGCAGTTTAGCCAGAGCCTGGAATTGCAAGATGTCTACTGGTCGTTTTATCAGTTTGTTAGCCGGGTGATGAAGTGCAATACGATGTATATTGCCGATTTTGATGCCCAATCGCAACTCATCACTGCCCGGTTTGCCATCTCGGATGGTGTTTTGACCGATGTTTCGAGTTTTCCCCCCATTCCTTTGGAGCCGGAAGGGCAGGGCATCCAAAGCCCTGTAATTCGTAGTGCGAAACCGCGTTTGATTAATGATTATATGGCCGCTTTGAGAAATACGGAGACCAATTATTTCATCAAGGAAGATGGAGAAATTGTCAACCCGGCAGAATACCCCGAAACGCCTATTACCCGGTCTGCATTGGTTATTCCGCTTCTATTGAAGAAGCAGGTGATTGGAACAATTCAGATTCAAAGCGCTGAGAAGAACGCCTATACGGAGCAGGATTTGCAACTGGCTGAATTGCTCGCTGCTCAGGTTTCAATGGCAATTAACAATGCGGGGTTGTATCAGCAGAGCCTGAAAGAAATTGAAGAGCGCCGGCAGGCTGAGGAATCGCTGCGGCAGCATTTGCAGCGCCGCGAGAAGATTTCGGAGCTTGGACGGGCGCTATCTGCCACGTTGGATTTGCCAACCATTTACTGCACAGCGGAGAAATATTTACGAGAGATGGCTGATTGCCCCAATGTGGGGGTTTCGCTGTTCGACGAGCGAGAAAATTTGATCCGGGCTGCCTATGTCAACGCCGATGGGGTGCGGATTGATGTGCATCTCATCCCTCCGCTCAGTTACCATGCCGACCAGGCTACTGGTGGAAGGGCGCTTGCCATTCGCAGCCGAGAGCCGGTGATTGTTTGTCAGGTTGAGCAAAGGCGACAACAAAGCGGTGGCATGATCTTTGGCGATGAGCGCCTGCCGCAATGTGCAATTTACATTCCCATGATTGTTGAAGGCAAGGTGATTGGTTTGTTGGAATTGCAGAGCTATCAAGCCGATGCATATTCTGCGGAGGATGGCCGTTGGTTGAGCCTGGTGGCCAACCAAATTGGGTTAGCAATTCAAAACGCCCGGCTATTTTCCTTGCTGCAAAGCCGGGTGGCGGAGCTGGTTGCTTTGCATGAAGTTGATTCGGCGGTAACGGCGCACTTGGGTCAACAGCAAACCTTTGATATTCTTCTCCATCAGGTTGTGATCCATCTGGGCGCTGATGCGGCTGATATCCTGCTCTTTGATGCAAAAACGCAACAATTGCTATTTGCTTCTGGGGTCGGTTTTTATAGCGCAAAAGCGCAACAAACGAGAGTGTATTTGAGTGAGGGCCTGGCTGGACAGGTGGCGCAAAAAAAGGATATTGTCTACCGGCTGGATTTGTCTGAGGAAGATGTGAATTTTTTGGAGGCTCAGCCCTGGGCAGAAGAGGGGTTTGTTGCCTATGTGGGAGCGCCTTTAATTGTGGAACAAAAAATTTTGGGCGTTTTGGAAGTCTTCTTTCGCTCTCCCATAAGCCCGGATGAAAATTGGATGCGCTTTTTGGAAACACTGGTGGGACAGTCGGCCATTACGGTTGAGCATACCCGTTTGTTTGATCAAATCCGTCAGATGAATGAACAGTTGTTAAAAGCTTATGATGCAACCATTGCGGGGTGGTCTCATGCAATGGATTTGCGCGACAAGGAGACGGAGGGACATTCGCTGCGTGTAACGCGAATGACCGAGCGATTGGCGGTTGCAATGGGTATCGCTCAGGATCAACTGATCCATATTCGACGGGGGGCCTTGTTGCATGATATTGGCAAACTGGGTGTTCCAGATGCGATTCTATTCAAAGCAGGGGAATTAACCCCGGATGAATGGCGCATGATGCAGAAGCACCCACAATTTGCATATGAGATGCTGTCTAATATTGAGTATTTGCGCCCTGCGTTGGATATTCCCTATTGTCATCACGAAAAGTGGGATGGCAGCGGCTATCCACGCGGCTTGAAGGGCGAGGAAATTCCTCTGGCGGCGCGCATTTTTGCCCTGGCCGATATTTGGGATGCGCTGCGCTCCGATCGCCCTTATCGTTCTGCCTGGCCATTGCCCAAAGTGTTGGAGTATATCTTGTCGTTGACCGGGTCTCATTTGGACCCGGCGGTTGTTGGCGCGTTTGCAACCATGCTGGAGACTGATTCTACCTGGTTATACTAGAATTGAGCGAGGTGCATGATGTTGAATCAAAAGGGTCTACACTCGCTGGGGGCATACAAACGGGCCGTTCTATACTTTGGGGTTTGGCTGCTGGCTGCCTGTCTATATGCCTGGATGTTTGATTTTCTGCATACGTGGATGGGCGGGGGGACGACGGCGCTTTCATTTGTCTTGGTGTTGCTGGCCGCCTGGCTGTTTGGCTTGTGGGGGGGGATTGTGAGTGGCCCTTTGACCATTCTCCTGAACTTGTTTTTGATGGCCCGTTTTGGCCTTAGCGATTGGCGGTCAATGTGGCAAGAGGGTGGGGCAATGGGGTCGGTGATTTTGTTGCTGACGGGTATTGCAGCAGGGAAGATCAGCGATTTGAACCAAAAATTACGGCTCCAATTAATTCGCAGCCTTGAGATGGAGCGGGATATGGCGCATCAGGCGGCAGTCAATCGCTCGCTGGCTGACCTGGCCGCAGCGCTGATTGCACAACACTCATTGGAAGAAATCGCTGCACTGGTTCTTGAACACGTTAAGAATCTTACGCATAGTTCTGTGGGGTACATTGCTTACCTCAACCCCAATTCCATGGGGTTTGAGTCGCTCAAGCTAGATTGGCCTGCTTGCCAAAATAATCTATCCGATGTACAGAATTTGCTTGAGCGCCTGCATTTGCTCAACCGCTCGTTTTGGCAGCAACGTTCTCCAATGGTTTTTCATGCATTCGACCTGAGTCCAGTGGCCGATGAGCCCGTTCCTTGCAGGATACAAGTGCAGTGTTTGATGGCCGTGCCAGCTTTTGTTCAGGATAAACTGGTGGGGCTGATTGTCGTTGCAGACCCAGCCGTTCCCTATAGTTCACGCAATCAGGAACTGGCCCAGGAATTGGCCGCTTTGTATGCAATTGCTATTCAAAAACATCAGGTGGAGCAAAAATATCGCTATATGAGCTTGCACGATGAACTGACCGGATTGTATAACCGGGCGAGTTTTGAGGATGAGTTGCGCAATCTGGAACGCTCGGGGCATTTTCCGATTGGCGTGATTATGATTGACCTGGACGGGCTGAAAACAATCAATGATACATTGGGGCATTCTGCAGGGGATGTGCTGTTGCAGCGGGCAGCCAATGTGCTGCGCTCAGTGTTTCGCTCTCAGGATATGATCGCGAGAATTGGAGGAGATGAGTTCGCAATTTTGCTGCCGGGTTTAAATCATCAGGCCTTGCGGCAAATTGTTGAGCGCGTTCATCTGCGGCAGGCGGAACATAATGTCAGCTATCCAGGTTTTGAATTGAAGTTTTCACTTGGCGCGGCAGTGGCATTAACCCCGCAGGAACTTTGGTCTGCTTTGACCGAGGCAGATGCCGCGATGTATGAGGAAAAAAGCATTCACAGTCATCGGCGCGCAATCCCTGGATGAGAGGTTGATGATGAAAAATCTTGCTCCTTTTTCAACAACATGGATTGATGCAATACCATTGCCGGTTTTGTTGCTCAATCGTCATTGCGTCATTGGTTATGCCAATTGTGTGGCGCAACAACTGTTGGAACGCTATTCAGAACAAGATTTGCAGGCGTTGCAGGATGAAATAACAGGAATGTTGGCTTTATGCCTTGAAACAGGGCGCATGTATAAAATGAAATTGGTGACGCCATTTGCGCAAAGCTACCGATATTATGAAGCTGCCGTCTCTGTGTTGTCGGTAGATGGTGATGCCCAGGGGACGTATTTGATGGTTTTGCGCGACATAACAGCAGCATCCATTGCCGATCAGTTTTTGTTTAGCCGTGTCAATCGGCTTTCTCGGGTTGCCAACCTCGCTCCAGTGGGAGAAACCGTGGCAAGCACCGCCAATTTGCTCCGCTTTTGGGCCAATTATCTGATGGGCGCCTTCCCAATGCTGGGGTGTGCGTTTGTGACGTTTCAGGATGATTTGCCGCAAGAGCGGGTTTGTGTTGCGGCGGGGCTTTCAGATGCGCATTTGAGCACTCTGTGCGCAGCTGCTGAAGAATTGTATGAACGATTGGAGAATCGGTTTTTTGGCGATCTTACGACGCTGGTGCCAGATTTGAAAATGGAGGGCCGGCCTTGCTTGTTGGCCTGGCGGATGGGCGTGGCTTATCGGATTAAGGCGCTTGCCCTGTTTTTTTTGCCAGATATACCTTTGCAGGATGAGATTCTGGATGGAATTTGGCAGACAGTGGAAGAAATGTCTGCTTCCCTGGCACAGGCCTGTTTGTTGGACCGCCTGGAATATGTGATGCAGCAGCGCGTTCATGAATTGGAACGTGCCAATTTGGGTTTGCGCAGTCAGGTGGCAGAGCGTGAGCGAATCGAACAGAAGTTGCTTGCCGAACGCAATTTCAACTCGATCATTCTGGATACAATGGATGCTTTGGTGATTGTGATTGATCGGCAGGGATATGTGGTGCGTGTCAATCGCGCTTTTGAGCGGTTTTTGGGCTATTCGAGCGGCGATATGGTGCAAAAACGGGTCTGGGAATTCCTTATCCAGTCGCAGGATTCACAGATCTTACAAGACTTGCTGGCAAATATCCAGGTTGGTTTGAGCCCATTTCAATTTGCAAACCATTGGGTAACCAAGGAGGGGCAGGAGCGAACCATTGCCTGGACGAGTTCCACCTTGACGGATGCGAATAGAGATGCTCAATACATTGTGGCGATTGGAATTGATATCACCGATCAAAAGCAAATTGAAAGGCTGCTGGAGCGGGAACGGATTTTGCTGCGTGGCCTGATGGACTCAATTCCAGATTTGATTTTCTATAAAGATACTCAGGGCGTTTATTTGGGGTGGAACGCGGCGTTTGAGGCACAGAACCGATTAAAATTTGAAAGCCATGCAGCACCGTATCGGGATGAAGATTTATACGCTCCGGAGCTTGCAGAACGGTTTCGGCTCTCCGATCAACAAGTGTTGAGCAGCGGCAAGCCATTGATTTATGAAAATTGGACGGGGGATCCCCCTTTGTTGGTTGAGACGCATAAGACGCCCTACTATGGGCCAGATGGTGAATTGATTGGTGTGATTGGCGTGGTGCGCGATATTACCAAACACCGTCTGGCAGAAGAAGCTTTGCGCAAGGCGAACCGTGAAATTGAGCAATTGATAGCCTCTCTATCTTCGCTTTTGATTGTTATTTCACCAATGCAGGAGGTGCTGCGCTGGAATCCGACGGCTGAAAAGGTGCTTGGCCTATCGGCAAGTGATGTGATTGGTAAACAACTGATTGCCCTGCAACCGGTGTTGGATTGGGAGACTCTGCGGCTTGAGGTGGATAATTGCAATGGCAGCCACCCCATCTACCTGGATCCGCTGCGATTTCGGCGAGTAGATGGCAGCGAGGGGGTGCTCGGCATGAGTGTGAGCCCGATGTTTGGCGATGAGAATCAACTGAATGGTTACATTATTTTAGGCGCAGATATTACAGAACGTCAGATTTTGGAAAGTCGTCTGGCACAGGCCCGCAACCTTGAATCCATTGGTCAACTTGCGGCTGGAATTGCCCATGAAATTAACACGCCAATTCAATACATTGGAGATAACACGCATTTTTTGAAACAGGCGTTTGAAGATTTGCTAAAAGCGATTGAGGCTTATCGTGGTTTTGCGTTGCGCTGTCGCGGGCAGGGTGATGCGGTGTTGGCAGAGTGTGCAAGCCTGGAAATGGAATTGAAAGGTTTGGATTTGGAGTATCTCACGCTTGAAATTCCCGCAGCAGTGGAACAAACATTAGAAGGTGTGCAGCGCGTGAGCGAGATTGTGCGGGCGATGAAAAGTTTTTCGCATGGTGGGCTGCGCAAGAAGTCCGCAATTAACATCAATAAATCTTTGCAGGATACACTATCCGTCACGCGCAATGAATGGAAGTATATTGCAACGATCGAGACAGATTTTGTGGAAGACTTGCCGAATGTGGTGTGTATTGCCGGGGAAATCAATCAGGTGTTTTTAAATGTCATTATGAATGGGGTGGATGCCATTCGGGATGTGGTCGGAAGTGATGGTCAGCAAAAGGGAGTGTTGCGACTTGGTACACGTCAGGTGGGGGATTGGGTAGAGGTGCGCATCGCCGATTCGGGTACCGGCATTCCAGAAGTAGTGCGCAGCCGGGTTTTTGAACCATTTTTTACAACCAAGGAGGTGGGCAAAGGAACAGGACAGGGATTGGCAATCGCTTACGATATTATTGTGATCAAGCATAAAGGCGATTTGAGCTTTGAAACCGAACTGGGAAAAGGAACAACCTTCATCATTCGGTTGCCGATTCATCCATCCGCGGATTTGGATCAGGAATCGAACCCGCAAACCATTTATACACAGAGAAGGTGACACCATGAGCGAAAAGATTTTATTTGTAGATGACGAGCCCAATATTCTGGCGGGCTATAAGCGTCAATTGCGCGGGCAATTTGAAGTTGAAACAGCGTTGGGTGGGGAGCAAGGGCTGGAAATTTTATCCGCACAGGGGCCGTTTGCAGTTGTCGTCACAGATTTTCGTATGCCCGGCCTGGATGGTGTGCAGTTTCTCACGCGCGCCCGTGAACTTTCACCGGATACGGTGCGGATGATGTTGACGGGCCATGCCGAGTTGAATCAGGCAATTGATGCAATCAACGAAGGAAATATCTTTCGCTTTTTAACCAAACCTTGTTCTCCTGAAGCAATGGCGAATGCACTCAATGCCGGGTTGGAACAACATCGCTTGCTGCACGTGGAACGCGATTTGATGGAAAAGACGCTTAGCAGTATCATTCGCCTGTTGACGGATGTGTTGGCAATGGCGAATCCGGCAGCATTTAGCCAGACTTTGCGAATTCGCAAGATTGTACGCCAAATTAACATTGCGCTCAAAACCTATGATGCCTGGATGTATCAATTGGCGGCCATGTTATCGCAAATTGGTTGCATTGCTTTGCCGGATGAAGTTTTGCGCAAGGCATCGCTTCATCAAGAGCTAACGCGCATTGAAGAGAGTATGTATGCCTCTCATCCCATGATTGCGTACAAACTGCTTCAATCCATCCCGCGCATTGGTGTGGTGGCTGAAATCATTCGGCAACAGGCCAAACCCTACGAAGAATTCTCCGGTGAACCCGCAGGTTCAGAGCAACGCCGCGTGGAACTTGGCGCTCAGATTTTGAAGGTGGCTGTAGATTACGACCGCATGGCTCAATCTGGCATGATTCATGAGGCCGTTCAACAACACATGCGTTTGCACAACCGCCGCTACAACCCGGTTGTGGTGCAGGCTTTGGGTGAGCATGAGATTTTGAATCGTGAGTGGGATGTGCGCATGGTGGGCATGTCGCAGTTGGAGATTGGGATGATTGCTGATGAAGATGTTTGCTCCAAAGTTGGGGAGGTATTGGTGCCACATGGACAGGAGTTTTCACTGCCGCTGATTGAACGACTGCACCTCTTTTCGGGTACAGTGGGGGTGGTGGAGCCGTTTCGAGTGTTGGCAGTGGCGCGCCCCAAATTTTGAGCCTGTTGGCTTGGTGAAAGGCAAGTTTGCGGTATAATTAAACGGACAATAGAACAACCAAGGAGCATTGCATGGAGCGAAAAATTCGTGTCTTGATTGCCAAACCAGGGCTGGATGGTCATGACCGGGGTGCCAAAGTGGTGGCACGGGCCTTGCGCGATGCCGGCATGGAAGTGATTTATACCGGTTTGCGGCAAACGCCGGAGATGATTGCTGAAGCAGCTTTGCAGGAAGATGTGGATGCGGTCGGGCTGTCCATCCTGTCGGGGGCGCATATGGCGCTTGTCCCACGGGTGATTGAATTGCTGCGCGCCAATGGGCAGCTGGAGATGCATGTCTTTGTTGGCGGCATTATCCCCGAGCAGGACGTGCCAGCCTTGCTTGGTATGGGTGTGCGGGCTGTTTATGGGCCAGGTACGCCGACGACACAGGTTGTTGAAGATATTGAAAAAGCGTTGGTCGGTTAGTTGGCGATGAGCAGCGCGAGCGAGGGTGTGCTGGCGGGAGACCGCCTGGCTCTGGCGCGCCTGTTGACGCAGGTGGAGAACCAGACTCCTGCTGGGCGGCTGGCGCTGAATGATTTGTTCCCACATACGGGCAGGGCGCACTTGGTCGGGGTGACGGGCAGCCCGGGGACGGGAAAATCATCCCTGGTCAACCGTCTGGCCTATGCCTATCGGCATCCGCCGCCGGGTGAATTGCCGCGCCGCGTGGCGGTGGTGGCGGTAGATCCTTCCAGCCCGTTCACGGGCGGGGCAGTGTTGGGGGACCGGGTGCGGATGCGTGACCTGACCGGTGACCCGGGGGTCTTCATCCGCTCGATGGCGGCGCGCGGTGCACTGGGCGGGTTGGCCCGCAGCACGGCTGATGTGGTGCAGGTGCTGGATGCTGCTGGTTTTGACCTGATTCTGATCGAGACCGTTGGGGCTGGCCAATCGGAAGTGGATATTGCGCGCCTCGCACACACAACCCTGGTGGTCGAATCGCCCGGCATGGGCGATGATATTCAGGCGATTAAGGCGGGCATTTTGGAGATCGCCGATGTACTGGTGGTCAACAAGGCCGACCGGCCCGGAGTGGACAACACCGAGCGCGCCCTGCGTGCCATGCTGGAACTGGCGCACCCCACGCGCCGGGCCTTTGCTGGGCATCATGGCAGCGGGGGGGATGTGGGGGCAGTGGAAGCGCCCTTCGAATGGTGGCTGCCGCCGGTGCTGCGCCTGGTGGCAACAACCGGGTTGGGCGTGCTGGAGTTGATGCAGGCGGTGGATCAGCACGCCGACTATTTGCGGCGCAGCGGCGAATGGGCCCGCCGCGAGGCAGCCCGATTGCAAACCGAATTGGAGATGCTGGTGCAGGCGACACTGATGCAACGCTGGCAGCAGAGCCTGCCCGACGGCCTCTATGCGCAGGTCTTTGAGCAGCTGGCAGCCCGGCAGCTTTCGCCCTATGCCGCTCTGGATCGGCTGCTTGGCGGGGCGTAGCAGTTTGTTCAGTTTCTCCATTTTTTAGCGGAATCGGGCTATAATTGCAGGCAATTGCTATGAAAATGGAGAGCTATTATGGAACGAACCTGGATTAAAGATTTGCGTCAAATGGTTGGGCAGCGCGTGAAACTGCAAGGACATTTGCAGACGCTGCGCGACCAGAAGAAGATGCAATTTCTCATTTTGCGCGATACGACTGGCCTGGCGCAGGTAGCCTTTTATAAGCCGAACGACTCGCAAATGGCAGAGCGCATTTCCGCGCTGACGACCGAAAGTGCGCTGACGATTACCGGCACCGTGGCCGATAACCCGGTTGTCAAGCTGGGTGGGTTGGAAGTGCAGCTCGAAACCCTGACGGTGGAAAACCTGGCTGTTTCCCCCTTGCCGATTGACCCCTTCGCCGAGACCTTGCCGGCGATTGATATTCGCCTCGATTGGCGCTACCTGGATTTGCGCCGCGCCCAGAACTTGCTTCTCTTCCAGGTGCAAACGTTGGTTGAGCAGGCGATGCGTGAATACTGGTTGCAAAACCGCTTCATTGAAATCCATTCGCCCAAGATTATGGGCACCCCAAGTGAGAGCGGCGCAGAACTGTTCACCATTGATTACTTTGACCGCAAGGCCTATTTGGCGCAATCACCACAGTTTTACAAGCAGATGGCAATGGCCGCTGGTTTTGACCGCGTGTTTGAGATTGGCCCGGTCTTCCGCGCCGACCCATCTTTCACCTCGCGGCACATGACCGAATTCACCGGCGTGGATATGGAAATGTCCTGGATTGAGTCGCACGAGGATGTGATGGCCTTTCAGGAGCGCTGGTTGCAATATACCTACCGGCGCGTCAAGGATGAATTGGGAGATGTAATTGCACAGCTGTTGGGGCGGGAAATTGTTATTCCCACCCTGCCGTTCCCGCGCATTCCCATGGCCGAGGCGGTGCGCATCCTCAAAGAGCGCGGCTATCAGCTGCCACCCGAAAAGAAGGGCGATATTGACCCGGGCGGTGAACGGGAACTGGGTGCTTATGTCAAAGAAGCCTTTGACCATGACTTTGTCTTTGTCACCGATTGGCCGATTGCAGTCCGGCCCTTCTATCACATGCGTCACCCCGAAAACCCTGGCCTGACCCGCAGCTATGACCTGTTGGCCTCGGGGTTGGAAATTACAACCGGCGCACAGCGCGAGCATCGCGTTGAGGTGCTGGAAAAGCAGGCCCTGGAGAAAGGGCTGCACCTGGAACCGATTCAGTTCTACCTTGATTTCTTCCGCTATGGTTGTCCAGCGCATGGCGGCTTTGGGTTGGGGCTGTCGCGCCTGCTCATGGTCTTGTTGGGCATTAACAACATTCGCGAGACGGTCTACCTGTTCCGTGGGCCAACACGCCTCAACCCGTAACTGGAAGGAGAAAAAACCATGATTCTTGGGCAAGGGATCCGCCTGCGGGCATTGGAGCGCAGCGACATGGCGCGCTGTGTGGTGTGGATTAACGACCGTGAGGTATCGCAGTATTTGTTGGTGCGCTCTCCCATGTCACTGGCGGCAGAAGAACAATGGTACGACCGCATGGTGCAGCGGGCACCCAATGAACAGGTGCTGGGGATTGAGGTGCAAAACGGGCAGGAATGGCGGCATATTGGCAACATCAGCTTTCACGAGTTGGATGTGTTTAACCATTCGGCAGAAGTGGGCATTTTGATTGGCGAGAAAGATTGCCTGGGCAAGGGCTGGGGCCGCAAAGCAATGGCCTTGATGCTGGACTATGGCTTTGGAATGTTGAACCTGAACCGCATTTACCTGCAAGTCCATGCGGATAATGAGCGCGCCATCCGTTCGTATCGGGCGGTTGGCTTTGTGCAGGAAGGTCTTTTGCGGCAGGATATGTACAAATATGGGCGCTATGTGGACGTGCTGATGATGAGCGTTTTGCGTAGCGAATGGGAAGCGGGGAGGAACCATGAACGTGCGTCATGAGCGAATGCAGTATGGCAATATCAAGCTCTATGCTGGCACAGCCTGCCCGCAGCTGGCAGAGCGAGTGGCGCGTTATTTGAATCAGCCCCTGTGCGAACGCGAGATTGTCAGCTTCCCGAATGAGAACCTGTTTGTCAAGCTGCATGGCAGCGTGCGTGGTCAGGATTGTTACGTCATTCAAACGACTTCGGCGCCGGTGCACCGCAACTTGATGGAATTGCTCATCCTGATGCAAACCTTGCGCCTGGATTCAGCCGCGCGCATTACGGCGGTCATTCCCTATTTGTGCTATGCCCGCTCGGATAAAAAAGATCAGCCACGCGTCCCCATTACGGCCCGCCTGATTGCGGATATGATTCAAGTCGCTGGGGCCGACCGCTATATCACGCTTGATTTGCACGCCTCACAAATTCAGGGCTTTTTCTCCATTCCGGGCGATGTGTTGACGGCCTTTTATATTTTGACGGCCTATCTCCGCGATAAAATGCCACAAATGCATTCGCCAGTTGTGGTGGCGGCTGACCTGGGCTTTGCCAAGAAGGCCCGCAACTACGCTGCCACACTCAACCTGCCGCTCAATTTCATCGAAAAACGTCGCACGGGCAACGATTCCAGGGCACAGGCCCTGAACCTGATTGGTGATGTGAACGGGCGGGATGTCATTCTGGTGGATGATGAGATTGATACTGGCGGCTCCATTGTCCAGGCCGTCAACTTGGTGCGCGAGCGCGGGGCGCGGGATGTGTATGTCTCTTTTGTGCATCCGGTGCTTTCGGCTAGCGCAGCTGAGCGCATGGCCGCTTTGCCGGTGACGGAGTTCATCACAACCGATTCGGTGCCGATTGGCCTGGAAAAGATGACCATTTTTGGCGGGCGGTTGCGTATTTTAACGGTTGCCGACTTGCTGGCCGAGGTCATCCGCCGCGCCAATGAAGGGCGCAGTGTTGGCGAGTTGTTCAACGAGTAGGGACGAATGCCTGAACTGCCCGAAGTCGAAACGATTGTGCGCCGGCTTTGCGATGGCGGGGCGTTGCCGGGACGGCGTGTGACGGGGGTGCAGGTGCTGTGGCCGCCGATGCTGCGCGGCGCGGAAGCACAGGCTTTGGGCGATTGCCTGGCCGGGCAGCAGGTGCGCAGTGTATCTCGCCGGGCAAAGTGGATTGTGCTGCAATTTGATGCTGGGGCATTGCTGCTGCATTTGCGGATGAGCGGCGATTTGCGCCTGGAAGCGCAAACAGCAGCCCCGCAACCGCATGATCGCTTGCGACTTGTGTTTGAGGATGGGGAGCAGCTGGCCTTCAATGACCCGCGCAAGTTTGGGCGTGCCTGGTGGGTGGAAGATGCGGTGGCAGCCCTGGCAGATTTGGGGCCCGAGCCGCTGGATGAGATGCTGACCGGTGCGGCCTTGTGGGCGCGCCTGCAACGCGTGCGACGGCAATTGAAGCCATTGCTGCTCGACCAGCATTTTTTGGCCGGGTTGGGCAATATCTACACCGATGAGGCGCTGCACCGCGCCGGGCTGCACCCGTTGCGCCGTTCGGATACCTTGACCCTGGTGGAAGCGGAGCGCTTGTTGACTGCAATCCGGGCCGCCTTGCAAGAGGGCATCCGCCGCAATGGTGCAAGCATTGATTGGGTCTATCGCGGCGGTAGTTTTCAGAACTATTTTCGAGTCTATCAGCGCACCGGACAGGCCTGCCTGGTGTGTGGCACGCTCATCATCCGCTGCCGGGTCGGGCAACGTGGCACACATTTTTGCCCCACCTGTCAACCGGATGGTGTATCTCTCCCGTATGAGGCAGAAACGAAATGACGAGTCCTTCTTTGATGACAATGCTCTTGCCGACCCTGATTGGGGTGGTGATTGGTTTTGCTGCTGGTGCCATTGTTGCGATTCTGTGGTATGAGCGCAACAAGGAGGATGAGAAGCCAGAAGCAGCACAGCCCAGGGTGGTGGAAAAAGTGGTGGAGAAAGTGGTTGAAAAGGTCGTGGAGAAACTGCCGCCGGGTGTGGACCGGAACGACTTTGGCGATTTGGCGCGTTTGTGGCGGCGGCGTACCGATGGCTCGCTGTGGGTGGAACTGGCTGGCAAGGCGATTGTCAGCGCTGAGCAGTTGGAGCCGCAGCAGCGACAGGTGTTGGAAGGGCTGCTGCGCGAATGGGCCATTTGGTTGGGGCTTGGCCGGCCGGCACAGCCAACGCAACCCCCAACGGTACAACCTCTTCCGGCTGTTGGGCCGGCGGCTGTTGTAGCTCCAACGGTGGTTGAGCCGGTTGTGGCTGCGGCGGTGGCCGGTGTGGCGGCAGAGGTGGGGCGCCCCAAGAGCATGGTGGAACAGATTGATGAAATTGTGCAAGAATTGCTGCCAACTTCGACATTGGCTGGACGCAAGATTCGTGTTTCAACCGACCTGAAAGAAGGGGTGGTGGTTTGGGATGGCAGTCAACGGTATATTGGCATTGGCGGGGTGAGCGACCCGCAGCTCAAGGCGTTCTTGCAGGCGGCAGTGGCTGAGTGGGAACGTCGTTCATCTCATCCCTGAGGAGGTAGAGAATGGCGGCTTCACCGGAACGTTTGAAAGTGTTGCAGATGATTCGCGATGGAAAGATTACAGCCGAAGAAGGGGTGCGGCTGCTTGAGGCTTTGGGCGAGGTGCGTCGGACAGCAGCCCCCAGCACGGCGCAAGCGCGCTGGCTGCGGGTGCGCGTGACGGATACCAACACGGGCAAGGTGCGAGTCAATGTCCGCCTGCCGGTGAACGTGCTCAATGCCGGGGTGAAGATGGGGGCACGTTTTTCTCCGGAGGTGGAGGGGGTGGATATGAATCAGATGATGGAGATGGTGCGTGCCGGGGTGACCGGGCAAGTGGTGGATGTGTTCGATGATAAGGATGGCGAACACGTTGAAGTGTTCTTGGAGTAGGGCCTAATCTTCTGCGGCTTCGACGGCTTCAATTTCCGGAAAGAATTGCCGCAGGGTGCCTTCCACCCAGCCTTTGAGTGTGACCGGCGAGAGTGGGCAGCCCAGGCAGGCGCCGCCCAGGCGCACTTTTACGACTTTGCCATCAAACGAGACAAGTTCGACTGAGCCGCCATGATAATTTTCGATGTAGGCATCAAGCTGTTCAATCAGGCCGCGCAATTGTTCTTCAACGGTGAAATTCGGGTTCGGTTCCATTGGGGACACTCCTTGAGGTACAATCATCGCCGGAAGAAAACTTTTTGTTTAGCAAATCCAGCACCGGGTTGCGCATCGTGCGGCGCTCAGCAATTGCTTCGCTGAGCCGTTCCATCAGCAGCGTGCCGGTTTGTGGGGCAACCAGGCACAGGCTGTGCAATTGTTCAATGCCTGTGCGCAAGGCAATGCTTGGCATGGTGGCAATCGCGCCAGAGGTGTAGGCCGGGCGTGCCAGTGCTGCCGACCAGCCAAATACCCCGCCTGGTGCAATCCGGGTCACAACCAGGGGTGGGCCATCATAGGGTTTGTAGCGAATGACGACCTCGCCACTGCACAAAACGTAGAGCCTGCGCGCCGGGTCTCCCTGTTCAAAGACGACTTCTTCTTTGTTGAATGCGCAACGTTCGAAGAAGGCATCCAGCACGGTCAATTGATCGTCGCTCATGCCGTTGAACAAAGGGAAACGGGTTGCCATTTCTTTTAACATTGTGCTTATGTTAATGAGCGCAATCGGGGCTTTCCAGTACTGAACTTCCCGAAAGAGCCGACAAAGCTCACGGTAGAAAGCATACCCTGCACCGAATTTGTGTGACGGGTGACAGGTGTTAACGATTGGAAAGGGCGCCGCGTTCAGCAAACCAGGCCAGTGCCTGGGCAATGGCCTCTTCGATTGGGCGCGGCGGTGCAAGGCGCAGTGCAACCTGGGCTTTGCGGGTTGCGTAGTAGAAATGTAGCCCGGCCTGATGGAGCAATCCGGCAGAGACGGGCAGGTTGAGGAAACTTTCCAGCAGGCTGAAGGGGCCGCTAAGCAGGCGCAGCAGCCCGGCGGAGAGCATGGCGGTGGGGGGCGGCACATGCGCAGCCAGGGCAATTTTTTCCAGCAGAACCGTGTGCAGCAGATTGTGTCCGCCCAGGATGTAGCGTTCACCGCGTTCGCCGCGCTCCATGGCCGCCAAATGTCCGGCAACCACATCTTCAATCGAGACGACGTTCAGCCCGCCCTCGGTTGTCAGGCGCAGGCGCTGCTGTGCCACCTGGATGAGCAAGGAACTGCTTTGGCGGTAGATGTCGCCGGCACCGATGATGTAGCTGGGGTTGAGAATGACAACATCCATCCCTTCGGCAACTGCTCGCTGGATTTCCATTTCGGCCAGGTGTTTGGCATAGCCATAGGGCCAGAGGTGTGGGCGGCAGTTCCAGGTATGGTTCTCGTTCAGCAGGGTTGGGGCATCATCTTCGGGCAGCCCCAAGGCAGCAACCGAACTGGTGTGCAGCACACGCCGCACACCGGCCTGCCGGGCGGCGCGTAGCACGGCGCGCGTGCCCTCAACTGTGACGGCATACATGCGTCCAGATGGCTGGCGGCGTGCATCGAGTTGTGCGGCGCAATGGAAGACAACTTCGATATCCCGCATGGCCGGGGGCAGGCTCTCTGGCTGGGTCAGGTCGCCAAGGGCGTGCTGTACGGGCAGGTCTTCGAGCAGTTTGAGCGTGCTGGTGGGGCGGTGAAAAGCACGCACGCAATGCCCGGCCTGGAGCAGGGCGCGGCACAGGGCCGCGCCCACAAAACCTGTTGAGCCGGTTACCAGCACATTCATTGGTTTATTCGTCCAGCCATTCTACCAGCGTGGCCTCACCCTGTCCAACACCCACGCACAGGGCCGCCAGGCCGTAGAAGGGGCGGGGCGCCATGGGGGCGCGGCGGCGCATTTCGTGCAGCAGGGTGGTGAGGATGCGCGCACCAGAACAGCCCAACGGGTGACCAAGGGCAATCGCACCCCCGTTGACATTGGTGACTTCTGGTGAGATGTTCAATTGGCGCAGCACAGCCAGCGCTTGCACGGCAAAGGCTTCGTTCAGTTCCACCAGGCCCAGGTGACTGGCTTTCAGGCCGGTTCGGGCAAAGATCTTGCGCACAGCCTCAACTGGGCCAAGGCCCATGATGCGCGGCTCGATGCCAGAAGAGGCGGAAGTGATCAGTCGGGCCAGGGGGCGCAGCCCCAGGCTGCGGGCGCGTTCGGCGCTCATTACCAGCAGAGCCGCAGCACCATCGTTCAACCCGGAGGAATTGCCAGCCGTCACGCTGCCTTCTTTGCGGAAGGCAGGCTTGAGGCGCGCCAGTGATTCAGCTGTTGTGTCGCGGCGCGGGCGTTCATCTGTCGTCACCAGCAGCGGCTCGCCTTTGCGTTGTGGAATGGGAACGGGCAAAATTTCTTCGGCAAAGCGGCCCGCATCTATGGCTGCAATGGCACGGCGGTGGCTTTCAGCAGCAAAAGCGTCCTGTTCCAGGCGTGTGATGCCGGTCAGGTCGGCTATGTTTTCGGCCGTCTCGCCCATGCTTTCGGTGCCATAGCTTGCCACCATGCGCGGGTTGGGGTAGCGCCAGCCGAGGGCGGTATCCCAGGCTGTCAGGTTGCCAAAGGAAAAACCTTGCTCGGCCTTGGGCAGCGAATAGGGGGCGCGTGACATGCTTTCGGCGCCGCCAGCCAGGAATAGATTGCCATCACCGGCGCGAATGGCCCGGGCAGCCAGGTTGACCGCTGCCAGCCCAGAGGCGCACAGGCGGTTAACCGTCAGCGCCGGCAGGGAGACCGGCAAACCAGCCAGCAGGACAGCCATGCGGGCAATGTTGCGGTTATCTTCGCCGGCCTGATTGGCACAGCCCAGGTAGACTTCGTCAATCTCTTGTGGGTCGAGCTGGTTGCGCTCGACAATTGTCTTCAACACCAGTGCCGCCAGGTCATCGGGGCGCACGGCAGCCAAAGCGCCGCCCAGCGCTCCAATTGGGGTGCGGATGGCATCTACCAGAACAGCATCCGTCATCGGTTTCATCCTCCAAAGCAGGGTATCTATTGATTGTACCATGAAGTATAAAAATAGCTTGACAAAAGTTTGATTTGTTCCTATAATGATTGAGTAATCAGTCATTATAGGAGTAAGAATGGTCAGAGAACGCAGCCAGGAAAAAAAAGAGCGCTTTTTGCAAGCAGCCCTGGAACTGTTTGTGGCGCAGGGCATTGAAAATACATCCACCGCACAAATCGCCAGCCGGGCCGGGACGGCAAGCGGCACACTCTTCCTCTACTTTCCCACCAAGCAGGCCCTGGTGGATGAGTTGGCCTTATGGCTCACTCAGCAAGAGTCGCAATCGGTTCGGCAGCTGCTTGCGCCGCATATGCCGGTGCGCGAGATGTTTTTTGCCATTTGGGCCGGGTCGCTTCATTGGCTGATTGCGCACCCCGCAGCATTTGCCTATGCACAGCAGACGCGCGATCCGGGCATTCTTTCGCCGCAGGTTGTTTTGCAAACCGCTCGAGAATTCGATTTTTACTATCTTGCCATTCAGCAGGGGCTGATGCAAGGCCTTCTCAAACCCTACCCGGCTGATTTGATGGGCGCATTTTTGTATCAGAGCCTGGTGGCGGTGATGAGTTATATCTGCCGACTGCCGCAAGGCGAGCCGGTTGAGCCACTCATTCAGCAGGGGTTTGCACTCTTTTGGGATGGCATTCGGCAGCAGGAGGTGCAGCAATGAAGTATCGGCAAGTCATGGCGGTGCAACGCGGTGGGCCGGAGATGCTGCACGTGGTGGAGCAGGAATTGCGCCCGCCCAGGGCTGGCGAGGTGCGCGTGCGCGTTTTGGCTGTACCGGTTTGTTTGCCGGATGTGCAGGCGCGTTATGGCCTTTCTCCTTCTGCGCCGCGTCTGCCGTTTGTGCCCGGCTATGCTGTGGTGGGCGTGGTGGATTCGATTGGCCCTGCGGTGCGCTCAACCTTTGCAGTGGGTGACCTGGTGGCAGCCTTGACGATTGTCGGCGGCTATGCCGAGTACATCTACCTGCGCGCCCAGCAGTTGATGGCTGTGCCATCCGGGCTGGATTTGGCACAGGCCGCAGTCTTGATTTTGAATTCCGTTGTTGCCTATCAATGTTTGCATCGCGTTGCCAGGGTGCAGCGCGGCGATGCGGTGTTGGTGATTGGGGCAAGTGGTGGGGTGGGGACGGCTTTTTTGCAGTTGGGACAATTGGCCGGGTTGAAAATGTATGGTCTGGCTTCGGCAGCCAAGCATTCCGTTTTGCAGCAGTATGGCGCCCATCCAATTGATTATCGCAGCCAGGATTTTGTAGCGGTGCTGCGTGAGGTTGCCCCAGGCGGGGTGCAGGTTGTGTTTGATGGCATGGGCGGCGATTATGTCCGCCGCGGGCTGATGGTGTTGAAACCGGGCGGGGTATTGGTGGAATATGGCAATCCGTTGAGCGTTGGCAGGCTGCTGCGGTTGCTTGGGCGTGTGTTGGCGTGTAATCTATCATTGAATGGTAAGCGGGTTCTTCTCTATGGCACAAGCGCCTCGCTGTTTGGGCGAAAACCATTTTTGGAGGATTGGCAAATCCTGTATCGTTTGCTGGCAGAGGGTAAAATTAGCCCCCTGATTGGGCGGCGCTACCCGCTTCTTGAGGCGGCGCAGGCCAACGCGCACCTGGAAAGCGGGCAGGTGATGGGTAACCTGGCGCTCGTGGCACCGGAGCTTTTATAATTTTTTTGATGGAGGAGGATGTTCGATGGTGAAAGACTTTGTTGTGATGGCGGTTTTGTTTGTGGTGATTCTAAGCTCGGGCTTTTTCCTCACTCGCATGGGGCGGCCTTACAGCACTTTGTTGCTCACCGCGCATAAGCTGGTCTCGCTGGTGGTGGTGGGCTATCTGGGCTGGACGGTGATGCAGGCGAAGCAGGCAGCCCCATTGCCGGCGTTGCCGCTCTGGCTGGCCGGGTTGACGGCGCTGCTGTTTTTGGCGCTGATTGTAACCGGTGGCATTTTGAGCGGCTCGGCAAGGCCCCCGACATGGGTGCGCGATGGGCATCATTTGCTGCCCTATCTTGTGTTGCTTAGCGCTGCAGGAACCCTGTTTTTGTTGTCCAGGTGAACCATGCTGCCCTCCCGTCACAACTGAAAGGCTGGAGGGCGGCGTTTTTTCAGGGTGGAAGTCATTTTTTCCTAAAAATCAATTTCTCAAAAAATTGCTTTTTTAAAATTAAAGTACTGTATAATCATACTACCGTTTGTTTTGGCCTTCAGGGAAGGAGGTGCGCAGCAAGTAGAATTTGTATGGAGAAACCTAGCCTTGGTTTGTTCGTACCCTGTTCATTTCGGAGGAGAGAGTTATGCTACGCAAATCTTTGTTTGGGGTGTTGGTGGTGTTGATCATTGCCAGCATGGCGTTGACAGCTTGTGGGGGTGGGAATGCCACAACAGAGCCAACAACACCGAAAGTTTTCATTTTTGGGCGCGGCGCCGATTCGGTGCAGCTTGACCCATCCATTGTGACCGATGGTGAGTCGTTCCGTGTTACCGGGCAGGTGCTGGAGCCGCTCTATCAATATGAGTTGGGCAGCACCAAGCCCATCCCGGCACTGGCCGAAGAATGCCTGCCGAATGAAAACGCAACCGTGTGGACTTGCAAACTGCGCAAGAATGTCAAGTTCCATGATGGCACCGATTTCAATGCCGATGCGGTCGTTTTTAACTTTGAGCGTTGGCGCTTTACTACCAATCCTTATCACTATCCCAGCCAGGTATTTGAATACTATGAGGCGATGTGGGGTGGCTTTGATGATGCTAGCATGATCACCGAAGTTAAGAAAGTAGATGATCACACAGTGCAGTTCACGCTGAGTGAGCCAATGGCGCCCTTCCTGGCGAACCTGGCGATGGATATGTTTGCCATTTCCAGCCCGGAGGCAATTAAGAAAGCGGGCGAAAAATATGGCACCCCGACCGGCGGTTGTGTTGGCACAGGGCCATTCAAGTTTGTTGAATGGGTTGAAGGCGATCACATTACCGTTGATGCCAATGCAGACTATTGGGGCGGAAAGCCAAAGATTGACCAGATCCTGTTCCGCGTCATCCCCGATGATTCGGCACGCTTCCTGGCGCTCAAGGCCGGCGATATTCACGGCCTGGAGCAGGCCGTGGTGGAAGACCTGGCCGCAGCTGAAACCGACCCGAACCTCTACATCATCACCCGTCCAGCTTTGAATACAAGCTATCTGGCCTTTAACTACAAGATTGAGGAATTCCAGGATATTCGCGTGCGCGAGGCTGTTGCCCATGCCATTGACAAAGAAGGCCTGATCAAAAACTTCTTTGGCAAATATGGCACGGTGGCAACCAACTTGCTGCCGCCGATGGTTTGGGGACACAACGAGGCGATTGAGGATTGGAAGTATGATCCGGAACTTTCCAAGAAGCTGCTGGCTGAGGCGGGCTTCCCGAATGGCCTGAGCGAAGTGACCGTGGCTGAGGATGTTCTGGATGCGGATGGCAAGGTGGTCTTCAAGGCGGGCGATAAGATTCCGTTGCGGCTCTACTACATGCCTGTAACGCGCTTCTACTTCCCTGCGGCGAAGGAAATTGCCGAGGCTGCGGCTGCTAACTTGAATGCGGCGGGCTTTAAGGTGGAATTGTATCTGGAAGGCGACTGGCCGACCTATTTGGGCGCTCGGCGCGAGGGTCGGTTGATGGGCCTGTACTTCCTGGGCTGGGGCGGCGATAACGGCGACCCCGACAACTTCACCGGTTACTTCTTCGGAACGGGCGATCAGCCGATCAAACGTGAGGGCTGGTATCAGAACCCTGAACTGGCCGCGTTGCTCAAGAAGGCTTTGGTCACGCCCGATCAGGCTGCACGTGAACAAATGTACAAGCAGACCGAGCAGATCATGCATGATGATGTGATGCGCATCTGGTTGGGACATAACAACACGCCCCTGATCTTCTCCAAGAAGATTAAGGGCTATGGCGCACAGCCGGTTGGTGCCGACTACTTCGAGTTCATCGAGTTCGTGCCATAAGTTTGGATCGAGATAGGGGGGCGGGTGAAACCGCCCCCCTGCTCAAGATGCTGGAGGCTGGCTTGGGTCGTTATATTTTACGCAGATTGATTTCAGTGTTACCAACCTTGTTGGGGGTTACATTTGTAATTTTTATGTTTCAGCGTCTGATTCCTGGCGACCCGGCGGTGGCAATGCTGGGCGAACATGCAACACAGGAGAATGTTGAACGCATCCGCGAGCAATTTGGCCTCAACCGTCCGGCATTTTTAGACCGCGACGCGCTGCACAAGGGCGATTTGGCTGGTTTCTTTGATAGTCAATATCTGCGCTATTTGGGGCGCTTGTTACGTTTTGATCTGGGCGATTCAATTCATCGTCGCATTCCGGTCACCGAAACATTGGCGGAACGCTTTCCGGCGACGATTGAGCTGGCACTGCTTGCCATGCTGATTGCGGTGCTAATTGGTTTGCCTGTTGGCATTCTTTCGGCGGCGCGGCGTAATTCGCTCCTCGATGGGGTGACGATGATTGGATCGTTGATTGGCGTTTCCATGCCCATCTTTTGGTTGGGGCTGATGGAGATTATGCTTTTTGCGGTGCTGCTGCAATGGCTGCCGACCGGCTCGCGGCAAAGCATATCCTTTGATGCCAACATCACCCATTTGCTGCTGGTGGATAGTTTGCTGAAAGGCAATTTTCCTGCTTTTGGCAATGCCCTGAAGCATTTGATCATGCCGGCAGTGGCATTGGCGACCATTCCAATGGCTATCATTGCCCGCATGACGCGCTCCAGCATGTTGGATGTGTTGCAGGAAGACTATATCCGCACTGCCAAGGCCAAGGGGCTGGCGCAACGCCTGGTGCTCTATCGGCATGCGCTCAAGAATGCCTTCCTGCCGGTCATTACGATCATTGGCATTCAAATTGGCTCGCTGCTGGCTGGTGCCGTGCTGACCGAGACGATCTTTTCCTGGCCGGGGATTGGCAAATGGGTCTATGATGCCATTCTGGCGCGCGATTATCCCATTGTGCAGGGCGTGACCTTGCTGATTGCCATTATTTTTGTGGTGGTTAATTTGCTGGTGGATCTTTCTTATGCATTGTTGGATCCCCGCATTCAATACGATTGAGGAGCAATATGGCAGAGACACCGGGCAATGTGGCAGATTTTGCGGTGCGTGAGCATCGCTCCTTGTGGTTGGATGCCTGGCGGCGTTTGATTGCTAGCCGAACCGCCCGCCTGGGGATGGCAGTGGTGGTCATCTTTGTTCTTTCAGCGGTTTTGGCACATTATTTCTGGCCGTATAATGCACAAATTGACCTGGATTATTCGCTCAAGCTGACGCCGCCGCGCCTGGTCGGGACGGCTGAGTCGCCCTCGGTGCATCCCTTTGGCACCGATAAGCTGGGACGTGATATTTTTCGCCGCGTGGTGCATGGCGGGTGGAATTCGTTGCGAGTGGGGATTGTGGCGGTTGGCATTTCGCTGCTGATTGGCGGCCTGTTGGGTCTGCTTTCTGGCTTCTATGAAAGCATTGAGATGGTGTATTGGGAACGAGTGTTGTTGATGGCGTTGATTGGCCTGGCGCTTGGGGCGCTGCCGGCCTGGGTTGCAATGCAGTTCTGGCAGGTGCTGCTCTTTGCGTTGTTGGGGGCCGCCTCGGCCTTTTGGCCGGGCTGGCTGAAACAGCGTTCCGGGCTGCGGGTGCTGGTTTGGTGTGCAACTGGTCTGCTCCTGGGCGGCCTGTCTGGGCTGCTTGCCGCGCCGATGGTTGGGCTGGTATGTGGTGTCTTGGGGTTGTTGATTGGTCTGGTGATGGCAACTCCGCTTGGCGGGCGCATTTTTTCCAATGTCGTCATGCGCTTGATGGATATTATCCTGTCCTTTCCTAGTTACTTGCTGGCAATTGCAATTGTGGCCTTCTTGGGGCCGGGGCTGGAGAAGGGCATGATTGCAATTGGTGTGGTGGGCATTCCCATCTATGCCCGCCTGGCGCGTTCGGCAGTCCTTTCGGTGGTGCAAAAGGAATATGTTCTGGCAGCCCAGGCAGTGGGTGAGTCGCATGGTAGCATTCTCTTTCGGCACATTGTGCCAAACATTCTCTCGCCCATCATTGTGCAGGCGACAATGGGGCTGGCAAATGCCATCCTCTCGGCGGCGGCGCTTGGCTTTTTGGGCCTGGGCGCCATTCCGCCTGAGCCGGAATGGGGGGCCATGCTAGGCGATAGTTATCGTTACCTGGCGAGCGGTGCCTGGTGGGCGGTTTTGTTCCCTGGGCTTGCCATCATGCTCAGTGTGCTTGGCTTTAATTTGCTTGGCGATGGGCTGCGCGATGCCCTTGACCCCAAGATGCGCGTCTAATTGGAGGCACTCATGACAGAACCTTTGCTGGATGTTCGAGACTTGCGCACCCGTTTTTACACCCAGGATGGGGTGGTGAAGGCGGTCAATGGGGTTTGCTATGCCATGCAGCCCGGCGAAATTTTGGGGGTGGTGGGGGAGAGCGGCTGCGGCAAGAGCGTCCATGCCATGTCCATCCTGCGCCTGATTCAAATTCCGCCCGGCAAGATTGAAAGCGGCGAGGTGTGGTTTGGTGGGCGTGACCTGCTCAAGCTCAATGAAGAACAGATGCGGCGCGTGCGTGGGCATGAGATTGCGATGGTTTTTCAAGACCCCATGTCTTCGTTGAACCCGGTTTATACGGTTGGCTTTCAAATCTGCGAGGCGCTCATGCTGCACAAGCAAATGACGATGCAGCAGGCGCGCAAACGGGCGCAGGAATTGCTCGGCTGGGTGGGCATTCCAGAGCCAGGAAAACGCCTCGACCATTATCCGCATCAGTTTTCGGGCGGAATGCGCCAACGGGCGATGATTGCCATGGCGCTTTCTTGCGAGCCGCGTTTGTTGATTGCAGATGAGCCAACAACTGCCCTGGATGTCACTATTCAGGCACAAATTGTCAGCCTGGTGGTGCGGCTGCAAGAGGAACTGGGCATGGCGGTGATGTGGATTACGCACGATTTGGGCGTGGTGGCCGAGATGGTGCAGCACGTCAACGTGATGTATGCCGGGTATATTATTGAGCGCGGTGAAGTGCTGGATATTTATCATCATACCCGCCATCCCTACACGCTGGGGTTGTTGGGCAGCCTGCCGCGTTTGGATGAGGCGCCCGGGACGAAGCTGGTTTCCATCCCTGGGCTGCCGCCCGACCTGGTGGCATTGCCAACCGGTTGCCCGTTTTATGCTCGTTGCACGCAGCGCACCGAGCAATGTGCCGAGGCCATGCCGCCGCTGGCAGCATGTGACCGTCCTGGACACCTGGTGGCCTGCTGGCATTGGCAGGAGATTGCGGAGAAGACGACCCAATGACAACTGAACCAACTGTGCTGATGCAGGTGCGGAACCTGAAAAAATATTTTCCAATTTACAAGGGCCTGGTTTTCAGCCGGCATGTCAATGATGTTAAGGCAGTGGATGATGTCAGTTTTGATGTCTTTCGCGGTGAAACATTGGGGTTGGTGGGCGAGACGGGCTGCGGTAAGACGACCGTTGGCCGGACACTGATGCGCCTCTATGAGCCAACCGCCGGGCAAATCCTCTTCGATGGCACAGACCTGATGCAATTGCGCGAGAATGAGCTGCGGCTCTTCCGGCGGCGAATGCAGATGATCTTTCAGGACCCCTACGCCAGCCTTAACCCACGCATGACGGTCGGTTCGATTATTGCGGCACCGTTGGATGTGCATGGCCGGCTCAGCCGCACCCAGAAGCGTGAACGGGTTCAGGAATTGTTGCGCATTGTGGGCCTCAACCCCGATTTTGTCAACCGCTACCCGCATGAGTTTTCAGGCGGGCAGCGGCAACGGATTGGGATCGCGCGCGCATTGGCGATTAACCCTGACCTGGTCGTGTGCGATGAGCCAATTTCCTCGCTCGATGTTTCCATTCAGGCGCAGGTGGTGAACTTGTTGGAAGAACTGCAAGATCAACTCGGTCTGACCTACATCTTCATTGCCCATGATTTGAGCATGGTGCGTCACATTAGCGACCGCATGGCGGTGATGTATTTGGGCAAGATTATGGAACTGGCAGATCGGGATGAAATTTACCTGCATCCATTGCACCCATACACGCAGGCGCTCATGTCGGCTGTGCCAGTGCCAGACCCGCTGCGGGCGCGCAAGCGTCAGCGCATTTTGCTAGAAGGAGACCTGCCAAGCCCCGTCAACCCGCCATTGGGCTGTCGTTTCAACACGCGCTGCCCGCTAGCCGATGCGCGCTGCCGCCAGGAAGCGCCAGACTATCGCGAGGTGACGCCGGGACATTTTGTTGCCTGTCATTATGCCGAGCGTTCCAATTCACCAAATGCCGGGTAGAATGCGGTAGCGCACGCGCTGGGTGTAATCCTTGTAACCGGGAAGAGCCTGCTGCAAGAAGGCCTCTTCTCCCTGCGCTTTGCGCGCATAGCCGAGGAGGATGAAGAAGGTGAAGAGGATGTTCCACCAGGTGGGGAACACCAGACAAAAGCCAAGGTTGAGCAGCATGGCAAAGGTGTAGATGGGATGACGCATACGACGGTAAAGCCCCTCATCCACCACGCAGTGATTGGGCTGCAACTCGGCGGCAGCTGTCCACAGCCGGCCTAATTGATGCCGGGCGTAGAAGGTGCCACCAATCCCGAGCAGAGTCAGGCACAGGCCAAGCAAGGCGCTGACGCTGCTCAGCCAGCCATCCTGAAAAGGTATGCGCCCCCGCAGGATGAACAGCGCTGTGATCCAGATCCATGCTGAGAACAGGCCAATCATGCCCATCAGCAGCCCATCGGTGCGGGTGGCGCGTTTGGGCAACGTTTTGCGCAAGTCGTTCAGCAAATAGGCCCCGAACCGCCAATAGATCACGAACCAAACGATGATGGCGAACAGAACCAGGCTGCGCAGGGAGAAGAAGAAGGGTGTCATGTGTTGCTCCGAAAGAAGATGGCGTGATTATACCGGATTGGCTGTCGAATGGACTTGTCAGGTGCGGTGATTTTATTGTACACTCAAGCAGAGGAAACGAAAGGAGGTTTGCCGTGCGAACGATAGGCATTCTTGGTTTGTTGAGCCTTTTGCTTGCTGCCTGTTTACCCGTTTCCACACCGCAGGCAACCCAAAACACAGCCCAGCCTGTTGCCTTGTCGCCGTCCATTGCCCCGACCTTGCCCAGGCCACCCATTGGCAACCCGCCGCGCAGCGCTGCAACAGTCGTGAACCCCAGCAGCGGTGCCGAACTGGCCGTGTGGATTCTTTACCCTGATGGGTGGGATGGACAGACCCGGTTGATTACCCTGGTGTTGATGCCGGGTGGCATTGGCACCTCGGAGGCGGACCGGGCACAGCGCATGGCGGATGCAGGCCTGGCTGTGGTGATTTTTGATGCCGATGGGCGCGGTGCATCGGGTGGCAGCGAAGATTATAATGGCTTCATCACCCAGGATGGCCTGGCAGCTGTCATTCGCTACGCCGCAAAGCAGCCAGGGGTAGACTCGCAGCGCTTGGGGTTGGTCTCCTATTCCTATGGCGTGACGGCAGCAAGCGGCGCGTTGGCGCGCTACCCTGACCTGCCGGTGCGCTTTTACATTGATTGGGAAGGGCCGGTGAACCGCTTTTACAGCACTGTTGGCTGTGACTTGAGTCAGCAGCACGGCAAAATTGCCTGGCAGCCATGCAGCGATGATGAATGGTGGGCCGAGCGCGAGGCCCTCACCTTCATTTCGCAGGTGCGCGTTCCCTATCAGCGCATTCAGTCTGAAAAAGATCATGTCCAGCCCAATAACAATCATGCTCTGGAGATCGTCAACGCGGCTGTGGCGGGCGGGGTGCCATGGGTGCGGCTGAACCAGGACGCACCCAACCAGACTTATGAGCTTAACAATCCGCCAGCAATGATCCCAGAGGCGCAAGATCGGACATTGGATGGGCGAATTGTGGAGCTGACGCATTGGATTTTGCAAAACGTTATAAAACCATAGGAGGTTGAGATGGATATTTACCTGGCGGCAGAGCAGGCATTCTTTCTGGTGCCGCAAATTGGCGTGGAAGTGGCACGCGATCGGGTGGAGCAGAAAAAGGCCGGGTTGATGATGGGAACCATTGGGGCGCTTTTTTCGCAACCCAAACCGGATGAGATCCGCCTGCTTTCATTTGAGAGCCGATTGGAGCCTTACTGGGTGGTGCGCGCTTCGTCACGCACCTTGTATGACCGTGCGCGCAGCTACAGTGTGCCGACCGGCGGTCCAGAGGTGAAAAAGGTGACGCTGTTGGGGCAGGAGGTGGAAGCGACCCCAGCGAAGGGGGCGGCGGTGCTGAATTTGAGTGTGGTTGAGCATTGTGCTCAGCAGTTGAGCGCCCTGCAAACAGTGGATGGAATTACCGGCGGACGAGGGGATTTTCAGAAATATCAGGGCGTGGCCAAGACGGAAATTGCCGATTTGAATGCCTTTGCCCCGCAAGGGGTGTTGGTATTGCCGCCACAGGTGCGCGCCAGTGCCGTGGTGCGGCAGGTGACGGCTGAGGTCGTCCAGCCGGTGCAGAATGCACAGGTCATTCACGAGGAACGGGTGGATGTGGAATTGATTGAGCTAAACTTTCGCCCGGTTTACGCGTTTGAATATGAGTGGGCGAGCAAGAGCAAGCGCAGTGTCATTGAAATGGATGCGGTAACAACCGAGGTTCGTTCCGGCGGTAAGAAGTGGAGTGACCAGATCAAAGGCGTGCTGACCCGCGACCTGCTGTTTGATATTACCGCAGATGCGGTTGGGATGATTTTGCCGGGCGGCAGCATTGCTGTCAAGCTGGTCAAGGCGGTGGTGGACCGTGGAAAATAACCCTAGGTGCGGCGGGCCAACCCGCGTAACAGGCCAAGTAGCAAGAACGCCAGGATAATTAGCAGCAGGGTGATGGGCTGGGCGGCATTCAGTCCATAGCCAGCAAACCGCTCAAAGACCAGGGTGGGCAGCACTTTGGGGTGATAGGCAAGGATGACAACAGCCCCAAACTCGCTGATGCCGCGCGCCCACATCATCACCCCGCCACTCAACAGGGCGCGCCAGGTTTGTGGCAGGGTGATGAAGTAAAATATTTGCCAGGCCGAGGCACCATCTACCTGCGCGCTGCGTTCCAGTTCTGGGTCGAGCAGGCTGAAGGCATCGCGCATGGCGTGAACGAGGAACGGAAGGCCAACGAACAGCATGGCAACTGTGATGCCCGCCATCCGATCGGTGAAGAATAGACCCAGCCAGGCCAGCGGGCGGCCCAGCCAGCCCTCCCGTCCAAAGACCATCAGCAGCGCAACCCCAGCGGCTGTGTGTGGTAGGAGGATGGGCAGGGTGATGAGCGCCTCGATCCAGCCGCGCCCTGGAAAGCGATTGTTTGCCAAAAGGTGAGCAAGTGGCACGCCAAGCAAGATGCCTAGCCCGGTTGCCAGGCCCGCCGACTGGAAAGTGTTGCTCAGGGCGCGTAAAAATTCGGCATCCTGGGCGGTTGCGTAGAGCGCTGGCGGCGAGGTGCTGAGCAGCGTGGCAAGCACGGGCAACAGCAGGAAGAGGATTGCAAAGCTACCAGCCAGATAGAAGCCGCGCGGCACGCTGCGGGGTTTCATGGCATGGGCTTGGTGAGGGGTTGTAACGCAGCCGGCAGGTTTTGCTGTCCATTGCTCAGGGCTGGCTGGAAGATGGGGTGATAATCGGCCTCCATCAATTCCCGACCCTTTTCACCTAACAGAAATTCAATGAAGCGCGCGGCTTCTTGTGGGTGTGGGGCGTTGCTGGGGATGGTGATGCCGTAGGCGATCGTTCCACCCTGGAAGATGGGCTTGACGACTTTGAACCGCTGAAAATCCAGTACAACGGTCACGCGTTGATAGGTCTCAGCTTGCTGCTCGACCCCGAGGTTGAGCGAATCTGGCAGGGGGAGGAGTTGTAAATTGTGCTGACGGATGACGCTCTCATATTCGAAGGCATAATCGAGATCGCCGGATTCCAGCAAGGCAATCAGTTGAATGCTGGACCCGCGCACAACGACATGTGCGTTGGGGGTGGTTTCGAGGATTTCGGGGACATGGATGAGGGTGGCTGTCTCTTCTGTTCGGGTTGTAATGGGGTAGCGGAACTGTCCGGCGAACATATCTTCGAACAAGGTGGGTTGGTTGGCAGGTGCTTCGGCGAGCTGAAACACCATCAGGGCGCGGTATCCGGCGGCATCGAAGCGTGGGTCAGCAATGCCAACGCGTACATCGGGGCGGGCGAGAATTTCGCTCCAGGTTTCGGGGGTAATCTCATCGGCATAGCGGCTGTTGGCTGTGTAGGCAATGCCGAGCCGGTTGCTGGCAAATTGAATGGCCCAGTTTGCATAGGGCTTGCCGGTTTGCGGATCATTGGTGGCGTACATGAGCATTGGGATGAGCGCATAATCGGCGGTGGCAACGACATCAATTGGCTTGTGTAAATCGGTAACGTGCCGGATGACCTGAATGCTGCCATGACATTCGTTTTGCACATCAATATCGGGGTTTTCGGCCTCAAAGGCGCGTTCCAGATTGGCGAAAGGCTGAATGAGACTGCCAGCACAAAAAACGCTCAGTGGAGTTTTGGCCTTGGGAGCACAGGCCGAGAGTAGCAGGGTGAGAAACAGCAGGGCAAATAAAGCACGTTTCATGGACTTCTCTTTCAAAACGAAGCGCGGCGGCGAAACCGAGAGTTTCTCTTCCACCGCCGCGCTTGAAAACAAGAATAAAAGCGGGCTTACTTCAGCTCGATTTGGGTAACATCCTTGACCCAGAAGTTGCTTTCAAAACCGGGCATCATTGCCTTCAAAATGCCGTCTTCAATGGCGAGCAAACAATCGGGGCATTGGCGGATGGCTTGCAGGTCTGCCTCGGCGGTGAAACCATCCGATGCAATCAGCACCAGGGTTTGCGCCTCGGGTTTGGGGCCGGCCAGGTCGAGCAGGGCATTCAGGCGCACACCTTCTACGTCTAACTTGCCCTTTTTGGGGTGTTCAACGGTTAGTTTGACAATTTCCTGGGCCTGGATTTGTTCCAGCGACCAGGATTGTTCGTTGTTCACCAGCCCGCGCAGGGTGAGGGCGGCATTGCCGCTGGGCGGCTGAACGGCAACCTGGGTGGCAGTGGGCGCGGGGGTAGGTTCGCTGACCGGCTGCCCATCCAGGTGGACAACAATCTTGACGATTGCGCCAGCCATTTCTTTCTTGCTCAGGTCTGAGCCAACCAGCTTGAGGGGAAAGTCCTTATCGCTGAGCGGGTTGCCATTGACCTGGAAGGCAACGATGATATTGTTATTGCGCTTGATACGGGCGCTATCAAAAGTGATGGTGTAGCCATCCGCCGCGATAACATCTACCGTGTAGCCGGCATCGGCCAATTCATCGGAAAAAGCGCCGGTTTCGTGCTTGGTTTCATCATCTACCCGCCCGACCAGCAGCCAGAGCGGAATGCCCATCCAGGTTTGGGCTTTTTCATCTTGCCAGGTGGTTTGGTGGCATTTTTCGGCAGCGCCCGATTCAAAGGTGCCGCGATCCATATCCTCGGTCAGCTTGCCTTCAAGCCGCAGCGTCCATTCGGCAGCCAGCGGTTTGAGAGAAATTTTGCGCACCCATTTGATGGACCAGTGACCATCGGTGACCTGATTGGACTTGTCGTTGATGATCATGACCCGCAATATGCCTTCTTCTTTCGGGTCGAGAGCCTTGCCGTCGCGTTCATAGGCAATCAGGACGCGCAATGTGCCGGCATTGGCTGTTTCATCGCCTGTGCCAGGGTCGTAAGCGATGAATTGACCGCTTTCAACCTGATTGGGTGAGAAGGTCATCGTATAGCCATCTTCGGCTTCGATTTGAATCGCCATTGCCGGGTCGAGGCCGCCAACCTGCGCCAACAGGTCGGTGAGCAAGATGCCTTTGTAGGTCTCGGGTGGCGTAATCTTGCCGGTGCTGCTTTTAATGCCAGCAAAACCTTCTGTGGCTGGCAATTGTTTCAGCGCTTCCATAGTAAAAGATTTGCTGCCATTGACGCCGGTTACATCCAGCACAATGGTGGAATCGGCGGGTTGGACAGCCGGGGTGGGGGTGTTGGCCGTCTGACAGGCAGAAAGCAGCAACATCACAATCAATACGAGGAGGGACAAACGCGTTTTCATAAAACACCTTTCTTGTATTTTTGTTGAGGTACAACAAGAACAAGTTTACTGCGAAGAGAACTCAGGGTCAAGGTGTAGAATGTCCTTTTAAACGAGTTCGGGCTGCCCGGTTGGGCAGCCCGAAGGGTATGCAGGTTAGCGCAATTGCATTTGTGGCGACATTTGCACCAGGTGTGGCAGGCGCACACCGCGCTGCCGGCGGACGGCGAGCGGGTGTGGCAGGGCCAGCCCAAAGCGTGCCGCGCCCAGGTAGAGAATTTCCAGGATTAGATCGCTGTAGCTGATGCCGCCAGCATTGGCAATGATGCACAGGTCGCTGAATCCGGGCGTCAGGCCGGGCAGGGTGTTAATTTCAATCAGGCAGGGATGCCCCTGACCATTGAGCCGCACATCCACACGTGAGACATCCAGCGCTCCGACGGCTAGATGAGCCTGGATGGCCAGGTTTTGAAGTTGCCGGGCAAGCTGGGCAGGGATGGGGGCCGGGCAGAGAAAATCGGGTACGCCCGAGTCGCCGGGGTGCAGGGTTTTTGCGGTGCGTCCATACACGCCAGGGGTGATGGACCGTCCGGCATCCACTTCCAGAACGGGTAGGCGGCAGAAGCCGTTTGCCTCATAGAGGCTGGGGCGGCGCGCCCAACGCAGGGCGTCTTTGCGGCCCAACACACCAACGGTGAACTCTCGTCCGCTGAGGAATTCCTCCACCAGGGCTGGCTGATGATAGTTGCCGATCACCCAGCGAACCTGGACGCGTAGTTGCGCTTCGTCATAAACGATGGAATGCTCACCCATACCCATGCCGGTTCCTTCGCGCGCCGGTTTGACGAATAGCGGGAAGGCAAGTTGTGGGTCGAGTGCTTCTTCGGCGGTGTTGAATTCCTGAAACCGCGCTGTTGGCAGCCCGACCTCGCGCCAAATGCGTTTGGTCATTGTTTTATCCAACCCAAGCGCATTGGCAAGCACGCGCGAGGCAGTGTAGGGGATGCGCAGCATTTCGAGCAGTGCTGGCACCTGTGCTTCACGCGCATCACCACCCAGGCCTTCTGCAATGTTGAAGCAGATGTCGGGCTGGACATCGCGCAGGGCAAAGGGTAGATTGGAATCGGCAGGGAGAAAGATCGTGCTGTGTCCGTCCGATTCGATCGCATCCTGAATGGAGCGAATCGTCTCAGGGCGGTCAAATTCCGCACCGGCATCTTCTGGCCCATTGAGTGGCAACGCACTTTCCCCTTTCACGTTGGCAATCACGGCGACACGCCAGAGCTTTGCCGGACGCGGGGAACGACTCGGAGGCTTGTCCTCCTCAGCAATTTCTTGTTCGTATTTGAACAGGTCGTCCATTTCTTAACCTCAAACGAATGAAAATTCTGCGCAAAGCGCAATTAGCTTCGTAGTATAGCCCAAATGCGTGAAAATACAAGACCTTTGGAGAAGGAGTTTGATTAGAAAAATTTTATCGCCGTGTTACAATCTATGGAACTGGAGAGCAAATGCCTGAGGCCTTGTTACATACACCGGTTGAAATTTTTTTGGTGGTAATGGCAATTGTGCTGATTACGCCCATTCTTTCGGAACGGGTGCATTTGCCCGGCATCATCGGTTTGATTGTGGGGGGAATGCTGGTTGGGCCATTTGGTATGAACTGGCTTGCCGCAGAGGGGATTATGGAGATGTTTGCCGAGGTGGGCTTGCTGTATCTGATGTTCAATGCGGGCCTGGAGGTGGATTTACATCAGTTCAATCGCGTCCGCCGCAAGTCGTTGTTGTTTGGCTTACTAACGTATTGTATTCCGCAGGCCCTGGGCATTGCTTTGGGGCGTGCCCTGGGAATGGGGTGGATGGGGTCGGTTTTGTTGGGGTCGGCGATTGCCTCGCATACGCTGATTGCTTTTCCTGTTGTTGCCCGATTGGGCATTGTGACCGATGAAGCAATTGCTGTAACGATTGGGGCAACTGTCTTTACGGATGTGACGGCCTTTTTGGTGCTGGCCGTGATAGCCAACACACCGGCTGGTGGTGCTATTGAACTTTGGTCGTTGCTGAAACTGGTTGGGCAATTGCTCATTTATGCCGGGCTGATCCTGTTTGCTGTGCCGCGCCTGGGAAAATTATTCTTTCGGCGTTTTAGTAGCCGGACTGTGGAGTTTCAGTTTATGCTGGTTGTGTTGTTGGTGGCGGCATTCGGCGCCGAACAGATAGGCATTCATGCGGTTGTGGGGGCGTTTTTGGCGGGGCTGGCCATTAGCTCTGCTTTGCCTTCGCATTCAGCAGTGGGGGGGCAGGTGCTGTTTGTGGGCGAGTCGTTTTTCATCCCTATTTTTCTCATGTACAGCGGCATGATTACAGACCCGAAAGCATTCGTGGTGGATATGGGGTCGTTGCTTGCTGGATTGGGCCTGACGGCGATGGCCTATGCAGCCAAGCTGGCAGCTGCCTGGAGTGCAACCCGGCTGCTGGGTTATTCGCGCGCCCAAATGTGGGCGGTTTGGGGGCTTTCGCAGGCGCAGGCGGCAGTGACTTTACCGACAATGCTGATTGGTGTGCAATTGGGGCTGTTTTCGCAACAGGTATTTAACGGCGCAATTATGATGATTTTGTTTACTTCCATCACTTCACCGATGATTGTGCAACGGTTTGGGCGGCAGCTTTCGGCGGGCGATGAACGTATGCAACCAGCACTGCCTTTTGACCGCATTTTGGTGCCGGTTGCCAACCCGCAAACGCAGGAAAATTTGCTGTCTTTGGCGAGTTTGTTGGTAGATAGGGTGCATGGAACGCTTTATCCATTGCATGTCTTGCGCGAGGTGAATGGCAAGGTGCAGGGGTTAGAGCAGCAACGTTTGTTGATGGAACGTTTGCCGGAAATTTTGCATGATCCCGACACCCCGATTCAGTTATTGCAACGCGTCGATTCGGCGATTGGACGCGGTATTTTGCGCTCGGCTGTGGAGCAAAATGCATCTATGATTGTGATGGGCTGGCGTGGAAAGTCAACCTATCATGCCAATTTGTTTGGCAGTGATGTGGATGAGGTGTTATGGAAGGCGCATGTACCGGTCCTGGTGGCGCGCCTGGAAAGGCCGATTAACAGTTTGCGGCGTGTGGTGTGGGCTGTTTTGCCGGATGCGACGACCGATGATGCGCAAGGAATGGTGATGACGCTGACGCGGGCGCTCAATGTTCCGCTCCTGGTGATGGCAAACGAGGTGCAGCAGGTGCTTTTGCAAAAGGCCTTGAGCATCTGGCAACACCCTTTGCAATTTCGGCGCACGCGCCCTCAGGAAATGCGTCAGGCCTTGTTGGGGTTAGAAGCAGATGATTTGTTGGTGCTGGTGGCGCGCAGCGAGCGGCCAGGCTTTCGTTCGGCAATTGGCAACGAGCCTGAGCAATTTGCCGCATTGTTCCCCGGCTCTATTGCGGTTATTCGTTTGTTGTGAGGAGCATGAAAGATGGTCATTCTGGTTGTTTTGTGTCGGGTAAGGCCGGGGTTGGCCGGTCAGTTTGCTGTGGAGGCAAGCGAATTTGCGGCACAGGTTCGAGCGAATGAGCCTGGTTGCCTGGGCTTTCAGGTTAGCCGTTCAACAGAGGAGGAAGATTTATTCCTGATCTATGAACAGTATTGCGATGCGCAGGCGCTGGAAGCGCACCGACAAACGGCCTATTTTACGAACTTTTCGGGGGAGCGGCTGCCCGCCTTGTTGTTGGAACGGCAGCGCCATTTGTATAATTGGGTGGCAGGTTGAATTTCAGGCTGTTGCGGCAGCTTGCCCGGCCAGCGCACCGCTGCTGAAGGCGAATTGCAGGTTGTAGCCGCCGCATGGCCCAATCACATCCAGCACTTCACCGGCCAGAAAAAGCCCGGGCTGAAGCTGTGATTGCATGGAATGCGGGGCAACTTCGTAGAGTGGAATGCCGCCGGTAGAGACCTGCGCATACTCGAAACCGCGCACGCCGCGCACCTCCAGGGCCAGGGTATGCAGGCTGTGTTGTAATTGTGCCAGCCTTGCGTCGTTCAACTGCGAGAGGCGCACATCGGCAGGCAGACCGGCACGCTCCAGCAGGGTGGGGGCGGCTTTGGGGGGCAGCAAGGAGCCAAGCAGCACGCGCAGCGGGATTGGCTGCCCCTGTTTGCGCTCTAGCAGGCGCTCAAAGTCGTTGGTGGCTGAGCCGGGCAGCAGGTCGAGGGTGAGGGTGAGGTTTTGGCCGGGGTGGGTGCTGATGGCGTGGCTGAGGTCCATCACTGCCGGGCCGTTCAACCCCCACTCGGTAATAATCAGGTTGCCGGTTGTGCAGGCCAGGGGCTGTTTGTCTTGCCAGAGTGTGGCGGTGGCATCGAAGCGCAGCCCTTGCAGTTTGTGGAGTGGGCGCGGGTCGGTGAGGACGGGTGCAAGCGCCGGGTAGACCGGCAGCAGGCGGTGACCCAGGGCCTGCAAGATGGGCAGGCAATCGCCGCGCGAGCCAAGCGCCGGGTAGGCCTTGCCGCCGGGGGCCAGCACCAGCCGCGAGCTATGCAGAACTTGACCATCTTCCAGGTGCAGGCTGAAGCCAGACCCTCCGGTTTGCAGGCTGCGCAGACGGGCGTTCATCTGCCGGCGCACGCCAGCCTGGTCAAGGGCGGCGCTCAATGCCTCAACCACAGCCTGTGCCGATTGCGAGCGTGGGTAATACCAGCCATCCGAGGTGGCAAAGGTCAGCAGGCCAATTTCTTCCAGCGTTTGCAGCAACTCGGGGCGTCCAAAGCGTTGCAACACCTCTTCCAGCCAGGCGGGGCTGCCGCTGCTGGTGATGTAGCGCTCGGCAGCAACCCCGGCATTGGTCAGGTTGCAGCGTCCGCTGCCGGTGACAAGCAATTTGCGTCCGGGGGCGGGGTTGGCATCCAGCAGCAATACATCTGCCCCGCGCCAGGCAGCTTGCAGGGCAGCCATGAGCCCGGCGGGGCCAGCGCCAACAACAATTAGCGCAGCATCAGGCGTGGGTGAAGAGACAGATTGTTTCAATGTGGGCTGTTTGCGGGAACATGTCTATCGGTTGTGCAACCTGCAGGCGATAGCCGCCAGCCGTCAGTCGGGCTGCATCGCGCGCCAGGGTTGCCAGGTCGCAAGAGATGTAGGCCAGGTGCGGTGCGGCCATGTGTAGCAGCGCGTCCAAAGCTAGGCGTTCCAGGCCGGCGCGCGGCGGGTCTATCAGCACCAGGTCGGGACGCAGGTTCAGGGCCGGTAACACCTCTTCTGCCGCACCAACATACAGTTCAACATGCTCAAATTCATCCAGGTTGGCAGCAAAATCCTCACAGGCGCTCGGGGCAAGTTCAACCCCAATCAGCCGGGCAACGTGCGGGGCCAGAAAGGCTGAAAACAGGCCAACCCCACAATACACTTCCAGCAAGGTGGTTTGCGGGGTGAGGGGCAGGTTTTCCAGCAGCCAGGTGACCATTTGCGCTGCCTGTGCGGTATGTACCTGGAAGAAGGAGGTGCCCGAAACGAGAAAATCTCGCTCATGCACCGATAGCAGCAGGCCGTTTTCACCGGAGAGGACAATTTCGCCTGTTGGGGCGCTGTAGATGGCTGAAAGTGGCAGGTCTAGCTCAAATGCAGGCGGGTTTGGCTCGCTGCCTTCTAGCAACAGGAGCAAGTCCTCCTCTTTTCCCTGACGCAGGGTCACGCGTTCAATCCCGCTGCCAGGCTCGAACTCGAGGCGCGGCCAAAGCTCGTTGATGGCTGCCTGTGGCAGGTGACATTCGCCGATGCTCAATGTTTTTTGGCTGCCGGGTTGTTGATAGCCGAGCTGCCCTTGTTCATTGAGGTGGAATTGAATGCTGTTGCGGTAATTCCAGGGGCTGGCTGCTGGCAGCATGGGACGCACAGGCGGTTGGTTAAGTTTGCCAATGCGTTGGAGTTGGTCTTGCACCAGGGCGGTTTTTAGCTCGCATTGTGCCAGATAGGGCAAGTGTTGATATTGACAGCCCCCGCAGCTGCCAAAATGGGGGCAGCGCGGGGCAATGCGTTGGGGCGCGGGGCGCAGCACTTCCAGCAGGCGGGCGCGGGCAAAGCCGCGCTTCTCTTCAGTTACTGCAACGCGCACCTGTTCGCCAGGCAGGGCAAATGGGACAAAGATTGCCCGGCCATCGGGCAGGCGGCCCAGTGTGTCGCCGCCATAGGTGGCGGTTTGCAATTCCAGGGTGTAAACATCGTTCATGTGCTGATTATACCTTACTCTACTGCCGGGATTGCCTTTGCCCGAAAAGTGATGCAAAAGGAGGGGGGCAGGGTGTGTGAATCGTTGCCGGGGTAGGCAAAAAACCACCTTGACAGGGGCGCTGTTTCGGGGTAGGCTGGGCGTGGAGGTGTTCCATGTATGATGCGTTTAGTAAGGAATATGATTATTTCGTCAACTGGACGGCACGGTTGAATTTTGAATTGCCATTGCTGAGAGATTTGTTAAAGGGGCGGGGGCGGGTGCTGGACGCGGCTTGTGGTACCGGCATGCACGCCCTGGCGCTCTCGGCAGAGGGCTGGCAGGTGACCGGCTGTGACCTGAGCCCGGCAATGGTTGAACAGGCACGCAGCAATGCGGCGGAACGAGGGCTAGCGCTGCCTTTTGTGGCCGCCGGATTTGGCGAACTGGCTGCCGCATTGCCCGAACAGGCCTTTGATGCGCTTTTGTGTTTGGGTAATTCGCTGCCACATGTGTTGACGGATGTGGCTTTGGCCGAGACGCTGAATGATTTTGCGGCCTGCCTGGCGCCGGGCGGGCGATTGGTGTTGCAGAGCCGTAATTTTGACTGGGTGATGGCGCAGCGCAAGCGCTGGCTGGGCTTACAGGCGGCCCGCCATGATGCTGAAGAAGAACACCTGTTTTGGCGGTTTTATGATTTTGAGCCAGATGGGTTGATTCATTTTCATGTTCTGACCTTGCACCGTGTGGGTGAAACATGGCGTGAGGAGCTGCGCAGTACGCTGCTGCGCCCCTGGCGTCAGGCTGAATTGCTTGCCGCTTTGCAGAAGGCTGGCTTTGTCGCTGTGACTTGTTTGGGCAGCATGGATGGGCGGCCCTTTGATGCGGCTGCTAGCCCGGATCTGGTGATTGTGGCAGAGAGGAAGGGCTAGCCCGGCGTCTGGCAAATGGCTGAAACACGCCCCAGGCTAACAGCATTCCCACAACCGCAACCCAATACAGGCTGGGGGCGCCCCAATGGTCGAAGGCCAGGCCGCTCAAGGGGCTTACCAGGGTTGTCACCAGTCCTTGCAAAGTGGTGAAAATCAGTGCCAGGATGGTGGCGGTTTGCTCGGGCGGTGTGGTTTTGTTGACCAGCATGACCATGCCAACGGTGAAGAAGCTGAAGCCAATGCCATTGACGATGCTTTTGATCAACGCCATTGGCACGGAGGGCCACACCAACATCAGGGCAGTTGCTACCAGCCAGATCAAGATGCCCCAGGAAAAAACACGTCCAGGGCCGTGTTTGCGCACCAGGCGATCGGCGAGCAACATGCCCGGCCATTCGGTGAACGCGCCCAGGGTGTTCATCAGGCCAATGTTGGCTGTGCTGCCGCCCAGGCTCTTGATATAGAGGGCCTCAAAGTTTGCCACTCCATTGCGTGACAGCCACAGCACAACCAGCGACAGACACAGGCCAATCAGCAACGGCTGCCGAAAGACGGCCTTCCAGGTGGACTGGGTGATTGGGTCGCGCCCCCCGGTCTGTGGGCCGGTTTGCATGGGAATTCCGAATAGCAACAGGGTACAAAGCGCCAGCCCGGCGGCATGGGCCCAAAAACCGGTCAGCAAGCTGCTGCGTTCAATCCACCAGCCGCCCACCAGTGCCACCAGGGCCCAGCCGAGCGACCCCCACAGCCGCACGCTGCCATAGCCAGTTTGTTGCTTGCTGGTGATGGAGAGGGTTAATGCATCTGAAACAGGTGAGATGCCACTGGCTGCCAAAACGCGCAAGTTCGCAAACACGGCCAGCAGCCAAAAACCGGCCTGGTTACCCATCAGGATGGTGAGGAGGGCTGAGAGCAGCAGAACGCTTTGCAGCAGGCGGCGCGGGCGGCCCACCTGCCGGCTCAGGCGCGCCCAAAACGGGGCGGCAATCATGCTCATCAGCGCTCCCAGGGTGGAGAGGAGGCCAATTTGCGCTCCGTTTAGCCCTTGCTCCTGATAGAACAGGCCAATGAAGGGAAACAGAAAGGCGCCGCTACCAATGTAGAGGAAGTAATACAAACGCAGGTAGCTGATTGCATCGGGACGTTTCACGAGCATGGATTATACCTTGATTTGTTGTGCTTTTTTGACGTTTTTTTGACGTTGACCTGTTATTGTGAAACGAGCGTAACCTGTTTTTTTGTTGATTGGAGGTTGAAATGAAACGTTCTTCACGACTTGGTTTGGCCTGGATGGTGCTGTTGCTGCTGATTCTGGCTTGTGGTAAGGGGACGCCAACACAGGCGCCGACACAATCGGTTATGAGCACACAGTCAGCACCCGAATCGCCGACTGAGGCAGTGCAGCCGACAAATGGGTTGTCGCTGGGTGAGGTGCAGCGCGTGGAAGAAGGCGGTTTCTCGTTTGCCATGTTGCCGGGCTATGAAATGCAGGCCTTGGGCGGTTTGGTGACGATTGCCCCGCCCGGTAGTGACCCGGATGTTGGCCCAATGATGACGTTGATTGGCGGCGAGGTGGAAGCAACGACCCCCGAAGGCCTGTATGAAACGCTCAAGCAAGGCTCGCCAACATTGCAAGTTGGCCCGGCGCGTGCCATTCGTGTGGGCGGTGTGGATGGATTGGAAGCCGATTTGACTGGCGAGAACAATGGCAAGCCGATAACCGGGCGTGTGGCGTTGGTGATGGTCACGCCAACTCAGGAATTTGTTCTGTTGGCGGGCGCACCCACGGACCGCTGGGCCGAACTGGAGCCTTATTATACGGCGGTGTTGGCATCGGTCACTTTCTTTGAAATCAACCAGGCGGCGCAGCCAACGGTGCCGCAAACGGTTAATCTTTCCCCTGGCTGGTATGTCTATTCCAATGCCAATGTGGTGCGTGACCTGGCCGTGTGGGATGCAAAGCTCTATGCCGCAACGACGGGCGGGGTGACGATGTGGGATTTGAACGCGACTGGCCTGTATACCAAGTATACGACGCTGGCCGGAATGGGGCATATTAGCAATTATGCCATTGAGCCATGCGCTTTGCCGCAGCCGCTCGTCATCAGTGGTTCGTTGCAGGGGCTGAGCTTCTTTGACCCGTCCAGCAAGCGCTGGACGGTGGATGCCCTGACGTTGCCGGAAGAAAGCCGCCTTTCGGGCAGCAAGGTGACGGCGCTGCTCTGTGATGCAGCCAATCAACGCCTGTTGATTGGCTATTCGGGCGTGGGTGTGTACAATTTGAAGGATGGTAGTTTCACGCGCTACACGACCAAAGAGGGGCTATCCTGGGATGGGGTGGCTGACCTGGCGCTGAATGGCGAGGAGATTTGGGTTGCCTCTGGCTATAATGGGGTGGCGCAAATTCGCAATGGTCAGGTGACAGTACATAACAAGGCTAGCGGCATGGCAAACGAGACTGCGCTGGCGCTGGTGGTGGATGGTGGGGTGGTGTGGGTTGGTACATCCGGCAGCCTGGAACGTTTTGCCAATGGACAGTGGAAATCCTACACCAGCAGCACAACCCCAGAGCTACCCGGAAGCATCAGCGAGATGGCGCTTGCCGCAGATGGTACGCTGTGGTTGGCCTCGGCGCCGCTGGCGGGCGGCGGGCGGCTTTGTCAGTTTGACCCCAAAACCGAAACCTGCCTGCGCAGCTACAAGGACCCAGCCGGAGAGCCAATTTTGGCATTGACGCTCGATGGAGCAGGGCATCCTATCTATGGCACAGACCGCGGCATCTTTTTGTTGGATGGTGAGCAGGTGACGCCCTTTGTTTTGCCGGAGGAGCGCCTGGTGAGCAATAGCGTTTCGGCGTTGGCTGAAGATGCGGAGGGCAAGCTATGGGTGGGGGCTGGAGCAGCCATTCAGCGGCTGGATTTGGTTGCGCCGGATGCTGACTGGCAGAGCTTTCGCAAACAGGATGGGCCGGGTGGCAATTGGGCGGTTGGCATTGCCCGTGCGCCTGATGGGCGGATGTGGTTTGCAATGATGAATGGCGAAGCAAGCAGTTATCAGAATGGGGAGTGGAAGGTATACCCGAACGTTAAGAACTATGAATTGGTGGCAGCCGATTCGCAGGGGCGCGGCTGGTTTGGGGATACGAGCGATGGGATCATCGTTCTCAACCCGGATGGCAGCACGGCGCTGACCTTTGGCAAAGATAATGGCCTTAGCACGGGCAGCATCTATTCTCTGCTGGCGGATGGTGGGAGCATGTGGGTGGGGACGACTGAAGGGCTGTACCGCTATCAGAATGGTGAGATGGCGGTGGTGTTCGCCAAGGGCGACTCGGCGCTGCCCAATTCCTGGATCCGCTCGCTGGCACTCCGCCCCGATGGACAGTTGGTGATTGGGATGCAAACGGGCATTGCGTTGTATGATGGCAAGACGGCTCGTGTGGTGCTGGACCTTTTTAAAGAAAAGCCCGCCTCCAATGTGGTCAGCGTGGCTACTGCGGCAGATGGCAGCATTTGGGTGGGGACGGGGGGCGGCGGGTTGTATTTCTCGGCCAATGGCGAGACCTGGAAAGCGTATCGTACCGGCGAGGGTGTGCCCTCCAACTTTATCAATGTGGTGTATGTAGACCGTTACGGCACGTTGTGGGCCGGTTCCGGTGGCTCGTTTGATGGCGGTGCATTGCTGCGCATTGTGCCGTAAGCCGAACCCCGGTTGAGCAAGCCCCGCAATTTTGGGGCAAAAGTCAGGGGCTGCCCATTCCGTTTTGGGGCAGCCCCTTTTTTAGGATTATGAGAAATATTGCAGCGCCAGGCGCAGCCGTTCATCTACGCTGCTTGGGGCATCGCGCGGGATGGATTGCAAAGCAGCCTGAGCCTCGACCACGCTGTAGCCGAGGGCGGTGAGTGCTTCCAGCACCTCGGTGTCGGAATCGGGTAGGGCAGCTGTCAGCCCCAATTCGGTTGCGTTGCCTAGCTTGCCTTGCAGGTGCAGCAGAATTTTGACGGCGGTTTTTTTGCCAATGCCGGGCACACGGGCGAAGACATCTGCCTGCTCGTGGAAGACGGCGCGCCGAATGGCATCTACCGAGAGGGTGGAAAGGACGGCCAACCCCAAACGCGGGCCAACGCCATCCACACCTAGCAGCAACAGAAAGGTGTCGCGCTCGGTCGGCGTTTCAAACCCGTAAAGGGTTAACGAATCCTCGCGCACAACCAGGTGCGTGTGCAGCAGCAAGTGCTGCCCGGCGGTGGCCTGGGTGCGCAGGGCGGCGGGGGTGTGAACGTGCAGGCCAATGCCCCCAACCATGATCAGCAGCCCATTTTCCAGGGCAGCGGCAACCTGTCCTTCGAGTGCGGCAATCATCGCTCTCTCCTTTGGTTGTAAACTTCATACAGCACCAGGGCGGTGGCAACGGCCAGGTTGAGTGAGTCGCTCCGCCCTTGCATGGGAATGCAGACAACATCCTGGCACAGGTGCAGGTGTTCTGCTTGCAGGCCCTGGCGTTCGCTGCCCATGAGCAGCAGCAAGGGGTTGGGGTAGGAAAAGAAATGATAATCCCGGCTGGCCTTGTCGGAGGTGCCGATGACTGGCAGGTGGTTGGCTTGCTGCCAGGTGCGGAATTCTTCCAGGCTGGCGCGCACCAGGCGCTGACTGAACAGGGCCCCCATGCTGGCGCGCACGGCGGTTGGGTCGTAGGCATCGGTGGATTGATCGAGCAGGATGACGCCCTGACCGCCAACAGCATCGTGTGTGCGCAGAATGGTGCCAAGGTTGCCCGGGTCTTGCACCGAGTCGAGGATGATCCAGCTTTGGCCGGCTTGCGGAGCGATTTGCTGCAAGGGCAGGTATTGTTGGTGCAGCACAGCAGCCAGCCCTTGCGGCCCTTCTTTGTGCGAGAGCGAAGCAAAGACGGCGGCGCTGACTTCCAAAATGGGGGTGTTGCGTTTTGCTGCTTCGGCAAGCAGGTCGCGCCCCACGCTGCTGGTGAGTAGTTCTGGGGCGACAAGCAGTGTTTGGAGGGGCGCGGCTTGTTGGATGGCCTCGGTGACGATGCGCAGCCCTTCAACCAGGTACAGGCCGGTTTCCTGGCGCTCTTTGCGCTCGCGCAATTTGCGGATGGCCTTAATTTGTGGGTTGGCAATGCTGGTGATGAGCATGATTAGCTTCCGGTGAGGTTAAGAAAGCGTTGACTGTGCAGGTGACAGATGGCAACTGCCAGGGCGTCGGCGGCGTCATCGGGGCGGGGGATGTCGTTCAGGCCGAGCAGGGCGCGCGTCATTTGCTGCATTTGCGATTTGTCGGCCCCGCCATACCCGGCAACCGCTTGCTTGATTTGTAGCGGGGTGTATTCGGCAATGGATAGCCCGGCCTGTGCCAGGGCAAGCAGGGTGACGCCGCGCGCCTGACCGACTGCCATGGCGGTTGTGACATTGCGCGAAAAAAACAGCTTCTCCACCGCTGCTGTGTTGGGGCGGTGGAGAAGCAGGATTTCATTCAATTGTTGATACAGGCTAACCAGGCGCAATTCGGCTTCTTGCCCGGCGGGGGTGCTGAAAACGCCATAGGCCACCAGCGCCAGGCCATCGCGGGTTTCGCGCACCAGGCCATATCCGGTCGTGGCGGTGCCTGGGTCAATTCCCAGCACCAGCATTCGGCTGCCTAACCTTCCATGGCGGCCATTGCAGCCTCGGAGACGTTCAAGTTGGAGTAGACGTTTTGCACGTCATCCATGTCTTCAATTGCTTCAATGGCGCGCATTACCTGGATGGTGTCTTCAACCGAGAGTTCCATTTCCTGGTTGGGGATCATGCGCAGGCCAGCTTCTTCAACGTGGATGTTGGCGGTACGCAATGCATCGCTGAGGGTTTTGAAGGCTTCAACCGGGCCAATGATTTCAATCATTTCGTCGTCCTGGGTCACATCGTCGGCGCCGCCTTCCAGCGCAATTTCAAAGACTTTGTCGAAGTTGAGGCCTTTGGACGCAAAGGAGAAGTAGGAGACGCGCTTGAACTGCCAACTGACCGAGCCGGATTCGCCGAGGTTGCCGCCGGCCCGCGAAAGGGCGTGACGCAGCTCGGCAACGGTGCGGTTGCGGTTGTCGGTGACGCATTCGATGACCAGGGCGATGCCTTTGGGGGCGTAGCCTTCGTAGGTGACCTGCTCGAAAGCGGAACCGTCTTTGATTTCGCCTGTGCCGCGCTTGATGCCGCGTTCAATGTTTTCTTTCGGCATGCTGTTATCGCGCGCTTTTTCAACTGCAAGGCGCAACCGAACGTTGGTGTCAATATCGCCGCCGCCTTCGCGCGCTGCCATCACGATTTCACGCGTGAGACGGGTGAACAATTGGCCGCGCTTGGCGTCCCCGGCGCTCTTCTTGCGCTTGATGGTGGCCCAATGTGAATGACCTGACATGACTGCTCTCCTTGTAAACCCATGAAGGGACTAATCTTTGAGGAGGTATTATACCATAAGATGAACGAGCGTTGATTGTGTCGGACTCTTTTTTGTTGAGTTTGTTTTGCTCAGTGGGCGGCATGGCCCAACCTACCCCCTCTGGCAGGCAGCCGGAGGAGGTAGGGGATGGGCTTTGTTGGCGCATCATCCGCCTGACAATGCCTGTGCCGCGCTGTGCGATCGCTCCTGATAAGAAGGGTGGGCTTTTCCCAGGAGCCGGGTTGCAACAAGTGTCATTTCCCTGGCTTGTAACAGGTGAATGCCTTGTTCAAGGATTTGCTGTTGTAGGGCAGTGGGCAGGTGTGCCGATTGGTCGAAGATGCCAAGCAAGGCTTGCGGGTCATCATCGGCGGCAATGCGATTGATCGAGAGGCCGCCGCATTCGTTGCATTGATGGATGAGCATTAGCTCACCGTTGCTGTGTGCGGCGTATTTATCTCGGCTGCGTTTGACGCTTAGACCGATTGGACGCATGAGCGCCTTGCAGGCACACAGGCGATCGCCGCCGCGCAGCAAGTCTACATGCCGTGAATGCAGGCAGTAGGGGCAGTGGTTGCGGTTTTGGACGCCAGAAAGCAGCGGGTTGGTTGAGACCCAGGCCCGGCACTGTCCGCAGCGAAAATCGCCGCTGTGCAAAAAAGTTTGGGCTGCGCCCAGGTGTTGGTTGTGTTTCATGCTTGCATCCTCAGGCGCAGGTAGCTTTGGTAACGGCGTGGGCTGATGAGGCCTTCCATGACGGCTTTGCGCACTGCACAGCCGGGTTCCTCATTGTGTTGGCAGCTTTGTCCAAAGCGGCATTGGCCCAGGTGTGGGCGCATTTCGGGGAAGAGGCCGGGCAGTTCTTGCGGGGCAATTTCCCACAGGCCATATTCGCGCACGCCGGGCGTGTCGAGCAGGGCGCCACCAACGTTGAGGGGGAGCATTTCCACCTGTGTGGTGGTGTGCCGACCTTTGCCAGTGAACTGATTGACGTTGCCAACGCGCCGCCCCAACTCGGGTTGCAAGGCATTCAGCAGGCTGGTTTTGCCAACGCCCGATTTTCCCACCAGGGCAGTGATTTGCCCGGCCAGGGCTTGCTGCAGTTCTGACAGGCCGTCTCCATCCAGGGCGCTGATCAGTAGCACGGTGTATCCAATCCGTTGATAGTCGGCCAGGACGGCATCCTGTTCTTCTTCATCCTGCGGGTGCAGGTCGCACTTGGTGATGACAAGCAGCGCCGGGATGGACGCGGCTTCGAGCGTTACCAGGTACCGGTCGAGCATGTTCCAGCGCGGGGCGGGGTTGGCTCTGGCAAATAAAATTGCAACTTGATCGAGGTTGGCAGCGATGACTTGTTCGAAGGCATGGGCGCCAGGCATTGGCACGGCACTTTCGCGCGAGAGGTGGTTGCGGCGCGGCAAGATTTCAATGATCTGCCATTCATTTGCGCTTTTTTGTTCCAGATGCACCTTGTCGCCGACTGCTACCAGGCTGCCGGGGCGGCTGGATTTTTGCAGGCGCGCCGATAAGGTGGCAGTGATGGTGGTGTCGTTTGTTTGAACGGTGTAGCGGTCGAAAAATTTTTGATATACCACACCCAGGAGAGGGGTGGGAGCGTTGTATGGTTCCAAGGGTACACTTCCTGACAGCAAAAAGCCAGCACTAGGGAGACCCGTGGCTGGCAAGTGAAAACGGTTGTTCGTGGGCGCGAAAAATTTCCGCCCGGAAAACAAACAGGCCACGGGGCGCGAGTGCGCTTGTGGCCTGTTCTTTTGCTGTGGAAAGCGAAAAAGAAGCCTAACAGAGCGCGCTCACGCGTGGATATCGAACAACCGATGCCTTATTTACCATGCAGCGCGCTCCTTTCTGTAAAAGTAGAGAATATCGAACGGTTGTAAGTCTAGCAGCAGAGCAAAAATTTGTCAAGGTTTTAGCATTCGCTGTAGCCGCAGGAATAGCATTTGCGGCAGCCTTCCTCATTAACGACCGCAGCTTCGCCGCATTCAGGGCAGAGGTCACCAATCTTTGGCAGGCGCGGCTGCTCGGCGGCCCGAATGGGCTGTTCGACGGCCCGAATGGGCTGTTCGACGGCCCGAATGGGCTGTTCGGCGGTTTGCCTCACAACAGCGATTGCCTCATGGTTGTGTCCATTGCCGTTCCCCTGAGCCGGGCCATAGACTGGGGCTGCGGCAGCCTGATTGGTTTGGGCAGCCATGCGCTCCTCCCGCTGTCGCAGATATTCTTCCAGCACCTGGGCCACGCCATCGGGCAAGGAACGAACGCGCTTGGGGCCAAAGCCAAGCGAACGACCGCCGCCAATTCCGCTGAGTTGGCGCACAGCCTCGCGCAGGCGTTGGCTCGGCTCAATGGCTGCCGTCAGGCGCAAAACGTAGGAGAGCAGGCGTCCAATTGCCTCCGAGACCGCAGCTGTATCCGACCCGGCCTTGGAGGTGTTGACGAATACTTCAAAAGGCTGGTTGCCCCCGTTTTCGTTGACGGTGACAAACGCCTTGCCGAGCGGCGTCTCAACGGAGTAGGTGAAGCCGGTCAGGAAGCGCGGGCGGGCTTTTTTGCCCTCGCTCCACATTGGCAGTTGTTGGCTGGGCTTTTCGGTGGCTGGTGCCTCGGATTCTTTCTTGGTGGCGGTTGCGTGCGTCTCCAACACGACCTTCTCGCGCGATCCGGTGACATAGACTGTTAGCCCTTTGCAGCCCAGGTTCCAGGCCAGCTGGTAGGCTAGTGAAACATCTTCTTCGCTGGCATTGGGCGAAAAATTGATTGTTTTGGAGAGGCTGTTATCCACAAAGGCCTGCAAGGCAGCTTGCAGCGTGACGTGTTCTTCGGCTGTGATATCTTGCGAAACGACAAACGTGTTGCGGATAGCTTCGGATAGTTCTTCAATTTCCTGGCAGGAGCCAGCGGCCATGACCTGTTGAACGATGGCGTGCCGGGCTTCTTCGCTCAGCCCACTGGTCTGCAGGGCGCGCTCAAAGAGCGGGCTGGCGTAGGTTAATTGCAGGTCTTTGCCATTGTCGTTGACGTGTCGGATATAGGCCAGGGCAAAGACTGGCTCGCAGCCATAGCCTTCGCAGCCAGCAACCGTGGCGATGGTGCCGGTGGGGGCAATGGTGGTTTGTGCTGCGTTGCGGATGCCGTGTTGCAGAATGCCTTTTCGGACAGTTTGCCAATCAATGAGGGGGCGTTGCCACTCGCGGGTGTAGGGGGTGAGGGGTTGCGGTTCTGTCCAGCGCAGGGCAGCCGGGTCATAGATGCTGCCTTGCAGGGCGGGGAAGGGGCCGCGCAGCCGGGCAAGCTCAATGCTGGTGCGCATGGCGTGATAGCGGACAAATTCCATCACCTGAGCCGCGAATTCCTGGCCTTCTGGCGAGCCATAGCGGATGCCGGCGTGATACATCAGGTCGGCCAGGCCCATAATGCCCAGGCCAATGCGGCGGGCGCGGTGTGCAGCTTGGGATAATTCTGGCACGGCCGGGACGTAATCGTTGGCATCTACTACATCATCCAGGAAGATGGTGGCAAGTTCCACGCTTTGTTGCAATGCTTCCCAATCCACGCGCCCTTCGGCGCCCAGGTGTTCGGCCAGGTTGACCGAGCCAAGGCAGCAATTTTCATAGGGTCCAAGCCATTGTTCACCACATGGGTTGGTTGCTTCCAGCGGGTAGAGGTGTGGGACGGGGTTGCTGCGGTTGGCCGCATCCAGGAAGAGGACGCCCGGCTCGCCGTTGCTGTGCGCCTGATGGACAATCTGTTCGAACAGGTCGCGGGCGCGCACTTGTTTATAGACTTTGAAAGGCATGCCGAGTGCTTCTGCTTCCTCAAAGGTGCCATAAAAGCCATGATACTGTGGCGAGTGAACATCGGGGAAGCGCAAATCCCACAATTCGTCGTTTTCCACCGCCCGCATGAAGGCATCGGTGATGCCAACGGAGATGTTAAAGTTGGTAATCTGGTTCTCGTTGGTCTTGCAGGTGATGAATTCTTCGATATCGGGATGATCGACGCGCAGGACGGCCATATTGGCGCCGCGCCGCGAGCCGCCCTGTGCCACTTCGCCAAAGGCGTGGTCATAGACGCGCAGGAAGCCAACCGGCCCGGTGGCCTGTCCGGCTGAGGATTTGACCAAGCTGCCTTTGGGCCGCAGGCGAGAGAAGGAAAACCCATTTCCACCGCCGGTTTGCTGAATCAGGGCCGCATCGCGCAGGGTTTGGAAGATGCCGCTGGATTTGCGGCCCATGTCATCATCAATGGGTAGGACAAAACAGGCCGCTAACTGTCCAAGCGGGGTGCCGGCACCGGTGAAAGTTGGCGAATTGGGGAAGAAGCGTTTGCTGGTGAGCAGGGTGTAGAATTGCCGGGCGCGTTCCAGTATGTTGTTGCCCCAGGCCTCTTCGACACGGGCAATGTTGTAGGCCACGCGCCAAAACATTTCGTCCACCGTTTCGGCGGGTTGACCATTTTTGCCGCGCCGCACGTAGCGTCGCACCAACACTTGCCGGGCGTTTTCGGTTAGTTCAATGCGTGGCAGGTCTTCGGGCAGAGGGGGCGTGTGCAACAGGCCCTCTTCTGTGCGCAGGGATGAATCGAGCATGAGAAATTCCTCCTTCAATTAATTTCAAAGAGAATTGCAAATACAGGGGTGAAAAAGCGCTTTGTTAGCTTTCTAGCAAGCGGTCAATTTCTTTGCGGATGGATTGCAGGTCATCGAGATGAAGGTAGACAATGGCATAGCGGATATAAGCAATTTGGTCGAGCTTTTTCAGCCCGGCAATCACCATGTCGCCAACAATGCGCGAGGAGACTTCGGAGCGCCCCATTTGTTGCAGAGCGGCCTCAATTTCGCCCACCAGACGTTCAATTTCGGCAGCCGAAACCGGGCGCTTGGCGCAGGCAATCCGGATGCCGCGCACCAGTTTTTCACGGTCAAATTCTTCGCGTGTGCCGTCGCGTTTGACGAGCAAGGGCGTGGCAAGAATTGGCCGTTCGTAGGAACTGAAGCGTTGGTGACAGTTCTCGCACTCGCGCCGACGGCGTACGCCGCCGCGCGTGTCGTGGGTGGTGTCGAGAACTCGCGATTGTTCATGCTGACAATAGGGACAACGCATGGAAACACTCCTGCTTGCAAAATGGTTGGAACTCCCGCCCGGAAGATAAGGATCGGTACCGGTGAACAAAAAAAGCCGATCAAGGCTTGTTGAAAGGCAGGAAATGTATTCGTGTTTTACCCCCACATGTAGGGGGTGAAATATGAAGATATAGTATGGATGCTGTTTTTATTCTAGCACAAATGACCGAAACTTGCAAGCAGTTTGCAAGGTGATTGTCTTAAAGTTTTTTGAGCGCTGGGTGAAGGTGTGGGGCGTTGCGGCCTGGCAGCAACGCTGGATGAGAAGCGCTCCCAAAAGCCCTTTGCCCCCACTTGTGGTGGTGGGGAATGGAGCGCTGAAATGCACCTTAAAAAAAAGCACCCTCCCTGACTGGCAGGGAGGGTATGGAAAACGAAACGATCGGTTTAGCGTCCTTCAATGCGCTTGCGCAGGAAGGCTGGAACATCCAGGTCATTGGTGTTGACAACCTGGGTGCTGAAGACAGTTTGTTGCTGTGCAGCGGCCCGTTGGCTGGATTGTGCATCGCCGGGTGGTGGGGTGGAAGTGGTGGTGCTGACCGGGCGGTTTTGGCTGATGGTGGCAGTTTGCGGCGTCGCAGGGCGCTGGCCGGGCGCCGAGTCTTCGCGGCGGGCCGGGCGCTGTGCCTCACCTGGGTTGGGTAGGCGGACGCCCGCCCGATCGAAACCCGTGGCGATGACGGTGATGCGGATTTCATCGCCCATGTTCGGGTCAATGACAGCACCAAAGATGAGGTTGACATCCGGATGGGCGGTTTCCTTGATGATTGCCGCAGCCTGGTTGACCTCGAACAGGGTCAGGCTGTTGCCGCCGGTAACGTTGAACAGGATGCCGCGTGCACCGTTGATGGTAATGTCGAGCAGTTGACTGGAGATGGCCGCTTCGGCAGCGATGCGGGCGCGGTCTTCGCCAGAGGCGCGACCAACAGCCATCAGGGCTGCGCCGCCTTCGGACATGATGGCGCGCACATCGGCAAAGTCGAGGTTGATCAGGCCTGGCACGGTGATGAGTTCGGAGATGCCCTGGATGCCCTGACGCAGCACGTCATCGGCGACGCGAAAAGCCTCGTGCAGGCTCACGCGCTTATCCACAATTTGCAGCAGGCGGTCATTCGGGATGACGATCAGCGTGTCGGCATGTTCCTTGAGCCGCTCGATGCCGGTTTCGGCGGATTGCTGACGGCGGGAGCCTTCGAAGGTGAAGGGGCGGGTGACAACGCCAATTGTCAGCGCACCAACTTCTTTGGCAATTTGTGCCACAATTGGGGCTGCGCCGGTGCCGGTGCCGCCGCCCAACCCGGCGGTGACGAAGACCATATCGCTGCCGCGCAAGACCTCATACAGCTCTTCGGCGCTTTCCTCGGCTGCTTTGCGGCCCATTTCTGGGTTGCCGCCTGCACCAAGGCCGCGCGTGGTCTTATCTCCCACGCGCACCCGGGTGCCAGCCTTGGAGAGCAACAGGGCCTGGGCATCGGTATTGACGGTGATGAATTCAATTCCTTGCAGGCCTTCATCAATCATGCGGTTGACGGCGTTGCACCCGCCGCCGCCCACGCCAACTACCTTAATGCGGGCGAACGATTCGCTGAGCGAGCTAAACGATGCATCCATTTGAAATCTCCTCTACTTAATTGTACTCGAAAAAAAGAAAAAAGCGGTTTTGAAAAGCCCATCGAATGGAGGAATTTCCTCTTCTTGGGCAGGGGAGGCCTTTCCCTATGGCAACAGGCGTTTGAGGAAGTTCTTCACTGCTTCCCAATCGAGGCTGCCTCCTTTCCCAGGTCGTTTTCCCCCTGGAACCGGGGTGGTTTCGTAACTCATCAGCGCCCAGTGCAGCAGGCCAACGCTGGTGGAATAGGATGGGTTGCTCAATTGATCCACCAGGCCGCTCAGGTTTTCGGGGCGGGCAATCCGCACGGGGACGCCGAGAATTTTGCTTGCCAGTTGTTTGCTGCCCGGCAGCAGGCTCGCTCCGCCGGTGAGGACGACGCCGGCGGGCAATAGCCCATCGTAGCCGGAACGTTTGATTTCTTGCAGGACGAGTTCGAAAATTTCTTCCATGCGGGCTTCAATGATCATTGCCAGTTCACGGCGATTGACGATGGTTGGGCCTTCTTCGCCAAAGGAGCGAATGCTGAAGGTTTCGTCTGCTCCAACTTCTTCGGCAATGGCATGACCATGTTGTTTCTTGATTTCTTCTGCTTGCGAAATGGGCAGCCGCAGGCCATGTGCTACGTCGTTGGTGACATGATTGCCGCCGACCCCCAGCACCATGGTATGCCAGACATCGCCTTCAATGTAAATGGCAAGGTCGGTTGTGCCGCCGCCAATGTCGCAGACGACGACGCCCATTTGCCGTTCTGTTTCGGAGAGGACAACTTCGCCAGAGGCGAGCGGATTGAGGACGAAGGCATTGACTTGCACGCCAGCAGCTTGAACTGCTTGACGCAGGTTTTCGACGGTTGCTTCGGCGGCGGTGATGATGTGTGCTTCGACTTCCATGCGATAGCCATGCATGCCGACTGGTGTGTGAATGCCTTCTTGCCCATCTACCACAAAGCCGCGCTGGATGACATGGATAATTTCGCGGTTGTGGGGGATGGCGACTGCCTGGGCTGCTTCGAGGGCGCGCATGACATCTTCTTCATCAATCACGCCGCCCGAAATGCCAACAACGCCGCGGCTGTTAACCGAGGAGACGTGCGAACCGGCCAGGCTGACGAGGGCTGAGGTGATTTCCAGCCCGGCTGAGCGCTGTGCTTTTTCCACGGAGCGGGCAATTGCTTGCGAGGCGGCGTTTAAATCAACGATGCTGCCTTTTTTGATGCCCATGGAAGGTTCAATGCCAACGCCTAAGACTCTTAGCCCACCAAACGGGCCACCAGATGAAGGTGTTTGGGGCGATTCATCTTCCTGACGGGTCTCTACTCGGGCAA
>CAYVRT010000019.1:17961-19071 GCA_964453115.1 uncultured Anaerolinea sp. | reverse complement strand
CCAGATGAAGGTGTTTGGGGCGATTCATCTTCCTGACGGGTCTCTACTCGGGCAATCAGGGTGCAGATTTTGGTCGTGCCAATGTCAATTCCAACCACGATCATTTCGTCCATGGCTTATGGCTCCATTCGGTAAAAGGGGGCGTGAATCGTTTCCACGCTGACAACTGCTGGGGTGATGCCCTGGGACCCTAAATAGGCAACGATGGTTTGATATTCCAGCAGCTTGACATCCATATCCTGCAGGTTGCGGCCAATGAAGACACGCCAGCCGGCCGGGTCGTTCCAGCCCAGACCGCTGAATGGGGAATAGGTGAGGGTTGCGCCTTCTGGCACCTGTGGTAACAGCCGCATGGCGGTATCCAACATTTGGGCATCCATTTGATTGCCCCAGACCTGGCGCTCTGGTTGTAAGAGGTCGAGGGCTGTTTGTGGGGGCGGCGGGGTTGTTTCAAGCGTTGGCTGAAACGGCGGCAGTTCATCCGATTCGACGATTGGCAGGCTGGATTCAAGGATGCCGCGCGCCGGGAAGATGAAGCCTTGCTGATCAATCCACAGGGTTTGCTCACCGGTTGCCCACACCAGGATGGGCTGCCGTTCACTGGCGCTCAGGCTGACCTGGGCGGGTAGGCCGACGGTGAGGCGAATATCTTTCAACTCGGGGAATTCCTTGCCAATTTGGGCCAACAGGGCGGTGCGGTTGATGGAGAAGATGTTTTTGCCTTCCAGGTTGAGGATGGCGGTGATTTCTTCGCTGTTGAGACGCTCGAGCCCACGCACGGTGACCGATTGGACGGCAAAGGTGCTGGATTGGAGGAGAATAAACAAGGCAACAATCAGGATCAGGGCTAAAATTGCTGATAGACCGCGTTCGCCGAATTGGAGATTGGGGATGGCGGGCAAGCGCACTTCGGCGCCGGTGCTGCTGATGGTGTAATAGTACTGGCGGCGGGTTTCGGTGCGGGCGCGCTCGGCAACCGGAACGGTGCGCATGCGGGTGTTGGTGGGGGTGATGGTGCGGCGGGTGATGATGGGCTGCATAGCGGCCCGTTGGCTGGGCTGCACAGCGGCCCGTTGGCTGGGCTGCGCAGCGGCCCGTTGGCTGGGCTGC
>CAYVRT010000019.1:0-17861 GCA_964453115.1 uncultured Anaerolinea sp. | reverse complement strand
GTTGGGCTACTGTGTGGCCCGTTGGTTGGGCTACTGTGTGGCCCGTTGGTTGGGCGATTTTGTTGGGCGCGGCGTTGCCGCAATTGTTCAGCACGGGTGAGGGTTGAATTGCTCATGAGTCTCTCCTATCGGTTGCCCGGTATAAGGCGGCCTGCTGTTGAGGCCGTGTGGGCGAGTATTCGCGAATCAGGCTGTCTTTTTCTTGTTTGCGTTCCAGGGCCAGTTCCACCAGCCGATCAATCAGTGCGGGATAGGGCAGACCGCTGGCCTCCCACAGTTTGGGATACATGCTGATTTGGGTGAAGCCGGGCAGGGTGTTCATTTCGCTCAGGTAGATTTCTGGTTGGGTGGTTTGTTCTTGGGGACGTGTGACCAGAAAATCAACGCGCGCCATTCCGGCACAATCGGCGGCGCGGTAGGCGCTGATTGCCATTTGACGCACTTGCTGGTGCAGATCTTCTGGCAATGCGGCGGGGATGAGTAGCTGTGAGCGCCCGTCTATATACTTGGCATCATAGGAGTAAAATTCGTCACTCGGGATAATTTCTCCGGCAATCGAGGCCTGTGGGTCATCATTGCCCAGCACGCTGACCTCAATTTCACGTGGCGAAACCAGCCCGCGTTCAACCAGCACCCGGCGGTCATAGCTTGCTGCTTCGTGCAGACCTTCCAGCAATTCGCTGTGCGTGCGGCAACGGGTGATGCCAACCGAAGAGCCGAGGTTGGCTGGCTTGGTGAAGATGGGTAGGGGCAGTGTTTGCAAAATTTCATCCACGACCGCAGCCGCATCTTGCTCAATGCGTCGCCGGGTATAGACCAGCGAATCGAGGACGGGGATTCCATGGGCGCGCATCACGTCTTTGAAGAGCGCCTTATCCATGCCAACCGCCGAACCAAGCACGCCGGCGCCAACGTAGGGCAGGCCAATCATTTCACACAGGCCCTGCAGGCTGCCATCTTCGCCGTAGCTTCCATGCAGGATGGGGAAGAGCAAGTCGAGCTGGATGAATGGCTCAAGCCGTGGTGGCTGTCCTGGACGCAGGGCATAGAGCGTGGGGTCGCCAATTTTGTTCGTCAGCAGGGTGACAGGGGTCAGTCGGTCGCTGCGTCCGCTGAGCAGGTCTTCCAGCACGGATGGGCCGGTAACCCATTCACCCTGGCGGGTGATTCCGATTGGGGTAATCTGGTAGCGTTCGGTGGAAAGTACGGAGAGCATCGAGCGCGCCGATTCCAGCGAAACCTGATGTTCGCCCGATCGTCCGCCAAACAGGATGCCAAGTTTCAACTTCTGCATGTTATGCTCCAAAATTACCCAACAGTTCAACTTCCAACTCGAGTTGAACGTTGAATTGCTCCAGGACGGTGCGCTGCACATGTTGGATGAGGCGATAAAGGTCGGCTGCGGTCGCATCCTGGTTGTTGATGAAGAAATTGGCATGGAGGGGGCTGACTTCGACCCCGCCAATGCGATACCCTTTGAGCCCGGCGGCTTCAATCAGGCGTCCGGCGTAATCGCCGGGTGGGTTTTTGAACATTGAGCCCAGGCTGGCGCCGGGCGGCTGTGTGGCGCGGCGTTTTTCAATCAGCGTCTGCATTTTGGCCTTGACTTCTTCCGGGCTGCTGTGCGTCAGGCGTAACCGGGCAGCAAGGATGATTGCCTGGCCCGGTGTGCGCTTGAGGCCGCTGGAACGATATTGATATTGCATTTCTGCGGGTGTCCAGGTTTGCATACCTTGTGTACGGTGCAAGATTTGTGCCAGGATCAGGTCATGGGCCATATCGCTGCCATGCGCGCCGGCGTTGCCATATAGCGCACCGCCGAGTGTGCCGGGGATGGAAACGGCCCATTCCAGTCCGCTGAGGCCGCGTAGTGCTACCTGACGGGCAATGCCGCTCAGGTTGGCGCCCGATTCGGCCCAGACACTGGCTTCCTGGTTGGGGTGGTCTTCAACCTTTACTGTGCGGGCGCGGTTGATCAGGATGACGGCCTGTAGGCCTTGATCGCTGATGAGTATGTTGGAACCGCTGCCGAGAATGTGGAAGGGTACCTCCATCTGCCACAGGGATTGCACAGCCTGGGTTAGCTCATCCAGCGTTTGGATGATGAGCAACGCGCCCGCCGCACCGCCAACCTGGGCGGTGGTGTAATTGCGCAAAGCGACATTCTCCTGCAGGCGGTTGCCAAACAGGGTGCGCAGGGCGGGCAAGGGCAGATGGCGGGAAGACTTCATGGCAAGGGGATTAGAATTTGCTCAAAAAATGGATTAGTTTATCCACGAGTGCCTGCTGTTCGGCAGGGCTGATGGGCGTTCGTGGTTGGGGTGCAACAGCGCCCTGCTGACCGGGTCGCGATGGGTTCCGTTGGTGCGAGTCCTCCTCGGGTAGGGGGACGATTTGCAGCGTGGTGGTCGTTTCGGCGGCGTAGGTGCGTTGGGTGTTGTGCGGTTTCTTCTTCTCAGGCATGGCTTTTCTCCAGGTTTTGGAAGTGGTGAAAAACATCTCGGCCAATCTGGTCGGCATCTCCGGCGGAGAGGACAAGCAGCACGTCGCCGGGGCGCAGTTCTGCAACCAATGCGGCGGTAATTTCTTCGGCGTTGTGGCCGGCTTTTGCCCAGTTTTGCGGGGCAGCAACATGACAGCGGCTGTAGAAACGTGCCAGGATATTTTCTGTAGTGAAATTGCTGGCCTGCTCGCGGGCTGCATAGATGGGGGTGATGATGACCTGATCGGCCTGATTGAATGCATCGCAGAAGTCATCCAACAGGGTTTGGGTACGCGAGTAGGTGTGCGGTTGCCAAAGCGCCCAAATGCGGCCTTGGGGGTAACGGCTGCGGGCAGCGGCCAGGGTGGTGCGGATTTCGGTTGGGTGATGGGCATAATCGTTGATGATGGTGATGCCACCTGCCTGCCCCAACACATCAAAGCGGCGACCTGCGCCTTTGAATTGGCTGGCAGCCTGAGCGGCCTGTGTTCGCTGAGCCTCAGTCAGGCCCAGTTCGCAGAGCGCTGCTAGCGCGGCGCAGGCATTGCTGGCGTTGTGCAGCCCCGGAATTTGCAATTGCACTTCTTCGAGCAGAGTTTTGCCATTGTGCGTCAGGCGGAAGGAAACACCGCCCAGGGGGTTGCTGTGCGGGTCTTCGGCGCGATAATTGGCGCCTTCTTGCAGGCCAAAGGTTTGGGCGCGGCAGCCGCGCGGGAGGGCGGTTTGCAATGCGCGGCTGTTGGGGGTGTCGTAACCGGTGAGCAACAGGCCGGGCCCTGGTTGGCTGCGGATGCGCTGGACAAATTGAACAAAGGCTTGTTGATAGTCCTGCGGGGTGGGGAAGCAATCGGGGTGGTCGTGTTCAGCGTTCAGCACAATTGCCAGGTCGGGGCTCAGGCCAAGGAACATGCGGTCGTATTCATCCGCCTCGATGACGAATTGTGCACCGCTGTTGGCATGAGCATTGACGCCTAAATTTTTGGCGATTCCGCCAATCAGATAGGAGGGTTGCTTGTTGAGGCTGTGTAACAGCCAGGCTAGCAGAGCGGTGGTGGTGGTTTTGCCGTGCGTGCCAGCAACGGCCAGGGTCTGATGATCCTGGATCAATTGGCCGAGGAATTCGGCCCGCTTGAGGACGGGAATGCCGGCTTGCAGGGCGGCCTGCACTTCGCAGTTGTGGTCGGGGATGGCGGAGGATCGCACAACCAGGTCGGCGCCGTGAATGTGCTGCGGGTCGTGACCAATCATCACGGCAATGCCAGCCAGCGCCAGTTCGGCAATCAACGGCGATGCACTGTGGTCCGAGCCGCTGACGGTATGGCCCTGTTCCAGCAGCAGCCGGGCAATTGCGGAAAGTCCGCTTCCTCCAATTCCAATCAGGTGAATGTGTGTCATAGGTTTAGATGAATACCACCAGAACAAAGACGAATGCCAGGCCAACGGCGAAGTAGATGTAGGGCGGGACGAGCCAGTTGGGTGGCAGGAAGGGCAACATGTTGTAGGCGCTTTGGGCGAGCGGGTCGCCATCCATGGGCGGGTAAATGAAGGCGAATGGGTAGCCAGCGCTATCCAAAAAGTACCAGATGGTGCCAAAGACAAAGAAACCGTTAATTGCGCCGAGGACAAAGCCAAGCAGTACATCTTGCAGCCGGTCACGCGCCAGTTTGCCGGTGCTGGCAATTTTGGGAATATTGGGAGATTGGTAGCCGAAAAAGGTTAATACCAGCAGCAAAATGGTTTTGACCCAAAAGAGCGAGATGGGCGAGCCAGCCAGGACGCGAAAGACGGGCGTGAAGGTATCCAGGACGTTGATCAGGAAGAGGCACAGGATGACGCTGAAAACAACCAGCAGTTCCTTCACCCAACCACGCATGGCACCAACCACTGCGAAGGTGATTACATACATCCAAAAGGTGACGGTCAGGCTCATCATAGGGGGGCTTCCTTTCCTCGCTGTCGCGAAGGCTGCGAGGGCGCCTGGGCCAGCTGAATGAGCAGGCGGGCCAGGGTTTGGGCGGCTTGCGGGTGGGCCAGGGACTGCATGGCCTGGCGCATTTGCAGACGTTTGGTTTCGTTTCTGAGCAGAGAATGCAGGGTGGGCAGCAATTCCTGCCCCAATTGTTCATCGCGCATTGATTGGGCGGCGCCTTTTTCCACCAGGTAGGCGGCATTGACGCTTTGGTAGCGCCAGGCGTAGGGGTAGGGGACGAGAAGGGCGGGCAGACCAAAGAGCGGCAGTTCGCCCAGGGTGGAGGCACCGGCCCGGCAAACAGCCAAATCGGCGGCTGCCAGAGCCGCACCCATTTCTTCGTGCAGGTAGGGAAATGGATGATAGCGGGCAGCCTGCGCAGGGTTGAGCTGTTGCTGATGGGCATGAACTTCCGGCCAATCCAGTTTGCCGCTCAGGTGCAAAACGTGGGCCTCGTTGAGCAGGTCGGGCAGGATGCCTGCCAGGGCGCGATTGATGGAGTGGGCGCCTTTGCTGCCGCCCATTACCAACACAACGGGTTCGCCTTCGGGGATGGCGAGGGTTTGCCGGGCCTCTGAACGAGTCCAGCGGGCCAATTCGGCGCGTGTTGGGTAGCCGGTGATGGTGTGTGGGATGCGACGATTGAAATAGCTGGCCGAGGCTGGGGCAGTCAGCGCCAGGTGCGATGCCATTGGCGCCAGGGCCTTGAGCGCCAGGCCTGGCTCAAGGTCGGGAACATAGAGCAGGCGCGGGCGGCGTCCGGCGGCAAGTGCCATTGGCACGGCCACGTAGCCACCGGTGAAGAACAATATATCGGGCTTGAATTCGTTCACGATGCGGCGGGCGGCAAAGCTGCCGCGCAGCAGACGCAGCAGGTTGCCGGGCAAGGCGCGCAGTCCCACGCCATGCACCCCGGCGGCAGGGATGGCGCGATAGTCCAGACCCTGGCGTTTTACCAGGTCAGCCTCCATGCCACCTTCACCACCCACCCATAACACGGTGGCGGTTGTTTCACTGCCGAGTGCTTGCAGAACGGCGAGTGCGGGGGAGACCCCGCCGCCCGTTCCGCCAGCGCAAATCAGTAACCGCATGGACCGACCTCCCTTCTGAAAGTTTCTCTTTCTCCAGCGCAGTCACGCGCGAGACATTCAAAATTAATCCCACAGCCACCAGGCTGGCAGTCAGGCTGGAGCCGCCAGCGCTGATGAAGGGCAGCGCGTTTCCAGCAAAGGGCAGCAGGTTAACCATCACGCCGATGTTGATTGTGGCCTCCAGAAAGACCCACAGGGTTAACCCAGAAGCCAGGATGCGCCCTACCAAGTCGGGGGCGGCGAGTGAAATTTTTAGCCCACGCCACAAAAAGGCCGTGTAGAGCAGGACGGTTAGAATGCCACCAATCAGGCCGGTTTCTTCAACGATGACGGCAAAAATTGAGTCGGTGTGTGCAACGGGCAGACCAGTGAACTTGGTCGTGCCGCGCCCAATGCCCACGCCAAACACGCCGCCGCGCACGACCGATTCAATGCTGCGCTGAATGTGTTCGGAGGCCTGGGCCGGGTCTTGCAGACCGCTGATGTAATCGCCGAGACGATTCCGGGCTGTTTGGTTCAGCGACGAACTGGCTGTGACAATCAGGCTGCCGAGCAGCAGGGTGGCAACACCAACGATCAGAATTTGGCGGAAGTTGCCGCCAGCCAGGAAGAAGAGCAACATGCCAAGCAGGATGATGGTGGCCGCGGCGCTGATATCTGGTTGCAACAGAATGAGCCCACTGATGATGCCCAGGATGCTGAGCAGGGGGATGAGGCCGACGGTGATGTTGTTGATGTTATCTTTCTTGGCATTCAGCCAGTAGGCCAGGTATAGCACAACGGCCAGCTTGGCAAGCTCGGAAGGTTGCATGGAGCCGCCAGCAAAAGAGCGCCGGGCGTTTAGCCGTTCTTCGCCAAAAATCAGTACTCCCAACAGCAGCAAGAGGGTGAGAATGATCATCGGCACGATGAAGGGCTTAAGCTTGCGGTAATCTACATACATGGCAATGGTTGCAACCAAAACGCCCAGCACAGCCCATTTGATTTGATTGAGGAAGAAGTGATAGGGCGTGCCTTTGAGGATGATGGAGGGCTGCAAACTGGCCGAATAGACCATCAGCAGGCCAAAGGCCAGCAAACAGAAAGCAACGATGAAGAATGGCACGTCCATGCGCAGGTGGATGGGACGGCGCTGAGCAGTTGGGCTTTCGCTGTTCCAGGAAACTGTATGGTTACTCATTGAATCTCCTTCACCCATTGCCGGAAGCGCTCCCCGCGCTGTTCAAAATCTACAAATTCATCGAAACTGGTGCCGCCCGGTGAGAGCAACACCACCTCGCCTGTTTCGGCCAGGCGGGCGGCGGCCTGCACAGCCGCCTGCAATTTTTCGGTGTGCAGAATGGTGCCGGTAAACCCGGCTTGTTGCAGGGCGGCGAAAATTTTCTCGCCTGCTTCGCCAAAGATGATAACCTTACATGCCCGCTGCCGCACGATTTCGGCCAGGTCGTCCCAGGGCAGGTTTTTGTCGCGCCCGCCCAGCAGCAGGATGAGCGGCTCATTGAAGGATCGAATTGCGGCAATTGTTCGTTCGGGAGCTGTGGCGATTGAGTCGTTGTACCAGCGCACGCCGCGCAGGCTGCGTACCAGCTCCAGGCGGTGGGGCACGCCGCCGAAATTCTCGACACCCTGCACCAGCCCTTCGCCGGGCAGCCCGGCAGCCAGGGCAATGGTGCAGGCAGCCAGGACATTGAGCAGGTTATGTGCGCCGCGCAGTAGAATTTTCTCCTGATCAAAGAGTGCCTGTTCGGTCTGCCCATCGGTGTGGCAAATTTTCCCATCGGCAAAGAAGCAGCCTGCTTGTCCAGCTGGTGGGCGTTGCATTCCAAACCACAGGCAGCGCCCGCGCACTCGTTCGGCCAATGCCGCCGAGCCGGGGTCTTGCTGGTTGAGAATGGCAATATCGGCGGGGGTTTGAAAATCCAGAATACGTGCTTTGGCGGCTGTGTAGGCCTGCATGGTTCCATGCCGGTCAAGGTGGTTGGGGGTGATGTTTAGCACGGCGCTGACCTGTGGCGACAGGGTGACCAGTTCCAGTTGGAAGCTGGAAAGCTCCAGAATGACGAGATGGCGGTGCTGAATCTCATCCAGTCGTTCCACCAGCGGTTGCCCGATGTTGCCGCCCACCCAAACCGGATGGGGGTGCAGGGCTTGCGCCATGCGTCCAACCAGGGTGGTGGTGGTGGTTTTTCCGGCCGAGCCGGTAATGCCAATCACTTTGCAGGGTACTGAGTCGAGAAAGACCTGGGTATCATTCGTCAAGTGCAGGCCGCGCCGCTGTGCTTCTTGAATGATGGGTAGGGTGAGCGGCACACCGCCCGAGACGCAGACTGTCTCGATTCCGTCGAGCAGGCTGAGCGGATGCCCGCCCAGGGCCCAGGCAATGGGCAGGTCGGCCAGTGCCTGACGGGTGGCTGATAGTTGTTCAGCATCCCGCTGGTCGTTGAGGGTGACATCGGCGCCCTGTGCCGCCAGGTAGCGCGCCAGGGCAACCCCTTGCCGGGCGATGCCGATGATCAGGACGCGATGTTTTTTCCAACCAGGATTCATTTGCAACCTCATACAAAGGCCAGGGCGACGCCCAGCATGGCGGCCAGCAGGCTGACCAGCCAAAAGCGCTGCACGACCTGGGTTTCGCTCCAGCCGAGCAGCTCGAAATGATGATGCAGGGGCGCCATTTTGAAGAAGCGCTTGCCGTGCGTCAGCTTGAAGTAGGCAATTTGAATGATGACGCTGATTACCTCGCTCATGGGGATGATGGCAATCAGCGGCAGCAACAGCCATTGCCCGGTCATCAGCGAAACTACTGCCAGGGTGGCGCCGAGCGCCAGCGAACCGGTATCGCCCATGAAGAGTTGGGCGGGATGAACATTGAACCACAAGAAGCCAAACAGCGCACCAACCAGGGTGAAACAGAAGCGCGCCAGAAAGACCTGCCCCTGCATGATGGCAATACTGCCATATGCAACAAAACAGGTGGCCGAGATGAGGCCAGCCAGCCCATCCAGCCCATCGGTGAAGTTGACGGCATTGGACCCGCTGACGATGACAAAAGCTGCTACAGGAATGTACCAGAAGCCAAGCTCAATTTCGCCTTCGCCACCGGGCCAGTACATGGTTGGGGCATCCAGCACATAGCGCAGGACGATGGCTGTGCCGACTGCCAGCAGCACCTGGAAGAGGAATTTGGTGCGGGCGCGCATGCCCAGCCCACGCCGAGGGCCGCGAATGCCTTCCCAATCATCCAGCGCGCCCAGTGCAGCAAAGCCGAGCATAACCAGGAGCGGCAGCATGACCGAGCGCCCCAAGACATTCAGGCCCAGCAAACTGGCTGCATTGAGCAGCACCGTTAACAGTGTGACGGGGGCCAGAATCATCACACCGCCCATGGTGGGGGTGCCCATTTTGGTCATGTGGCTATCGGGGCCTTCTAACCGGATGAGCTTGCCAATTTTGAGGTGGCGCAATACACGTAGCAACGGGTTGCCCCAAATGACAGCCAGCATGAAGCTCAATCCACTCAAAGCCAGGGCCAGGGAAGTGTCTGTCATGCGTTTTTCTCCAATGCGGTAACAATGCGGTCCATACGCAAACCGTGAGAGCCTTTCACCAGCACAACATCGCCTTCGTGCAGCAGGCTGCTCAACAGTTCAATGGCCTCTTGCGTGGTGGCAACGCTGTGGATGGAGCGCTTTGCAAGCCCGGCAGATTGGGCGGCAGCGGCTATCAGTGCGCCGCGTTCGCCAACTGTGACCAACAGCCGCGCAACTTCGGCGGCGCGCACGCCCACCATTTCATGCCCCTGCTGTTCATAGGGGCCAAGCTCCAGCATATCCCCCAGCACGGCAATGCGCCGACCGCCCATTTCGGCCAGCAGATTGAGCGCAGCCAGGGTGGATTCGGGCGAGGCATTGTAGGTGTCATCCAATAGCAAGGCCCCGCCGGGGGTGTGGACGGCGACCAGGCGCAGCTGGGTGTGGCCTTGTTGCAAGCCGCGAATGATTTCAGGCCAGGTGAGCCCCTCAACCAACCCAACAGCAGCAGCGCGCAGCGCCGTATGCACCGAATGTTGGCCGATGAGCGGCACACGCAGGTGCAGAATTTCGCGCTGGTAGTGCAGGCGGAAGCGGATGCCGCTGAGCCCCATGCCGCTGATTTCATCGGCCCACAGGTGGGCGCGCGGGTCCAGCCCATAGTACAGCACATTGGCCCGGGTCTTCTCGGCCATTGGACGCACCCAGGGGTCGTCATAGTTGAGGATCGCCCAGCCATTGGCTGGCAGGGATTGCACCAGTTCGGCCTTACCGCGCGCAATTGCTTCCTGCGACCCGGCGCGCTCGGCGTGAACGGAGCCAACATTGGTGATGACGCCGATGCTGGGCAGGGCCAGGTTACAGAGAAATTCAATTTCGCCGGGGACGTAGAAGCCCATTTCCAGCACGGCGCGTTCGTGACCCGGCCCGAGTCGCAAAAGGGTCAGCGGCAGGCCAATTTCGTTGTTCAGGTTGCCGATATTTTTCAGCGTGCGGTAGCGCTGACTGATTACCTCACTGACCAGCTCTTTGGTGGTGGATTTTCCCACGCTGCCGGTGATGCCAATGCTGCGTACGTTCAACTTGCGCCGCCAGGCGGCGGCAATGGTTTGCAGCGCTTTCAGGCTATCAGGCACAAGCAGGCAGAAGGGCGGTTGCAATTGAATGCTTGTGGCAACGTCCGATTCGTTGCGCAGGTCCAGGGTGGGGAAGCGATCCGAGAGGTCTTTTTGCACCAGCGCCAGTGCCGCACCGCGCTCAAATGCTGCACCGACATAGTCGTGACCATCGGCGCGTTCGCCCGGCAGGGCAACAAACAGCGCAGCGGGGATGACCTGCCTTGAATCAATCGCTGCCTCACTGAGAATCAGCGAGGCATTTTCGGGGCGGGTGCCGGTCAGGGCTTCGAGAATATCGGCCAGAGTGAGCAAGGGTCTTCCTCTTTCAACGGATTTGCTGACGGATGGAATCGGGTGGTATGTTGAGCAGCACGACCAGTTCTTTGACGACATCCCGAAAGACCGGGGCAGCAACAACCGATCCCCAGGGAGAACTGGCTGGCTTTTCCAACCAGACGTAGACGAGGAATTGCGGGTCATCGGCTGGACCCCAGCCAACGAACGAGGCGTTGGTTGCATCGCTGAGATAGCCCTGCGGTGAAGGGATTTCGGCTGTGCCAGTTTTGCCAGCCACGCGGTAGCCTTCGACCAGGGCATCGGATGATTCTTCTTCGAGCGAGATTGCCAACATGTCGGTGATGCTCTGCGCTGTTTGTGGCGAAATGGGGCTGCCAATGATCATCGGGCGCACATCGCGTTGTTTGCCATCCTGAATGACGGCCTTGACCATGTGCGGGGCCATGATGTTGCCATCATTTGCCAGGGCCGAGGCAGCCGCTGCCATTTGAATGGGGGTGACGGCTACCCCTTGCCCAAAGGAATTGGTGCCAAGGTTGACCTGGTACCAGGTGGAGTCACCGGGCAGGCTGAGCGGCCAAATTTGTTCGCCGGATAGGTCAATGTTGGTGCGGTGACCGATGCCAAAGGCCTTCAGATAGTCATAGAAGCGGGTTGGGCCAAGCTCGGTTGCCACCCAGGCCAGGCAGACGTTCAATGAGTGCTGCATACAACCGGTCATGGTTTGCCAGCCCCACGCCCCGCGATCCCAGTTATAGATGGTAATACCGCCCACTTCGATGGCGCCGTTATCCAGAAAGTTGGTTTCAGGGGTGACGATGCCTGCATCCAGTGCGGCAGCCATGGTGAGGACTTTGAAGACAGAGCCGGGTTCATAAGTCTGGCTGATGGCACGGTTATAAGGTGTGCTGCCGGGGAATAAGTCGCCATAATCCCAATATTGATTGGGGTTGAGGCGCGGGGTGGTTGCCATGGCTAGCACCTCTCCGCTGCGTGGGTCGAGAACGATGATGGTGCCTGAAACTGCGCCATTGCGTTCGACTGCATCATCCAGAATGCGCTCAACGCTGGCTTGAATGGCCCGGTCTATGGTCAGCACCAGGCTGGCGCCGGGTGGGACGACCGGCACTTCAACAATTTCTTTCGGGTCTACGGGCAGAATGACATCGAGCGGCACGCCAGCCATCAGGTCGTTATATTTTTCCTCAATCCCAAAATAACCAATTCCATTGGTGCGGTCGCGGAAGGAATAAAAGCCCAAGACATTGGAGCCGAGTGCGTTTTCGGGATAGGTGCGCTGCAAATGGCCGACCCAGTGCAATCCGTTCAGGTTGGGGCCTGTTTCGCCCTTGCGGGTTTTGGCATTGGCGTACTGGTCTTGCAGGTCGCTAATTTGTTGAATGGTTTCGGCGCTGACAAAATCTTTCAGGACGATGTATTCCTGTTGGCCGCGAATGTAGGGCTGGCTGGCAAGGGAATAGACGGTTGCCTGGTCGAGGTCGAGCAGGCCGGCGGCAACCATGGCGATGGTTTGCGGGTCGCTGACCTGGTTGAGAGCAATGCCAACTTCGTAAACTTCTTTGTTACCGGCCAGGAGATGCCCCCAGCGGTCGTAGATGGCGCCGCGTTCGGGGTAGATGCGCCGTCGTTCATAGCCATAGCGGGTTTCAGCTTCTTCGCTCAACACCTGGGCATTGACATTGGTCTGAATGCGCACCATTTGCAGGATGATGAGCAGGCTCATCATGGCGAGTAGGAAACCGGCGCTGTGAATGCGGGTAATTTTGAATAAGTTCATTCGAATGCCTCCTCAGGGGGTGCTGCGGCGAATGCGCAGGGTGGCCTCAAACAGCCACTCCCACAAAGATTGGCGGTAGGCGGGCAGCACGAGGGGTGGCTGCTCGTTGAGGGCGTTGGCGGGCAGGGCCAGGGGGGCCAGGGTGCGTCCGGTGTAGCCTGGTACAACGACATAAACAGCATTTTCCACATCGGCGCGCTCGTAGCCTAGTTCGAGGGCGCGGGCTTCCATGACGGAGGCAGAGGTGAGAAGTGCAAGACGGGCGCGCTGATCAGAAATTTGGCGCTGGAGGGTCTCCCGTTCATTCTCCATGAGCTGAATTTCAACCCCGGCGGCAGCGGCCTGGGCGGTGATGTTTAGATAGAGACCGGCAACCAGTACAATTGCAATCAGACCCAACATGAAGACCCCAATCCATTGAATTTGGGTTCTCCAGGGGGCCTGTCGGTAGGCGTTGATCCAGCGAGATTGAAAACGGTCGCTCATTGTACTGTCTCAGTTGCAAGAATCATGCCAGGAGTTTCTCGGCCACGCGCAGTTTGGCGCTGCGGGAACGTGGGTTTTGGGAAATCTCGGCGGGGGCGGGAATGATGGCGTGTTTGGTGAGGAGTTGGACGGTTGCCCGGTGCTGGCAGGTGCAGATGGGTTGTTCGGGAGGGCAGATGCAGTGGCTGGCCTCGCGGCGCAGAAACTGCTTGACGATACGGTCTTCCAGCGAGTGGAAGGAGATGACGGCCAACCGTCCACCGGGTGCAAGGGCCTGAATGGCGTTCGGCAGGGTGGTTTCAAGCGAGCGCAATTCGTCGTTGACGGCGATGCGCAAGGCCTGGAAGGTGCGCGTGGCGGGGTGAAGTCGGCCCTGGCCGAGCAGGTTGCGGATGAGGTCGGCAAGCTGCCGGGTGGTGTGAAGTGGGCGGGCGGCGATGATGGCGCGGGCAATGCGGCGGGATTGTTTTTCTTCACCGTAGCGCCAGAGCAGGTCGGCCAGTTCGGTTTCTTCCAGGGTGTTGACCAGGTCGGCGGCAGTGGTGGGGGCAGTGGGCGAAAAGCGCATGTCGAGCGGCCCATCATGCTGGAAGGAAAAACCGCGCGCCGGGGTGTCGAGTTCCATCGAGGAGACGCCCAGGTCGAGGACGATGCCATCTACGGCCTGCCAACCTTGCGTTTGCAGGGCGTTCAGCAGGGTGGTGTAGGAGGCCTGAAACAGGGTGAAGCGCCCCGCAAATAGCGACAGGCGCTGGCTTGCCAGCGCCAGCGCCTGCGGATCGAGATCGAAGCCGAGCAGACGCCCATCCGGCGCACTGGCCTCCAAAATTCCCCAGGCATGCCCCCCTGCACCGATGGTTGCATCCACATATTTGCCTGGGCTGGTTGGCCTTAAAGCGTGTATAATTTCCTGGTAAAGAACAGAAAGATGCGGTGGTGTGGTCTGGGATGGGATCATGCGTCAAATGTCGAGGGTGGTGAAACGTTTGGCGGTCATCTGGCTGTCTTGAAGCTGCGTCAATTGCTCGCCCCAACGTTCGGGCGTCCAGATTTCAAAGAGCTGTCCCACGCCCACCACAACGGCTGAATTTTGCATGCCGGTCAGGTTGCGCAGGAATTGCGGGATGAGGATGCGCCCGGCTTTGTCAAATTCGACTCGGCTGGCGGTCGAGAATAGCAGCCGTTTGAGCATGCGGGCGTCTTCGTTGGTGATGGATTGTTCGTTGGCTTTTTCAGCTTTCTGTTCGTAGTACGAGGCGGTCATCACCATCAAGTTTTGGTCGAGGCCGAGCATGATGTAGGCGCCATCTTCCAGCATCTCGCGGAAGCGGGCGGGGATGGTCATGCGACCTTTTTCATCAATGGTGTGCTCGTATTGTCCAAGGAACATAAGTTCTACTTCTCCGGTATATGCGGAACGCCGGACAGCTGCCGGCGCTCCACTTTTAACCACTTTTAACCACTTTTTGACACAAGTATATACCAAAACAAATTGTTTTGCAAGTGGTTTTGGGAAAATAGTACAAAAAAAGGAGAAATTCGAATGGATGGGATGCTATATCGTTCGTTGTTCACCGGGGTAGATACACCGGTTCCGCTGCTCGATGGGCGGCTTGTTCCCTACATTAATCTGGATAACGCTGCTTCGACCCCTGCTATGCACCGGGTGGCCGATGCGGTGCAGAATTTTCTCACTTACTACAGCAGTGTCCATCGTGGCACAGGTTTCAAAAGTCAGCTTTCCACCCATTTCTATGAAGAGGCGCGCCAGGCCGTGTTGCGTTTTGTCGGCGCCAATGCGGATGAACATGTCTGCATCTTTGGCAAGAATACAACCGAGGCGGTGAACAAGCTGGCGCGCCGGTTTCGCTTTTCCATGCCCAACCCGGTTGTCCTGGTTAGCACAATGGAGCATCATTCGAATGATTTGCCCTGGCGGGCAGTGGCCGAAGTGGTGCATATTGGCGTTTTGGAAAATGGACAATTGGACGAGGATGATTTTGATGCCCGGTTGCGGCAATATGCCGGGCGGGTTGGGCTGGTGGCAATTAGCGGAGCAAGCAATGTGACCGGGGTGATTAACCCGGTGCATCGTCTGGCAGAGAAAGCACATGCTGCCGGGGTGCAAATTGCAGTGGATTGCGCCCAATTGGCGCCGCACCGTCGGGTGGAGATGTTGCCCCTGTCAGACCCGGCCCATTTCGATTATGTGACGATCTCGGCACACAAGATGTATGCGCCATTTGGTTGCGGCGCATTGATTGGCCGGCGCGATTGTTTTGCCGAGGGCGAGCCCGATTTGCGCGGCGGCGGCGAGGTGGAAATTGTGACTCTCGACCAGGTAGTTTGGTCTGCTCCGCCTGAACGCGATGAGGCGGGCAGCCCCAACACGATTGGGGCGGTGGCGTTGGCGGCAGCAATTGCCGGTCTGGAAGCGATTGGCATGGATGCGGTGGCGCAGCACGAGATGGAGTTGACCGAATATGCCTTGCGCAAGCTGCGTGCCTTGCCCGGCCTGCGCCTCTATGGTGGGCAGGACCCGGCGGCAGTGCAGGAGCGCCTGGGTGTCATTCCGCTCAATCTGGAAGGGTTTTCGCATTATTTGCTGGCCGCCATTTTGGGCTTTGAGTATGGCATTGGTGTGCGAAATGGTTGTTTTTGTGCGCACCCCTATTTGCTGCAATTGATGGGCGTGGATGAGGTGCAATCGGCTTTGGTGCGCGAGCAAATTTTGGCCGATGACCGCCGGGCGGTGCCGGGCATGGTGCGCATTTCCTTTGGCCTCTACAATAGCTTTGCCGATGTAGATGCGCTGGTGCTGGCCTTGGAGTCCATTCGGCGCGGCGCATATCAAGGACAGTATGAGCAAGACTTGCCTTCCGGTGCTTTTTTGCCCCGTGGTTGGTCGGTGCGTTTTGAAGATTATTTTCACTGGTAATGCAAAAGAAAGGAGCCTGGAATGAAACCACAATTGTTTGCTTTGTTGACGGCGATTGCCTGGGGGGTGGGCGGATATTTTGAAAAGAAAGGCCTGCATTTGGGCAACCTTTCACCAACAATGGGCATCACCATCCGCACGGCGGTGGCGTTGGTGATTTTAGCAATTGCCAGTTACCCGCAATGGAAGACGGTGCCGCAGGCTGGGCCAAAGGCGCTGCTCTATATGGTGATTGGCGGCGGTGTGGTGGCGGGAGCCGTTGGGATGCTGTGTTTCTACACGGCGATTAAGGGCGCACCTTTAACCAAGGTGATGCCGATTGCCTTCACTTCGCCTTTGTTTGGCGCGTTGATGGGCCTGATTGTCGGCGGCGAGCCACTGACATTAAAAACCGCCATCGGCATGTTGCTGACGATAGCGGGGATTGTTGTTTTGACAATTGGCTAAATGGTTCAGCGGCGCAGGCGCACGATGAAGGTGCTGCCTTGCCCCACTTCGCTATCAACGGTGATGCGGCCTTTGTGCTGTTCAATCACCTGCCGGGCAATGGAAAGCCCCAGGCCTGCGCCGCGGAACATATGTCCATTGACTTCATCCAGGTGGAAGAAGCGCTCAAAGATGCGCGGCAGGTATTGGGCCGGGATGCCGACGCCATGATCCTGGATGATGATCCATACCTGGGTTGAGTCGTTGCCAACCGTGACATGCACATCGCCGCCTTCGGGGCTGAACTTGATTGCATTATCAATGATCGCGGCAATCGCGCGGCTCAGGCTCTTGCTATCTGCCTGGACGCGCGGCAAATCGGGCTGAATGTTTATGTGCAGCTTGATGTTGCTTTGTTTGGAGCGCTCTTGCAGTCCTTTAATTGCCAGGCGCACCACGTCGCCAACATCGGTTGGCTCAAATTCGGGCAGGATCAGTTCCATCTCTTGCAGGAAGAGAATGTCATTGGTCAGGCTGGTGATTTCGAGCAGATTGCGCGAGATGGTGTCGAGGGCGCTGTTGAGCGATTCGCCTTGCAGCGCGCCGCTGCGAATCAGGTGCAGGTAGCCGTTGGCAGCCATGAGCGGGGTCCGCAGCTCATGCGCAATGGTGGTGAGGAAGACGCGCCGGGCGTAATCTTGCTCGGCCAATTGCTGATAGGCTTCGGCCAGTTGTCCGGCCTTCTGGCGCAGATCGCCAATTGCCATTTCGTCGTTTTCACGCAAGCGGCGGCTGATTTCGCGCACAATTGCCATAGACATGCTGCTGGAGCGTTGCAACATTTTGGCAAACCCTTCGCGCGGAATTTCCAGCACCTTGGTGCGGGTGAGGGTGGTGATGGTTGCGGCGCGCGGTGCGCTGTGGATGATTGCCATTTCACCAAAGAACGCCCCGGCAGATAAATTGGTCAGAAACCGCTCTTCCGATTGGTTGATGCTCTTGGTTACTTCGACATCCCCTTCCAGAATGACATAAAAGGTGGATTCCAATGCCCCTTCCTGGCATAGCACACTGCCAGGCTCAAAGTAAAGAACACGACCAGACTGGATTAGCTCATCAGCCTCGCTATCCAGAATTCCAGGAAAGGCCTTGCTCAGAATCGCTTTCAATTGGGTTTCGTCCACCATAAAAAGAGTCCTTTTCAAAGTCTTCTATAATTATAAGGCGATTCTGATTTTTGTGGATGGGAATTTTGACCCAATTCCTGGTAAAATCAAGATGTTTATGGAACAGGAATTGTCTTTTCCTAATCAGATTGAGATGCTCGCCCAGGTGCTGGATTTTATCACAGACCTTGGACGAGAATTGGGTTTAAACGATCGGCAGCTTTTTGAGGTGCGCCTTGCCGTGGACGAGGCGGTCACCAATGTTATTTCCTATGCTTACCCCAAAGGGCAGACCGGTATGGTGCAGATGCGCTGTGCCTGTCTGGATGGGCTGTTTGCGGTGGAAATTATAGACCAGGGCAAGCCCTTCAATCCGTTGGAACAAACAGAACCGGATGTCTCCTGTCCGCTTGATAAGCGGGCTGTGGGTGGGTTGGGAATTTACTTCATCCGCCGTGTGATGGATGAGGTGACGTATCGCTATGATGCGCAGTTGGGCAATGTGCTGCGGATGGTCAAATTCGTGCGCAATGGTTAGAGGTTGAGCCAGCGGGCAGCCG
>CAYVRT010000018.1:0-80661 GCA_964453115.1 uncultured Anaerolinea sp. | reverse complement strand
CGGTGCTGCCGCTGCTCTTCCCGGAGCGCGGCTCGCAGATGACGCATGTCTTCATCGCCTTGCTGATGCTGGTTTCGGGGGTCTATTATCCGACCAGTGTCTTGCCGGGGGTGTTGCGGGCGGTTTCGGTTTATAGTCCGGCGACCTATGTGCTGGAGGGGACACGCCTGGCCTTGTTGGATGGCGCACCGTTTGCGGCTTTGTGGCCCAAAATTTGGCCGGTGTTGGGCATGGGCGCGTTGCTCATCCCGTTGGGGTTGTGGGTTTTTCGGCAGGCCGAGCGCTATGCAAAGCGCACTGGCAAGCTGCATCGGAATGGTTAACTGGTTTTTATGGAGGTAAGGATGGAATACAAGAATTTTCCCGCCGGGTATGTTGTCCGCCCGGCAACACTGGATGACCTGCCGCAGGCGGTGCAACTCTTCAACCGCTACGGACAGGATACAATTGGCAGCAATCTCGATTCGATTGAGAGTATGCAGATGGTTTGGAAGACGCCGGGCTTTGACCTGGCGGAGCATACAGCCCTGGTGCTGACGCCGGAAGGTTGTCCGGTGGCCTATGGCGAATTGTGGGACATCGCTGCGCCGTATGTGCATAAGTATTTGTGGGCGTGCGTGGATGCGGAACACCGCGGGCGCGGGCTTGGTACTGCGTTGGCTCGTTGGGCCGAAGAGCAGGCCCGGCTGCGTTTGCCGCTTTCGCCCGAGGGGGTGCGCGTGACCCTTTCGCATGGCCTGCCTACCCAACAGGTGGATGCCGGGCGTTTGTTGCGCTCGCTGGGGTTTGAGCATGTGCGCTCCTTCTATCAGATGCGGATTGAGATGGTCAACCAGCCACCGCAGCCGGTGCTGCCGGAAGGGATTGTCATCCGCAGCATGGTGGCCGGGCAGGAAGAGCGGGCGGTCGTGGCAGCGGTGATGGATGCTTTCCGTGACCATTGGGGTTTTGTTGAGGAGCCATTTGAGCAGCGCTATCAGCGTACGATGGCAAGGGTGGCAAATGATCCTTACTACGACCCTGCGCTTTGGTTTGTGGCGATGGCTGGCGACGAAGTGGCTGGTTTTTCGTTATGCACACCGCACAGCGAAGAGGATGAGCAGATGGGCTGGCTGGATCAGCTGGGCGTGCGCCGCCCCTGGCGACGGAGCGGCCTGGGGCTGGCCTTGTTGTATCACACCTTTGGCGAATTTTATCGCCGTGGGTTCACCAAGGTGGGCCTGGGCGTGGATGCAAGCAGCCTGACGGGTGCCACACGCCTCTATGAGCGGGCAGGAATGCACGTTGCCCGTCAGTATATGACATTTGAAAAAGAGCTACGGTCTGGGCGCGAATTGGGCACTCAGACGGTGGCAGAAGGATGAAACAAGATGATAACAGAAATTGAAAGTCTGATTGAGTTGCCGCAGGTGCCGACCATTCCTGGGCTGAGCTTTCGCAATTTTCGTGGCGAGGAAGATTATGCCGTAATTCTGGAAATTTTGCAGGATATTACCCGCGCCGATGGGCTGGAGCGCACCGATACACTGGAGCAGGTGCGGCACAATTACACGCACCTGACGCACTGCGACCCACAGCACGATTTGTTGTTCGCTGAGGTGAATGGCAAACCGATTGGCTATTGCCGGGTGGAATGGCGCATTCAGCAGCCGGATATTCTCATCCTGTGGAGCATTGGCTTCCTGTGCCAGGATTGGCGGCGGAAAGGGTTGGGGCGGGCAATGCTGGATTGGTCAGAGCGCCGCCTGCGGGTGGTGACTGCCGGGCAGCCTCATGCGCAGTGCTTCTTTGAACTGTTTGCCGACGAGAAGGAAGCCGGAAAACACGCCCTGGCACAGGCCGCCGGCTATCATGTTGAACGACAGTTTTACACAATGGTGCGCCCCGACCTGGAAAACATCCCCGATTTGCCACTGCCGGATGGGGTGGAACTGCGTTCGGTGGATGCATCGCAGTATCGTAAGGTGTGGGATGCAATGCAAGAGGCCTTCCGCGATCATTGGGGCTATTGCGAGCCAGAGGAGAAAGATTATCAGTCCTGGTTGGAAAATCCGCAATTCCAAACAGATTTGTGGCAGGTTGCCTGGCGGGGCGATGAAGTGGTTGGGATGGTGCTTGGTTTCATTGATGAAGATGCCAACCGGCAGTTTCATCAGCAGCGCGGCTGGACGGAGGAGATTTCGGTGCGGCGGCCCTGGCGTGGGCGCGGCGTGGCACGGGCGTTGATTGCCAGCTGCCTGCGGGCGCTCAAGGCGCGCGGTATGAGCGAGGCGGCGCTGGGTGTGGATACTCAAAACCTGAGCGGCGCACTGCGGCTCTATGAGCAGATGGGCTATCGCCCGGTGGCCTGCAATACAACGTATCGAAAAGCTGCCTGAGCAGGGTAAACTTCTGGTAGAATCATACCCATTCTGTTTTAGGAGAATGGGTATGATTCGAGCCGTGATTTTTGATATGGGGGGGGTGTTGGTGCGTTCGGAAGATGAGCAGCCGCGACAGCAGCTTGCCGATTGGCTGGGAATTAGCCCAGAGGAGTTGATTCGGCAGGTGTTTGTGGTGGAATCGGCCCAACGCGCAACCGTGGGCGAGATTTCTGAGCAGCAGCACTGGCGCAATGTGCAGGCCCATTTTGGCCTGAAGGATGAGCAGATGCTTGAGTTTCAGCGCCTGTTTTGGGCGGGTGACCGGGTAGACCGCACCCTGCTGAGTTTCATTGACGGGCTGCGTCCGCAATTTCGCACCGCGCTGCTCAGCAATGCCTGGGATGGGGCGCGGGCGGTGCTGACCGAGAAGTATCAGGCGCTGAGCGTGTTTGATGAAACGGTTTTCTCGGCTGAGGTGCGCCTCGCCAAGCCAGACCCGGCGATTTATAACCTGATTTTGGGCCGACTGGGAATGCAGCCGCACGAAACGATTTTCGTGGATGATTTTGTCGAAAATATCGAAGCGGCGAAAGAACTGGGCATTCATGCCATTCGTTTCTTCCATCCGCAGCAGGCAATGGATGCGGTGCAAGCCGCCCTCCATGGTGTGCATGGCGGGTGAGGTGCTGACAGTTGGAGTGATTGCGGATACACACATCCCTGACCGGGTGAATGGCTTGCATCCGCAGGTTTTGCCATTCCTCAGGGCCGCTGGCGTGTCTGTCATCCTGCACGCTGGCGATGCCTGCGTGCCGGCCGTGTTGGAAGAACTGCGTCAGGTGGCGCCGGTTTGGGCGGCAAGCGGCAACCGCGATTCCTTCTTTGGCTTGCAGTTGCCGCTTGTGCAATCGTTGGAATTGGCCGGGGTTTCGATTGCGCTGATGCATGGGCATGGCGGTTTCTTGCCCTACTGGTTGGATAAGGTGCAATATGTGGCGCAGGGCTACCGCTTTGAGCGCTATCAGCGCATTTGTAGCCGTGCTGCTGGTCAGGCGCAGGTCGTCATCTTTGGGCATACCCATCACCCCGAAGTGCGCTGGCTGGATGGGCGATTGTGGTTCAACCCCGGGTCGAGCTGCCATGCGTTGTATGGCGGCGTTTGGCCTTCGCTGGGGCTGCTGCGCCTGGGGCCGGATGGTGCCATTGTGCCAGAAATTGTCCCGCTCACTGGTTATCAACGGATTGGGCGAATCTGGCAGGTTAAAGAGTGATCGCTTGACTTGCTTTCATCTTTGATGTATCATTTTTAGGAAAATAGGTGTCTTTTTGCGGGCATGGTAAACGTTTAGGATGCCGGTTTCCACCTTTTTACGAAAAATTTGTTGTAAATTGCATCAGGAGGAAATTAAATATTATGGATCCTCAGTTACCTATCAAGCATAAAATTGCTTTTGTGGATGTTGTATCTTTTGAAAATGGCGCCTCATTTCGTGGTGGAGCGCTTGTAACTGATGTAGAAACGTATCCACTTGAGTTTAGACTTACAAGCCCCATCCGCCCCACACCTCTTCAAAAAACGTTGTATGGAAAGACTCTTCAGGCGTATATTATTACTGAGCTAATCGCTATGCCTTTACTCAAATCATTAAAAGAAAAACCATCATTGGTGATTGTTAATTCTACTTTATATCTGGCAGCGCGTCCAAAAATAGAATATCCTATAATCTCAATTGATAGCAAGAAACAAGAATATCAATCGCATTCGGATTTCTTAAGTGAGTCGAATCTAGCTAAACAAATATTACAGTCGTTGAGTTTTGAACAGCTTGCAGAACCTTTTAGCCGTGTCCAAGCTGCCGTATCCGAAGCTCACCGACAAAAAATAGGTGAGAATTAATCGCCGTGTCCAGCTCTTTCGGACGAATTATATCTCCCTTTTCCAATAGCCGAATTTTCAACTGGAAACTCAATTTTCCTGAGGTTCAGATACAGGAAAGAGTATTGCCAGATGAGGATAAGTTTGAATTGCTTAATCCCCCTAAATTCTGGCAGATAAGTCATTCCAATTATGCGTTTTTGGAAGCTAGCATTCCTAAAATCGCTGAGAATGATCTGCCGCTTTGTACACGGGAAATTTTTGATAAACAGATAAGATTTAGTGTGCCAGTCACGTATGGGGGGAACCCAGCGCTCTCTATTTCAGAGAGCTTAAATGTATTACCCGATTTCCCTATAACAAACGAGACAGAGACTATTATTGGCTTCAGTGGCTTATTAATCATTTCTTATGCTTATCTGAATTTGTTGTTTGAAAAAATATTAGATGATATATTCACATCACTAGAGGCTGATGAAAATCCTTTTTGCGCTGAGTTAGAGATTAAGCCTACCCAGATCATTTCCTCTTTAGAAATAATCCACCAATCTTTGGTGACCAGAAATTTGTTGACGATATTAACGGCTGGTCAAATACTGGGTAAAAAATATTCGAGTGATTGGGATGAGCCTTTCAAAGAACAATTTAGTCCCTCAAAACCCAAAGATAAAACAGAGGGACTCAGAATCCATGCAATGACATATAAGCAGGATAACGTTCATCCAAGTGATAAGCAGCAAGTTCACAAAGTTAATTTTTTTGAAATCATCTTTCCATTGCTCATGCCACCACCATCTTGGAAAGAAGGGATTGAAGGTTTTATACCTGCGGGAAAAGCTCTCCATAAATATCAGTTGGAGGGGATAGAGCGCTTACTTGAAAACAAAAAGTTTTTGCTAGCAGATGAGATGGGAACAGGAAAGACCGTAATATCAGTAACTGCAATGAGAATTCTCTTTAGAAAGGGAGAAATCAGAAATTGCTTAATCTTGTGCCCAGTAGGCGTTATGCGAGTTTGGGCTGATCATATTTTTAGTTGGGGGATGGGTGAATTAAAGTCAGTTATGGTTCGTGGCCAGCGTTATGACAGGGAGGCGTTGTGGAAATCCGGATGCCATGTTTTTATCAGTTCTTATGAAACATATCGAGCCGATTATGAAGCCAGAATTGTTCCTCAAACTTTTGACTTGCTAATTTTGGATGAAGCACACAACTTAAAAATCCCCAAAACAAAGAAATACCGAGCTGTAAAAAGAACAAACTCGATATTTATCTGGGCTGTGACTGGCACGCCACTTGAAAATAAAATTGATGATGTTAAGGCGCTTTTTGAATTATTATTACCTAAACTGATTCCTGTTGAAGAGTTAAACCCCAGCGTTATTCGCCAGTTAATTAAACCATATATGTTGCGCCGGTTGAAAAAAGATATTCTAAAAGAATTACCCCCAAAAGTTCGTCAAGTAATCTGGCTTCAACTGGATGATGATCAGCGAAGAGCATACGAGGGTATTTATCGCTCTGCAAGAAGCGAATTGATTGAGCATGTTAACAACCGCACAATTAATAAAATGCACATTTTTGCTGTTATCAATCAGCTAAAGCAGATATGTAATTTTGCTCCAAATAATTCGCGTAGCCCTAAATCTAATTATCTACTTGAATTATTGGAAGAAATTGCGAGTAGAGGTAATAAAGTTATTATTTTCTCTCAATACATAAATGAAGGCATAAGTAAAATTCAAGAGATTATCAAGAACTATGGCTCGATTTGTTTGACGGGTAAAACGTCTAGTCAAAAGAGAGATGAAGTTATTGATGCCTTCAGAACCGATCAAAATATTACTGCCCTGGCAATGACAATAAAAGCTGGTGGATTAGGTCTTACGTTAACAGAAGCCAGTTATGTGGTACATTTTGATCATTGGTACAATCCTTCTGTAATGATGCAGGCTGAAGACAGAGTTCACCGTAAAGGACAGAAAGCTAATTCAGTCACAATTTATGAGTTTTGGATGGAAGACACTTACGAAGAAAAAATATATCAAATTCTTGAAGAAAAACGTCGATTGGCTGAATATGTCATTGATTATAATGCGGATGAAACTGCGTCTCAGGATGAACCCGATTCATCCATTTCAACCGATGAATGGTTAACCAAAGTGTTTGGTATTGAAATACCGCAAGCCAAAACTGAGCAACACTCGCACCAGCCTATCAGTCAGAAAATATTCAACTCAGGTTATGTTGAGCAATACCAGAAAAACTTTGCTTTGTTGAGGGGAATTGATCCGCTGATGTTTGAACGTTTGACGGGAGAAGTGATGCGTTATATGGGATATCCACATGTTATTTTGACACAACGTTCATCAGACGGTGGAATTGACTTGTTTTTGTGGCGAGAAATTGCCGACAAAAGAGAAATAGTTGTAGTTCAATGCAAACGTTATGCAGAACATCAAATTGTTGGTGTTCAAATTGTTCGAGAATTACTGGGGGTTGTTCACCAAAAGAAAATCACAATGCCAGAGTTGCTAAAAGGAATTCTTATTACAACATCAGATTTTTCAATGGAAGCAAGGTCATTTGTTGCTACAAGCGGAGGATTAATAGAAGTCATTAATGGGGGGCGTTTGGCAAAGCTGATCACAGATTATGAGATTGATATAAAAAAATATCTATAAGCAATATATCAAGAAATGTTCAAACTCTCAGCTTTTTACACGCCCTGCCTCTAGCCTTTGCTGGGGCTGCTGCGCCTGGGGCCGGGTTTGTGCCGACGCAATGGTGGTGCGAGGGTCAAAAGTTGCCGTGCCGCGATGGGTATGGCCGCCTGCCCCTGACAGACCCCGCCCGGCAGAAACTGCTGTCTGGGGCTGAACAGGAATGTCCGTGTCGTTGTGAGCAACCGCAGAAAAAGGGCCTCCCATTGGGACGCCCGTACCGATGATGGATTGATGATAGGGTCAAAGGCGCCCGCCCCTGACTTCTCCCGGCGGGGGCGGGGGAATCCTTTTCCTTTGTTAAAAGGGCATAGAAAAGTGGGCGGAACAGGACTCGAACCTGCGACCCCATCCTTGTAAGGGATGTGCTCTAACCGACTGAGCTATCCGCCCGGCAGCTCTATTATACCCGAATTGCGCCAGGTGTGTTAAACTTGGGGCATTGGAGGTGTGCTGCTATGCGTTTTGTGCGTTATCAATATCAATCGGCTGCTCCACAGTGGGGCTGGCTTTATCAAGATCGGATTGGCTTCCTGGACGGGGATTTGTTCGGCGAGTATCGCCGCCGCGAGGCCGAAATTCCGCTGGAGATGGTACGGTTGCTGGCGCCGCTTTTGCCGCAGAAGATCATCTGTCTGGGGCGTAATTATGCCGAGCATGCCCGCGAGCAGGGCGCCGAGTTGCCAGAAACACCGCTCATCTTCCTCAAACCGCCTTCGGCGATCATTGGGCCGGGGCAAGCCATTCTCCTGCCGCCACAATCGCAACAGGTGGAACATGAGGCGGAACTGGCTGTGGTGATTGGGCGGAGCGGACGCTGGATTGCTGCTGAGGCTGCCTGGGATTATGTTTTGGGCTATACGATTGCCAATGATGTGACGGCACGTGATTTGCAGCGCCGCGATGGACAGTGGACGCGTGGCAAGGGTTTTGATACATTTTGTCCTTTGGGCCCCTGGATTGAAACCGAGTTTGACCCGGCGGATGCATTGGTCACCTGTCGGGTGAATGGTGAGGTGCGGCAAATGGCAACTACCCGCGATTTGCTCTTTGGCATTCCGCAATTGATTGCCTTCATCTCGTCGGTGATGACGCTGGAGCCGGGGGATGTCATCCTGACTGGCACACCGGCTGGCGTTTCGCCATTGCAGGATGGCGATGTTGTTTCGGTGGAAATTGAGGGCCTGGGGGAACTGAGTAATCCGGTGCGGGCCTCTGCTGGACACTAGGGGGCAACGATGCGTTTATATTTTATTCGACATGCACAGTCGCAGAACAATCACCTGTGGGATTCAACCGGCTCGAACAAGGGGCGGGTTGAAGATCCATTGCTGACGGATATTGGGCGGCAACAGGTGCAGCTTTTGGCCGAGTTTTTGAGCCAGGCCGGGCCAGGCAGCGCATCGGCGGAGCGCGATGCACACAACCGCGAGGGTTTTGGCCTGACGCACCTCTACACCAGCCCAATGGTGCGCGCAATTGAGACCGGCTGGGCAGTTGCACAGGCCCTGGGCCTGCCCCTGACGGTGTGGCGTGACTTGCACGAGGGGGGCGGGGTGTATTTGGATGATGAAGAAACCGGTTTGCGGGTTGGTCTGCCTGGCAAGCCGCGGCGCTTCTTTGAGGAACAGTATCCTGGCCTGGTATTGCCGGAGCAGATCGCGCCGGATGGCTGGTGGCACCGCTCGTATGAGGAACGTGAGGAACGACCGCTGCGTGCACAGCGTGTGTTGGACGATTTGATCCAGCGGCATGGTGGCAAGGATGACCGGGTGGCGTTTTTCAGTCACGGTGGTTTTTATAACTGGTTTATCAATTGTGTGTTGAAACGCCCCGGGCCGGATGGCATCTGGTTTGTATTTAACAATGTTGCCATCACGCGAGTTGATTTTGGCGGCGAATGGACGGATATTGTCTATCAGAACAGGGTCAGTTTTCTGCCGCCGGTGTTGGTGACATGAGGTGTAGCAGGGCTTGCAGGCGTTGATGGGAGCGGGCGGTGGCTGCTTCATCCCCGGCTTGCATGGCATTCAAGTGACTGCGTAGTTCGGCCCATAGCATCACTGCCTGATGCAGGGCGGGGGTGACTTCCAATCCGCTGCTGCGACTATAGGCAGCCAACACATTGGGGGCCTCTGCCGGGCCAATTTTCCACCACTCATCGGCATCATCGTCCGGCAGGCCGACACTTTGGATGTAATCCAGGTCGAATAGGTTGAGGCCTGGCCGGGCATAGCCCCAATCTATGAGTTGAACGCCGGATGGGGTCAGGCGCAGGTTGCCGGGGTGCATGTCGCCGTGCGTGAAGGTGGCGTAGCCTTGTTGCAAAGGGTGGAGGAGGTGCGCAAGGTTGGGAATGGGGTAGCTTGTGCCAAGCAGGGCAATTTCACCTTCTAGCAGGCTGGGAATGGATGCATAACTTGCGCCGTTGGTTGGCGATTCAACAAACGGTTGAGCCTGCTGGACGGCATGAAAGCTGCCGAGCCGTTCAAAAGCCTGTGGCAGGTGTTGTTTTCGCGCTGCTCCTGCGCGCAGGTCTTGCCCTTCAAGCCATTCCCATGCAGCAACACAGCCCTGAGCATGTGGGGCAATGAAGAGCAGGCGCGGTGCAAACCCGGGGTAGTGTGGCAAAACAGCTTGATTGACGCGCACTTCGCGCAGCCCAATTTCATCTGCTTGGTCAATCCATTTCAAGAAGCAGGCATGGACGCGGCGCAGTTGAAAGGCGTTCCCGGGCATGGGCAGCAGGTCTGCATTGCTCAGCCCGGCATAGCATGAGTCATATGCACACAGTGCAGCCAGGGTGTTTTGGATGGCAGACATGGTTGTTATGCAAGCATTTTGCACAAGGCGCCAAACGAGATGCATTCTTGAATGGCCTGGACAAAGGGAATGTGGGCGGCAACGCCGCTTGCCAGCGAGTCGCGCAGTATGATGGCGGTCAGGTCCAGGTCTTCGGCGCCGCGACAGGTGGAAAGGACACAATACTCGGCGCAGAATCCGGTAATGATGACCGTATCTACGCCCTGGGAATGCAAGTGTTCATAGAGGCCGGTTTTGTTGAAGGCATTGCCATATACTTTGTGAAAGTGAGCATCTTCGGGCCGGATGTTCAGTGTTTCGGGTAGCTCAAAGCCTGTTTGTCCTGGGGCAAGTTGATCGCCCTCCATATGTTGAATGCAGCAGATGGGCAGTTGGTGTTTGCGGAACAGGGCGATGGCGGCATTAACCAGCGGGATGGCGCGTTCGAGGGATTGGGTGGTTTCGGCATCCAGGTGAAAAAATGCTTCTTGAATATCAATGACCAACAAAGCTGGTTTCATTTTTACCTCTTGAGACGATTCAGTGGGGTGGTTTGACCAGATGGGCATACCAGACGATGTAGCCCCGCAGCCCGGTGCAGCTCAGGTCATCGCTGCGTTGTTTTTCCAACACTTCGAGGCCGCGGCAGGCCTGATTGAACATTGCCTCATCGAAAAACTGGACGTGCGGCAGGCCGCGCCCTGGTTCACCGGCCAGCACAGCCAGGATGAAGGTTCCGCCGGGGCGCAGGATGCGTTGCACCTCTTGCAGGGTTTGCTGTACATCGCTGGCAGCCTGTTCGCCGACAAATTCATGCAGCAGGCCATAGCAATAAATGGCATCGAAACTGTTTGGCGCAAAGGGCAGCTGGCGCGAATCGCCTTGCAAAAAGGGCAGGTGTGGTGAGCGTTGATGGGCGAGCTGTAGCCCGGAATGGGCAGCATCCAGGCCAATCAGCGTTGCACCGCAACCGGCTAGCAGGCGGGTATCGCGCCCCGCTCCGCAGCCCAGGTCGAGGATGGTGTGTGGCTTTTGGGTGCGGAACACTTCCAGGGCACGCTGGGCGCAGAGACTGGCGGGCTGATCGCGCAGCCGGGGGTCTTCCTGATAAAATGTTTGCCAACGGGTGAGGGATGGGGGCATGACAGGTCTCCTATGCATTTATACAAGATTGCGGTCTGTTCGTCAACTTGAAAAGAGAACGGTTTGCGCCGACGGATGCCGGCGCAAACCTGAAACAGGGGGAGAAGATGAATCAGGGCAGGTAGAGGGTGCGCGCCAGGGCTGGCAAATACAGCTCAAAGCGACGCAGGCTGATTTCCTGGTAGGCGGCCTGCACTTCTGCGGCGGTCAGCACTCGTCCATACAGGGTCACCTCATCCATTCTGCCCACCCATGGGCCAAAGCTATGCATGGGGTCACGGCGCAGCAAGCCGATGGTGTACAGATTGCCATTGATCTGATCGAACCAGTAGGTTTGGCTGAGCGAGCCGGAGGAACAGATCATTGTTTCGGGTTGTCCATCCACATAGGTTTGGAGGCTGCCGGTATCTTCGCCATGTGTCCAGGTGAGCAGGTGCCATGCACCATCATTGAGCGGGGTTGCACCGTAGCACAGGTTATCATTGTCAATGCCCGATTTTTCATACAGGGCAATGCGGTTTTGGTAGGTGAGTAGCATCAGGTAGGGAAAATCGCTGGCCTCAGTGTATCCTTCGGAAAAAATGACCTGATAGCCGTTTTCTGGCCCTTCCAACTGCACATAGGCGCTGATGGTGCTGCCGAAGGGGGTTTCAATCGGTTGGGCAATATCTACATATCCGCCCATCTGAAAATCCAGAAATTTGTGGGTGCCATCTTGTCCCCAGGCAAGGTAGCTGCCGAGACCATCAAAGCTGTTGCCGGTGCGGTCGGCAACCAGGGGCAGGCTGTTGGTGTTCATATCCCAACGAGCGAGCAGGCCGGAGCCGAATTGGTGCTGCAAACGTATCTCTCGGGCGGAGAGGACGCGGTCATAGAGGGTGATTTCATCCAGGTCGCCATAGAACTGACCGAATTGATGCCCGTTCGCGCGCCGTAATTGTCCAAGTGTGTACAAGTCGCCGGCGCAGCCATCAAACCAGAAGATGTTTTCTACATCGCTGTTGGGTTCGGCAGTCAGGATTTGCGGAATGCCATCTACATAGATCGTCAGTCCGCCAGGGGTGCCATCAAATGTCCAGCTCATCAGGTGCCAATTCCCATCGGTGATGGGGGTGTGTCCATAGACATGGGCAAACTGGCTGCCGCTTTTTTGATACAGACCGGCACGTTGATCGTGAATGGTGAGCATCAGGTAAGGGCCATCGTTGGCGCTGCTTAGCCCTTCGGCGAAAATCACCTGATCCATGCCCGGGTAAGGAGATTTGACCCAGGCAGTAATGGTGCCGCTGCTCATTTCAAAGTTGTGTGGCAGCGAAACAAATTCATCACTGTTGTCGAAATTCAGGGCATTTCCAAAGAGGCCCGAATTCCAGATCACCTCGCCGTTGAGGGTGCCGTGGCGACCATTGCCGCTTGAGTCGGTAATGGTGGTGCCGGTTGTTTCATCCATGAACCAGCGCGCCAGAATGTTGGGCGCGCCCTGAGCCGCAGATTGGGCCTGAACGGAGACATTCTTCACCAGCAACAGTGCAAAACTGAACAGAAGAACAATGGAAAGAAACCTGATTTTGAACATGAAAACACTCCTTAAGTTGATGGCGTGATTGTACAGGATGGGAGAATTGCCGGGTGCAAAAAATGTGCAGATTCTGTATAATGAATTGATCGTTTCTTTTGTTTGGAAAGAGGAGGTGCGGGATGGCTACCATTCGAGCCCTGGTGCTTTCAGGTGGTGGGGGCCGTGGGGCATTTCATGCGGGCGTGTATCGCTATTTGATGCAGTCGCAAAAGCCGGGTGTGGATGCGGAGCATCAGCAGCCCTGGACGCCGGATATTGTGGTTGGAACCTCGATTGGGGCGGTGAATGGGGCGGCGATTGTGCAGGGCATCAGCGCCGACGAACTGCAAGATTTTTGGGTGCATGTGCGGGAGCGTGATATTGAAGGCCTGCCACCAGGGATGAGCTGGCTCTCGCGCCGCCTGATTAACCGGGTGATGGAAAAGATGATTGGTTCACCATTGGGGCAGGTTTCGACACAAGAGGCAACGTCCTACATTCCCGATTGGTGGCAGGAGGCATTGCCCGGGCTGGGGAAGCTGGGTGACTGGTTGTTGGGGCGTTGGTGCAGCCTGTTGGATACGGGGCCGCTGCGCCGCACGCTGGAAGAGCGATTGAAGATTGACCCTGGCAAGATTGAACACAGCCCACAGACTTTGCTGGTGAATGCGACCCGCGTTGCAACCGGTGAACGGGTCATTTTTAGCAACCGGATGATTTTTAGCCGCAACACGGGCAAGCCGCGCCGCGATGTAGTCCAGGGCGTGAATGTGCAGCGCATTTTGGCAAGCTGTAGCATTCCCATGGTGTATCCCTGGACGCATGATGAGGAGACGCAGTCGCTGTATTGGGATGGGGCAGTGGTCTCGAACACGCCGTTGGGCGCAGCGCTGGATGCCGCCGCTGACCGTCCGCCGGAGGATGCGATGGAGGTGGTTGTGGCGCTGATGACGCCCTGGACTTCGGGGGAGGATGGTGAGCAAAACCCGCCCTTGCCGCGTGATTTCAGTCAGGCGGTGACCTATGCGCTGGATTGGATGCTGTTGGCAAGTTTCCGCGAGCGCCTGGCGTTGATTGATTCGTTCAATCGCCTGGCGCAGCTTGGCCGCGAAAAGGGCGATGAGGTGCTTTCGCGCTATCGTTTTGTGCGCGTCCATGTCATTGCTCCCGATCGCTTCTACGATGCTGCACGCATCATTGATTATGATGAGCGCAACAAGAGCCTGATTGCGGATGGCTATCGGGCGGCGGAGCAGACGTTTCGGCAGGCCTACCCGGCCGGGATGCGGGCTGTTGGCGCCGATTGACGACGGTCGAGGAAAAAGAGCAGAAAACCAATCAGGCGCAGCCCGCCAGCGACCATCAGTGCCGGGCCAAGTCCAATGGCATCTCCAATCAGGGTTCCAATCATTGGCGAGAAGATGGAGGAGATGTATTGAACGCTTTGGGCAAATGAGACGAAGGTGGCGCTATATTCGGTTGGTACGGTTTTCATCAGTTCGTCAAAGAAGACCAGGTCTTGTCCGGCCTGGAAGATGCCAGCAATGCCAACATAGAGCAGGATGAGCGACGGGTTGAGCGTCAGGGAAACCAGGATGGGGTATATCCCCAGCCCGGCGGTGGCCCATAGCAAAACGCGGCGATTGCCGTGGCGTCGCGATTGTCGAGTCCATAACCAGTAGCCAAGGACCAGGATCATGGTTTGCCCGCCAGTAAAGGCACCAATCCAGCCATCATTGGCCTGCACTTCTTTGACAAAATAGAGCGGGAAGAGCGGCACGGCCATGGAAATGCCGCTCAGGAAGACGAAGCGCTTGTAGAGGAAGGAGGTAAACGCCGGTTGACTGCGGATGAGGCGTAGATATTCGCCTATCCGTTGGCGCAGGGTTTGCCCGTGGGCCTCAATTTGGGCTTCTGATGGGGGCAGCTTGATGTGACTGGAAAAATAGAAGCTGATGAGCCCACCAATGGAAAGGGCGATGAAAGCTGCCTGGTAATTGCGCGGAAAGTCACTTTCATTGGCGCTCAAAATTTGTCCAATGGTCAGGACGCTGATGAAAGTTGTTGTGCCAAGAATGGACCAGCGCCGCGACATCAGCTCAAAACGCCCGTGCGGCCCGGCGACGGCATTCATCACAACCGAGAAGCAAATGGCAACAATCGTTTGCGGCAGGGTGGCAAGCGCCCAAACAGCCAGGATGGCAATCACGCTCCAATCGGGGGGCATGAGCATTGTCACCAGGCCGGTCAGGGCATAGGCGCTGATTACGCCCAGGCGCGCCGCGCTGAACCAGGGGACGATGAAGCGCCGGTTTTGCAGAAAGCGCCCCAGGGGGATGGAGAGCAGCAAGCCGGTGATGGCTGGCATGGAACTGAGCAGGCCAATTTGGGTGTTGCTGGCATCCAGACGGGTGAGAAAGACCGGCAGGAAGTTGGAGGCTGTGCTGGAGAGACCGATGCCGATTGCATCCATCTCGACGTTGATGTAATTGCTGCGTTGGACGGGTGGTAAATCGGTGGGCGCCAGCGAGCGGCGCAGGCGGCTTTTGAGATGGGAAAAGTTGATTGGTTTCATGGCGGCTTCATTCAATCGTGATGTCAAAATCGCTCAGTTGCACCTGGGTGGGTTCTGCCAGCGCAATATCGAAGCGGGCCTTCCAGCGCAATAGAAGCAGGCGCAGTGTCAGCCAGTCCTGTTCGATGGCGGTGGCCTGGGTGCGCTGGGCTTCCAGCTCGGCGATGGCGCGTTGTGGTGGGGAGTCGAGCGGCTGCCGGGTTAGCAGCAGCGAGTCCAGTTTCCAGAGGGTGATGGTTTTACCGGCCTCGCTGCTGAACAGGGTGCGTCCATCCGGGCTGAGCAGCAGGCTGGTGATGGGTGTTTGCGCAGTGGATAGGCAGGCAAGCGGCCTGGCTGTGGAGAGGTTCCAAATCGTCAGGTTGCCTTGCAGGTCTCCGCTGAACAGCAGTTGTTCGTTGGGGTGCAGGCACAGGGCGGTTACCTGGCTGGGGCTGGGCAGGCTGGCAAGTTGTTGGCCGCTGATGAAGTTTTGGAGCGTGATGGGGGAGGTGCGTCCGGCGCTGGCGCAAAGCTGTCCGCTGGGGCTGACTGCCAGGCAGGTGAGCGGTTGATGGGGCGTGGGCAGGTCATGCAGGGGGCTGCCTTGCGGCCAGTTCCATACCCGCAGCAGGCCCTGGTTGCCGCCGCCAAGCAGGAATTGTCCATCGCTGCTCATTCCCAAACCGAACCATTCTCCTTGAATGCGGGCCAGTTCTCGCTCTTGTGGGCCAAGCGGAAAGCGCCAGACATACAGCGAGCCATCGAAACCGGCGCTGAACAGGGTGCGCGAATCGGGCGAGATGACCAGGCTGCGCACCATGCCGCGATGCCCGGTCAGGGTCTTGATGACGCGGCCATCATCGGTGCGAAAAATGCGCAGGCTGTGGTCGCTGAGTGCTGCAACCAGGAATTGGCCGCTTGGGTCGAAGGCCAGGGCGCGCGTGTTGGCAGCCGGGGCGTAAATGGGCGGCTGTACGTTTTCGCCTTGCGGAATTCGCCAGCGTTGGAGCGTGTTTTCGGAAGAACCGGCAATCAACAGCCGCCCACCAGGACTGAGCGCCAGGCAGGTGACATCGCTGGTGAGTGTTTCCAGGGTTCTGATGGATTGCACCTGCGGCGGCTGGACTTGCTGGGCAAGGGTGCGTAGTTCGGCCCACAGGGTTTGCTCGGCGACTTCGGCTGGCTGCCATGCGGCGGCGGCCAGGATTGGCACAATCGCCGCGCTCCACAAGGGTGGGGCCGATTGCGCCAGCCGCCAGAGCGTTGACCAGTCGGCGCGCTGCTGTAACTGGCTGAGCACACTCTGCCAGTCGGCATCGCTCAGGTCGCTCAGCAGGCGGGGTCGGGTTTGCAGCCAGTCTATTTGGCCGGAATAGCGGCTCAGGGTGAGCAGACGACGGCGCAGGCTGCGCGGGGCTTGCTCATAGAGGGTGTTGAGCAGGGCGTGATTGAAATCAAGTTGTTGATAGGCAGCCCATTGCTCACTGAGGAAGTAGAATAATGCTCGGCGGTCTGGCTCGGTGGGGGCGCAGTTGTGTTGTTGGGCCAGTGCGGCAGCCTGAGTGTCTTCATGTTGCAAAAAGTATTCGCATAGGGCATTGCCAGCCAGGCTTTGGCCTTGCTGAAAAGCATTTAGCAAGGCGGAACGGGCGAGGGTTCGTTCGGCTTCATCGAAGTGTGGGTAGGCCTGCACCAGGGCCTGGTATGCTTCGGGCGTGTTGGCATCCAGGGCGCTTGCCAGGACTGTCCAGCTGGGCAGCGCCGTCTGGGCGGCTTGCAGCAGGCGTTGGCGCAGGGGGGGCGCGGCGGACAGGAAATATTCCAGCAGTGCCTGGTGGTTGGGCGGCCTGAACGGGGTTTGCAACAGCGATAGGGCGGCGGCCTGTTGTGGGCTGGGCGCCGGCAAATGTGGACGGGTGGTGAGCGCCTTGCGTGCTTCGTCACTGTCAAGCTCGAGTGCCATGCGGTAGAGCGCCTGTGTGGCCTGGGGGTGTTTGCGCGTGAGCCTGAGCAGTGCATTGAGGGCGCGGTGGCGCACTTCCGGGTTGGGAGACTGGATGGCACAGACGCTGAGCGTTTCAATTGCGGTTGGGCTGGCTTCTTCTTCCAGCAGCAACAGGGCGCCACATTGCAGCACTTGTTCGGCCAGGGCGGCTGGCAGGCTGGTCGGCTGGCCCTGAAGCAGGTGGAAGAGATGGCGGTGGTCTTCTTCATTAAATGGCATGGCTTCACCAGTTCAGCGGGTCAATGCCGCTGAGCGTAATTTGTCCATCCGGGGCAATGTAAATCTCGGTTGGCGGCACGGCTTGCAGTTCGGCGTGGGTGTGGCGCGAGGTGAGCAGGTGCAGGGTTTTGTTGGCCGAGCCAAGCAGCCCGCTTGCCAGGCGCTGTTTGGCCTGGTAGGGGCCGGCGAGCAGTACATCCACCTCGGCTAGCAGTGCTGTGCTGCCGGGCATGGCCTGAATTTGTGTCCAGGTGAAGCCGCTAAACAGCAGGGTGGAAAAGGGCCCGCTGCGGTGCAGGGCTTGTAGCAGGCGCACAAGTGGTTGGATTTGCAACAGCGGCTCGCCGCCGCTGATTGTCAGCCCGTCGAGCTGTGGGCGCAGCGGCTCAATTTCTGCAACCAGGTCGCAGACGCGCCGTTCTTCTCCACCATCCAGGGCATGGGTGGCGGGGTTGAAGCAGCCCGGGCAGTGCAGTGTGCAGCCTTGCAGCCAAAGCACGGCCCGGCGGCCTGGACCGTTGGACAGGCTCAAGGGTTGCAGATGATGAATGCGCAGGGTCATCCCTGGTTCAGGCGCTGTGTCAGGTCGAGCGGGTTATCGGTTTCCTGGGCTTCGGCGGTCATCTGACGCAGTTCCACTTCGCCGCCGAGAGCCTCTTCCAGGGCGCGCGTCAATTCCAGGCAGGCTGTGCCAGAGACGCCATGGACATGGATGTGTACCTTGCCGTTTTTATCAATCGTGACTTCGATTTCTTGTAGTTCCATGAGGTTTTTCTCCCTTCTGTTCAGGCAGCGCGGCGCAGCAAGAGGCGGATTTGCCCCTTTTCCTGGGTTTCTTCGATCAGGGCAAAGCCTTGCTCTTCCAGCCGGGCGCGGGTGGTGTGGTAGGCATAGCGTTGCAAGACTTGTTGCGTGAAGGCCTCGCGCTTGATGCCCAAAACGCCAAACCAATCGGCGACAATTTCGTAGGTTTGACCGTTTTGTCGAAAGCCTATATCGGCGCTGAGCGGGCGGCGGATGAGAATCTCAACCGCTACTTTTTGGCTGCCATAGCCTTTCAGGGTCAGTTGACCGGTTTCATATTTGTACCCCAGGTCATCGAGGGCCTTCAGCAGGCTATCCAGTTCGACGATTTGGGTGCGGACGATGGAAATATGGGACATGGGCGCTCCTTTTGGGGCTAGCTGAGTTTGACAACCGGGTAGTCGCGGTGTGTGTAGTGGCCTGAGCGCAGGTCGCGAGCGGTGATGGTGAGACGCTTGCTGGCATCTACCCGAAATTCGACCTCGAAGCACGGTTCGCCGCGTTGAGGGGGTGGTTCGGCGGGCAGGAAGGTGGGGCTGTGTTCGTTCATCCAGAATTTGCTGCGTTCTTCCATTTCGGACGGGCTGAGCGGCACCAGTCGGGCTGTTCCGCTTGGGTCGAAGACAATTTCATGCGCTTGTGTGCTGGAGGTGTTGCGCCCCTGGCCCAGTTCAAAGATTGCCAGGCCAAGCTGCTGTTGCCCATCAAAGGTGGCCTTGATGCGCAGGGTGGCGATGGCTTTTTGGCTGGGGTAGGGGGTGCCGCGTGGCACGAGGACGCGGTATTCGTACTGTCCATTGCTGGCAAGGTGGCGGATGGCATAATCGTGCTGGATGTGATCGAAGAAAGATGCACCAGCAGCAAAAGCAGCCGCGCCCAGGACGACGGCATCCAATGGCCGTCCGGGATGAACGCGTTCGCGCCCGAAAATTTGTTGAAGGGTGCGTTGAATGGATGGGATTTGGCTGCTGCCGCCAACCAGGAAGACGGCCTGTAATTGATCTTCGGTGTAGCCGCGTTCGTGGGCGGCGTTGAGTGCGGTGCGGATGGTCTGGTGCAGGGCGGTGTAGAGGCCGTGTTGATCGAGCAACTCTTCAAATTCGGTGCGGGTGAAGCGCGCATCCAGCACGGTGCCGGTTTCGGGGTGAATGGCGGAGATGCTGGCACGTTCCTGAAAGGAAAGCTGCTCTTTGGCACGCTCGCATTCGATTAGCAGGGCATTGCTCATGCGCAGCAGGTCGGGGTCGCTCTCGTTGCGGTGGTTGCGGCGCAGCACTTCCTGGTAGAGCCATTGGTCGAGGGTGCTGCCGCCCAGGTCGCGCCCGGCTTTGCCTAGCACGCGGCAATGCTGACCATTGGCTGTTTGCGGGTTTTCTTCCATCAGGACGACGGCGGCATGCAGGGTGCCGCCGCCAAAATCGAACAGCAGGGCGACATTGCCCGGTGTGAGGTGCGCACCATACCCAAGGGCCGCGGCAGAGGGTTCGTCAATCAGCCGAAAGCGACCCATGCCGGCAGCTTCAGCAACATCCATCAGCCAGTTTTCGTAATGCTCGTAGGCCTCAACCGGTGTGCAGAAAACGACTTCCTCATCTGGTTGCAGACCAATTTGTTCGGCAGCAAAGATGAGCAAGGTTTTGAGGAAGTCGCTGCCAGCATCCAGCGGTGAAATTTCATGCCCGTTGATGCGTTGGCGGATGGGGCTGCGATTGCTGATGTAGCGCTTCATCCAGCGAAAGGTTTGCGGCGCGGCATACAGGTTTTGGTCCAGCACTTGCTGCCCTACCCAACGGCGGTTATCGGCGGTGTAGTGAATCAGCGAAGGAATGACGGAGACCTGTTCGCTGCCCTGCCGGACGAAACTGGCATAGCCGGGGATGTGCAACAAGCGTCCGGCCTGGATGCTTTCATCCCAGGTGGCCAAAGCAGTGTTGGATGTGCCAAAATCAATTGCCAAACGTCCTGGCATGGGGTTTCCTTTTGTGGCGGAGCGGTGTTTTCGGGCTAGGGCAGCTCGACGCCAGCCTTATGCAGTATTTTACCCTGATATGAACTTCCTGCCAAACGGATGAGGACGGGCTGACCAGGGGTGGGTGGGCGGGTGGGGTCGAGTGGGGTGTGACGGGCGGGGTCGTAGGCTTGTATCTCGCCTGGCTGACCTTCTGGGCTCAGGCCGGCATCTTCCAAGGCCTGCAACAGGCGCTCGGCAACCCGCAGCACATCTTCGGCGTCCAGCGGGCGGCTTTGCTGACGGTGTAGATAGGCCTGGGTGCGCAGCTGACTTGCCGCGCTGGCAGCCTGGCGGAAGAGGGCCTCGAGCAGGGCGGTGCTTTTCTGGGTGGAGAATTCCTCGCTTTGCAGCTGCGCAGTTTGCAGGGCGGCGGTCAGCTGGGCAATGCGTTGCTGGGCTTCGGTCCGTTCCAGGCGCAGAGCCTGCAACTCGTTTTGTGGGTTGGGGTCGGGTTCTTCGGCAGGTTGTTTCTTGAGCCAATCGAACATGGGGTACCTCAACTTTCTTCGTCGAGCATGATGTCGAATTCGCCTGCCTGAATGCCGGGCAACTCTTCAATGCCAATTTCGTAGCGGAAGCGTTCTTCCAGCAGGGCATGCAGGAAGCGAAAGGGCGCCTGTGCTTTGGGTTGTGCCTGGTTTTCCAGGAGGGGCAGCACCTCGCTCAGGGCGGTGAGCTGCTTTGGGGTGAGGTTGGCAATGGGTTGTTCAATCATTTCTGGCAGGGTCAGGGTGCGCAAATCCCAGAGCCAAAAGGTGTTCAGTGAACCGCAGGCCAGAAAGCTGCCATCGGGCGAGACCTGGAGCGAGATGAGCGAGGAAGTGGGCGAGGCCAGGGTGGCGAAGTGTGTTTTTTGCGGCCATTGCAATAATTGCATGTGTCCATCGCTCCAGGCACAGAGCAATAGATTGCTGCCGGGCAGAAAGGCCAGCGCTTCGGCCCGTTCATTGTATTGGAGGAGCAATTGGCGCTGGAGGCTGGGGTTATTGTTCAATACGGGGTATTCAATGATTTGTCCGTTGGTTTGGCCGGTGAGCAACCTGCCCTCTGGTGTGAAGCAGCTGCAGCGTGCTACGCTGTTGATAATGGCGGAGTGCTTGCTCATGCTATTGAATAGGAACTGGTATTCCAGGCTGTTGAGATTGATGAGCAGAATGTGCTTGCTGAGCAGGGCAATGTTTTCTCCATTCGGCGACAGGCAGGCTGCTCGTCCCCACCAAAAGTTGCATTTGTTTGTACGCAGGGCGTTCAAATCATCTACCGAAGCAATGCCGACAACGCTATCGCGGCGGCTGAAAAAGAAGGTTTCTTCGTTGAGTGGAATCAGGCTGGTGAGGCGACTTGGGTTTTGCAGGACGGGATGGGGCGGTTGGTCTGGATCTTTTGTTACTTCGTACAGGGTGTTGGTTTCATATTCGGCACACAGCAAGCGGCCCGATTTTGTGTGGGTGAGGAGGTAAATGGAGTGGTCAAAATTGCGCTGTACTTGTTCAATGCCGGCATGTTGAAAATTCCAACGCACAACCTTGCCCGCGCCGCTGGCAAGCGCCAGGGTGGGGCTGTTGGGCGCAAAGGAGATGTCGTTGATGCGTCCGGAGACGCGCACCCTGGCGCGCGGTAGGACGGGTGGAAAGGCCTTGCGCAGGGTGGCGACATCCAGCCCGGTTGGGGAGGCCTGACAGTGTTTGCACAATTGGGCGTAGAGGGCCTGTTCGAGCGCATCGGTCGGCTGCCAGCCCTGGGCGGATAGGATGCGCACGCTTTGCATGGCATGGGGCAGCGATAATTGGCGGGTTACCTGCCAGAGGCGCGGCCAGTCGCTGGCGCTGCGCAGGCTTTCGAGCAGGATATCGGCCTCCTGGCGGCTCATTCGTTCGGGTTCGGCCGCGGCAAAGCTGGTGAGGATGCTGAGCAGTTCGGGACGGCCCAATTGTTGAACGGAGCGCGCCATGCGCTGACGCAATTCGGGGCTGGCAGACTGATAGGCGGCTCGCCCCAGCCGTTGATCGAAATCCAGCTCGGCCAGCGCCTCCCATTGGCCGGTTAGCAGCAGGAAGGCGGCCTGGTCGGTGGCGTTGGCTGGCCGGTAACCGGCGCGCTGGGCCAGTTTTCCGGCTTCGGGCTGATCGTTCTTTAGGAAGGCGATGCACAGGGCGTTGCGCGCTTCGGGGCGTTTGAGGTTCAACAAGGCATCCTCGGCGGCGCTGCGCAGGGTAGGGTCATCGTCTTCCAGTGCGGCAAGCAACCCCGGCACAGCGCTGGCCGGGCTATCGTTGGCGGCCAGGCGGTTGCCAGTTTTCAGGGCGCAATACAGGCGCAGCAGCGGCGGCTGGGCAGGGAGGTAGGCGGCTTCAAGCAGGATGCTTTCCAGCTGTGGGTCACGGGTTTCCAGCCAGCGCTGGCAAAAGACGCGCACTGCTTGTGGGTTGTTGAGGCGGAGCAGGGCGGCGCGAGCCGTTCCGCTGCGTTTGGAGGTGAGCAGGGCATCGAGCAGGAGGGGTGTTGCTTCCGGGCCGAGTTCCGTCAGGCTGGCGGGCTGTTGGGTGAGCAGGGCAGCCCAAATGTGCAGGTCGAGCGGTTCATTGGGCAGCAGTCGCCCCTCAAGGATGATTTGTTCCAGGGCCGGGTCATTCCTTTGCCGGGCCTCTTCACACACCATTCGGATGCAATCCGGGTCCTGAAGCTGGGTGAGGGCTTTGCGGGCGGTGGAGCGAAGGATGACATCGTGAGATTGCATGCCTTCCAACAGGGCGCGGGTGGCGCGGTCGCTGTTCTTGATGGTTGGCACCTGTCCGAGGAGCAGCAGGCTGAGAATGTGCAGACGCACGCCGCTTTTGGTTGAGGCCGGGCTGGCGCCATCCCGTAACACTTCGGCAAGGATGGGCGATTGGGTGCGCGCCCACACTTTCCAGACCGGGTCGGGGCAGAGTGCTGGCAGGTTGGCGCGCAGGGTTTGCGCAACCCATTGCTGAATGGCCGGGGAGCGAGAGAGGGCGGCCTCGGCCAGGGCTTGTGTGGCCTCATCCTGGCCCTGACGGGCAAGCGCCAACAACTGGATGGCAGCTGTTTGTCGCAGCCAGTCGCCAATCAGTGGCAGGGTGTTGCCAAGCTGCCAGCGCAGCAAGCCGAGTTTGGCCTTGGTGGGCATGGTCAGGGTTTGCGAATTTCAAGCTGCAAGGGGACGAAGCGGGTTGAGGCCTCCTCAATTTCGGCGTAGGAGGCAGATTGGGCGCGTCCCTCGCGCAGCCAGTTGCGCAGGTTTTCAATCGTCTCGCGCTGTGAAACGGAGAGTGGCACCTGCCGTTTGAGGGCAGCCAGAATGTCGGCAGTGGTAAACTCGCGCCGCCCATCATTGAAGCCCAGGTACATGGCGTCAATCACTGCCTGCTCAATTTCGGCGCCAACATAGCCTTCGCTTTCGGCGGCCAGGCTATCGAGGTTGAAATCTTGCACCAGGCGGTTGCGCTTGCGCAGGTGAACGGAGAAGATTTCTTTTCGTTCTTCCTGGGCAGGCAGGTCGAGGAAGAAGATTTCATCAAAGCGCCCGCGCCGCAACAATTCTGGCGGCAGGCTGCTGATGTCATTGGCGGTGGCGACGACGAAACAGGGGGCAGTTTTTTCCTGCATCCAGGTCAGGATGGTGCCGAAAACGCGCGTGCTTGTGCCGCTATCCAGCCCGCCATGTGCAAGCGCCTTTTCCATCTCATCAATCCAGACGATGCAAGGGGCAACCGTTTCGGCCAGGTGCAGGGCGCGGCGGGCGCGTTCTTCCGATTCGCCCACCAGGCTGCCGAAGAGGGCGCCAATATCCAGGCGCAGCAGTGGCAGCCGCCACAGTCCGCCAATCATTTTTGCGGTCAGGCTTTTGCCGGTGCCGGGGATGCCAATCAGGGCGATGCCTTTGGGGGCAGGCAGGCCATAATCGCGCGCTTCCTTGGTAAAGGCGCGTTCGCGCAGCCGCAGCCATTCCTTCAACACGCCCAGCCCGCCAACGTTTTCGGGCGTTTCGCTAATGGCGTAAAATTCCAGTGCTTCGCTTTCGCGGATGATGAGCTTTTTTTCCTCGGTTACCAAATCAATGTCGCGGTCGTCGAGTGTGCCATCGCTGACAATTGCCCGGGCAAAGACGCGCTGTGCCTGGGTGGCCGTCAGGCCAAGGGCGGCCTGGACGAGTTTTTCGCGCCCCAGGGGGGTGAGGTTGACTTTGATGCCCGGGGTCTGGGTCAGGCTGTGCAGCACGGTTTCCAGGTCATCGGCCAGCGGCAGGGGAAAGTTGACGATGACGATTTCTTCCTTCAGTTCTTCCGGCACTTTGCTGACGCAGGAAGTGATGAGAATGGATTTTTTGGTGAATTTGAGCCGTTGCGCCAGGTTGCGCAGTTTGCGTTTGATTTGTGGGTTGCTCCAGGCCTCGTGAAAATCTTTGAGGATGAAAAGGATGTTGCCATCGCTTTTATCAATTTGTTCCAGGGCGGTGAGCGGGTCACGAGCGGTGGGCAGGTTGCCGCTGGGTGTGGTGAGGAATTGGAAGCCATCGGCCAGGTCCCATACCAGGGCGCGGCGCTGCGTCCGTTCACAGACCTCTTTGACAGCCTGTAGGGATCGTTCTTCCTCGCTGGTGACGACCAGGATGACGGTGAAACGGGCGCGCAGGTAGATGTCGAGCTGATCGTTAAAGTTCATTGTTTTTGCTCCAGATGTGTTGGGACAGTTGCTGACCGGTTGGGGTGGCGGCCAGGCCGCCTTCGGCAGTTTCACGCAGCCGCTCATCCATGTGGCTTCCAATCCGGCGCATGGCGTCAATCACCTCATCGGCAGGGATCAGGCTTTCAATGCCTGCCAGTGCCAGGTCGGCGGCGACAATGGCCTGTGCAACGGCAGCTGCGTTGCGCTTGGTACAGGGCGATTCGACCAGTCCGCCAATTGGGTCACAGACCAGGCCGAGCATGTTCTTGAGTGCAATGGCCGCAGCGTGGCTGGCCTGGATTGGGCTACCGCCCAGGAGTTCGACGATGGCCGCCGCTGTCATGGCGGCAGCGCTGCCTGTTTCGGCCTGGCATCCACCGGCAGCCCCCGAGACGTGGGCGCGGTTGAGGATCACAATCCCCACCCCACCGGCGCTGAAGAGTGCTTGAATCAGTTGGTCGTCACTGAAGCCGCGTTGCTCTTGCAGGGCGAACAAGGCAGCGGGCAGGCAGCCGGCCGCGCCGGCAGTGGGCGTGGCAACAATGCAGCCCATGCAGGCATTGGTTTCGCTGACGGAGAGGGCAAGCGCAACAGCCCGGCTGAGCAGGGGGCCGCTGAGCGGCTGCGCACCGTTTTCCAGCCAGTTCCAAAAGCGGTGCGCGCTGCCCTGGGTTAGCCCGCTGATTGAGTGCAGGGGGCTTTTCAACCCCAGGCTTGTGCTGCGCCGCATTACTTCTAGCCGTTGGCGCATTCGCTCCTGGATGGCGGAGCGCGCTTCGCCGCTGAGCCGAATTTCACCCTCAAGGACAATCTCCCCGATTGGCAGGGAGCGGTTTTGTGCTTCTTGCACCAGTTCTGCCAGGCTGTAAAACATACTCACTCCTTGAGGCGCGGGATGGTGCGCGCCCAATGTACCCAGGGCAGGGATTCCAGGCTTTGTGTCAGGGGGGCGGGCAGGGGTTGATCGGTTTCCAGGATCATGATTGCTTGCCCGCCGCGGGCATTGCGCTTGACGCGCAGGGTGGCAATGTTGATTTGGTGCCCTGAGAGCCAGCCGCTGATGGTGTTGATTGTGCCGGGCTGATCATCGGCGATCAGGATCAGGGTGTCGAGTTCGCCGCCAAACCGCACGCGATAGCCTTGCAGTTCGGTGATTTCAACCATGCCGCCGCCAATGGATGCGCCGGTGAGGGAAAGGGATTGGTCTTGGCCCTGCAATTCCATGCACACGCTGTTGGGGTGTGCTTCTTCGCCCAGGTCAATTGTATCAAATGAGATGTGCAGGCCGGTTTCTTGCGCCAGGCGCAAGCTCTGCCGGATGCGTTCATCGGCAGGGGAGAGGCCGAGCAGCCCGGCAACAAGCGCCAGATGGGTGCCGTGACCGCGTCCGGTGCGGGCAAATGAACCGTGCAGGCGCAGGTGCGCCTGTTGGGGCGCTTGACCCAGGGCCGCGCGCCCAATGAGCCCCAGGCGCACTGCTCCGGCAGTGTGCGAGCTGGATGGCCCAACCATGATGGGGCCGATAACTTCGAAAACGGAAATGGGACGGGCAGTGGACATAGCCAGTAATTATAGCACGGCTGAGGTCAGGGCGAGTCTTGCAACTGAATGGCTTCAATGAGCAGGGTGTTGCAGCCGCTATCACTCCAACTCATCGTCAGACGGTCTTTTTGATGAAGTTCAATGGTTAGAATCTCGCGCCCGCGAATGCGCACCCAATCATCGGTGTGCAATTGCATCAATTGATCGTAGAGGCCGGCATCCAACACAACGACATGCAGCAGGTTAATCTTGCCGTCGGGCTGCTCGGCGGCGCTCCAGGAAAAGTGATGATTGCTTACCAGGGTATCCACTCGTTGCGGGTCGGCAAAATCGCCGCTTGTCACCAAAATATCATGGGTCAGGAAGGGGAAGGACGGCTCGTAATTGACCGAGATATGCCGAATTTTGCCTTCAAAGGTGCTGCTTTGTTCGCCTTCATAGGCGATTTGCCAGCGTGCGCCGCGCGAATTTTCTACCTGTTTCAGGTTCTTGGATAGAGTGAATTGATCAAAATCGGGCGCATCCAATCCCCAAAAATCAAAATTTCGATCATTGGAGGCACATCCGCTCAGTAAGAGTGGAAAGAGCAGCCAGAACAGAAGCAGTCGGGTAATTCTGAGCATGGTAAAATTATACAACCTTTGAGCCTTTGCGGGTATAATTGCTCCATTCTGGAGCAGGAAGGAGGTTTGGGTGTCGTCAGGTTTGGAGAGAGCAGCGCATGGCACAGGCTGGGGGAAAGGCTTGTGTGACGAGGACGAGGGTTCCCTGCCGCGGGGCAGGGTTAACAAACCGGAAGGTTTGGAAAATCGAAAGATCAGCGGAAGCCCTCCGGGCCACAGGGCCTGTCTCCCAATCGTTCATTTGTTGTGGAAACTATGCCGGTTTTTTTACCGGGGTGGTGTGTGCGTCATCGTAGGATAAAAAAAGGAGCAGCAATGTGTGGGATTGTTGGTTATATCGGTGAGCAGGATGCGACACCGATTATTCTGAATGGATTACGCCGGCTGGAATATCGTGGCTATGATTCGGCGGGCGTGGCGGTCTTGCAGGATGGAAAGATTGAATTGCGCCGCGAGGTGGGTAAACTGGAACGGCTGGCTGAGCTTGTGCGGCAGCAACCGCTGAGCGGTAGGTTGGGGATTGGGCATACGCGCTGGGCAACACATGGTGAGCCATCGGCGCGCAATGCGCACCCGCACCTCGGGGCAGCCGGAGAAGTGGTGGTGGTGCATAATGGCATTGTTGAAAACTACCTGGAATTGCGCGAAGAATTGACGGCTGAGGGAACGGTCTTTAAGTCCGATACGGACACGGAGACGATTGTACATTTGATTGAGCGTTTTTTGGCGGTGGATGGCGACCTGGTGCAGGCGGTGCGCCATGCGCTGCTGCGGCTGCGCGGGGCGCACGGTGTGGTGGTTTTCTCTACCAGCGAGCCAGATAAGATCGTCGCTGCGCGGATTGGCAATGCCGGTGGGGTGGTGATTGGCTTTGGCAAGGATGAGATGTTCATCGCTTCAGACATTCCGGCTATTTTGGAGCATACCCGACAGGTGGCCTTTTTGGAATCGCGACAGATGGCAGTTGTCACCCGGCAAGGCGCAATTGTACAAACATTGGAAGGCAGGCCGGTGCAACTTGCGATGCATAGCGTTGCCTGGGACCCGGTGGCGGCGGAGAAGGGCGAATATCGGCACTTTATGCAGAAAGAAATTCATGAGCAGGTGCGTTCTTTGACTGATACGCTGGCTGGACGGGTGGACTTTAAACAGGGACGGGTGCGACTACCGCAACTGAACCTGAATGAGGAGCAGGCGCGTGCGATTGAACGGATCGTTATCACGGGCTGCGGCACCGCAGCCTATGCTGGCATGGTTGGCAAAGTGCTCATTGAAGCGCTGGCGCGCCTGCCCGTTGAGGTGGATATTGCTTCCGAATTTCGCTATCGCGACCCGTTGGTGAACGAACGCACTGTGGTGCTGGCAATCAGCCAATCGGGGGAGACGGCAGACACGCTCGCAGCAATGGAAGAGGCGCGCGCTAAAGGGGCGCAATTATGGTCCATTGTCAATGCCATTGGTTCGCAGGCCATGCGCCTGGCAAATGGCTCCATCTCCATGCAGACCGGCCCGGAGATTGGTGTGGCTTCCACCAAGGCTTTTACGGCGCCAATCGTGGATCTGTACATGCTGGCGTTGCTGCTCGGTGAACTGCGCGGCACGCTTTCGGAGACCGAGCGGCGTAAGCGCGTCAAAGACCTGGGCAAGATCCCCGACCTGGTTGGGCGCTGTCTGGATCGCGAAGCGGAAGTGATCAATATCGCACAGGCGCTGAAAGAAATGCGTTCGGCGCTTTATCTGGGGCGCGGCATCAATATGCCGATTGCCTATGAGGGTGCGCTGAAGCTGAAAGAGATTTCCTACATTCATGCCGAGGCTTACCCGGCCGGTGAGATGAAACATGGCCCAATTGCACTGGTGGATCGTGACTTGCCGGTTGTGGCAATTGCTACACAAGACCCCTGGTATGAGAAGATGATCAGTCAGATTGAACAGGTGAAGGCGCGTGGCGGAATTGTGGTAGCGGTGGCTACGGAGGGCGACGAACGGATTGCGACGCTGGCAGACCGGGTCTTTTGGGTGCCATCCGTGCCATGGTTGCTCAGCCCGGTGGTGACGGTGTTGCCATTGCAGATGTTCGCCTATCACATTGCTGCCCTGCGCGGCCTGGATGTGGATCAGCCGCGCAACCTGGCGAAATCGGTGACGGTGGAATAGGAACTTTGACCGCCAATGCGACGTCTTGAGGCCAGACTGATTCTTTGGAGGAATAAGATGAAGCGTTGGTGGAGCGTTTTGTTGGGCTTGTTGTGTGCTGCCTGTCAGCCTTTTGGGTTGGGGGCGGCAACGCTGGTAAAGTCGAATCACAGCCGTCAGGTTGGGGCGGAACTGACGGCTGTGAAGGCGCAGGCAAACCGCAACAATGCATTTGCCTTTGAGCTGTATCGTCAATGGCGGGCGGAAGGCAACTTTCTCTTTTCACCCTACAGCATTTCAACAGCATTGGCAATGGCCTATGCCGGAGCGCGCACAGAGACGCAGGCCGAGCTGGCACAGGTGGCACGCTTTGGTGACCCGCAGCTCTTTCACCCGGCCATGAATGGGCTGGAAACGGAACTGGCGCGCCGCATCTATGATGCGGATGGGAAGCCCATTCGGGAGATGCGGTTGGATGTCGCCAATTCGTTGTGGGGGCAGAAGGACTATGCTTTCCAGGATGCTTTTCTGGATTTGCTGGCAGAGCAGTATGGGGCGGGCATCTATACGGTGGATTACCGCAAAGATCCGGAAGCAGCGCGTGCGGCAATCAACGATTGGGTCAGCGACCGAACCGAAAAACGCATCCGCGACTTGCTGCCGCCGGGCAGTGTGCAGAATGATACGCGCCTGGTGCTTGCCAATGCAATTTACTTCTATGCGCCCTGGATGGATGCGTTTGAGGAAGACCAGACTGCGCCAGCGCCTTTCTACCGGCTGGATGGCAGTATGGTTGAGGTGCCGACGATGCAACGGCAGGGGCGCTATGCCTATGCCTTGCAGGATGACCTGACGATGGTGCAGATTCCGTATGAGGGGGGGAACCTGGCAATGCTGGTGATGATGCCGGCAGCGGGAAACCTGGCAGCGTTTGAGGCCGGGCTGGATGCTGAGACCTTTGCTGGTTTGCAGGCTGAATTGCAAAGCGGTGAGGCCCGGCTGTATCTGCCGCGCTTTGAGTTCAGCAGCGCCGCTTCGGTCAAGCAGGCTTTGCAGGCCCTGGGCATGCAGGTTGCCTTTGAGGATGAGGCCGATTTTTCAGGCATCACAGGCGCACGGGATTTGAAGATTTCGGATGTGATTCACAAGGCGTTTATCTCCTGTACCGAAAAAGGCACCGAGGCGGCTGCTGCCACCGGCATCACCTTTGCCGAAACTTCGGCCATGTTGCCTGAAGAGCCGGTAGATTTGCGCTTTGATCGCCCCTTCTTGTTTGCGATTTATGACATTCCAAGTGGGCAGATTCTCTTCCTGGGGCGGGTTAACGATCCGATAAAATGAAAGACGCCGGTTAACGACATAAGTGTCTGTGAACAGCCTCATCTATGATGGGGCTGTTGCATCAGCTCTTGGGATTGCAGATGGTATAATTGGTTTATTGTAGTAGTGAATGGAGGTTGCTTTGATCACCTGTCCATGGTGTACGACGAGTTATGCGGCTTTTCAGCCAAGTTGTAGCAATTGTGGCGGGCCGTTGCCAGCAGCGCAAGACCGCCTGACGGATGATCTTGCCTGGCCGCCCTCCGCCCCGCGCCCATTTGCCGATTCCTATGCCTGGCGGCTGGCCTTTTCGCATGCTGGAACAATTGCTGGCGGGGCCTTGTTTACACTTGGGGGCATCTTCACGATGGTTGGTGTTTTTCTGACGCTGGGAATTGTGACTGCGATTGTTGGCGTGCCGTTCTTCTTCGTTGGCATGGTGCTTTTCATCGTTGGGGCGATTCTGCTGCGCAATGGTTACTATCGGGCGCTGGGGACGGTGAATGTATTGCGCTTTGGTGAGGCAGTGCGCGGGCAGGTGAGCGATGTGCAGCAGAACTTGATGGTACAGGTTAATAACCGCAACCCCTGGGTGATTCACTATCAATTTCAGCTCAATGGGGTTTCCTACACGGGGCAGGTAACGACTTTGCAGAATCTGGAAGCACGCTTGCAGCCTGGAGCGGCGGTCTGTGTTCTCTATTTGCCGGGAACCCCGCAACAGAATACACTCTATCCCCATCCATGAACTGTGTTTATTTTGGCGATAATTTACCGGTTTTGCAATCGCTTGCCAATGAGACGATTGACCTGATTTATATTGACCCGCCATTCAACACGGGCAAGGTGCAGGTGCGCACGCGCATTCAGACGCTGCGTTCGGAGCAGGGCGACCGGGTGGGCTTTGGTGGGCAGCGTTATCAAACGGTGCGCATGGGGAGTGGGGCCTATCCGGATGAGTTTGATGACTTTTTGGGCTTTTTGCGCCCGCGCCTGTTGGAGGCTTACCGGGTGCTGAAACCGCACGGCAGCCTGTATTTTCACATTGATTATCGCGAAGTGCATTATTGCAAGGTGTTGCTTGACCAGATTTTTGGCCGGGCGAGCTTTTTGAATGAGATCATCTGGGCCTATGACTATGGCGCACGGACGCGCAAAAAGTGGCCACCCAAGCATGATAACATCTTGTGGTATGCCAAAGACCCCAAGCAATATACGTTTAATGTTGAGGATATTGAGCGCATTCCCTACATGGCGCCGGGGCTGGTTGGCCCAGAGAAGGCGGCGCGCGGCAAACTGCCAACCGATACCTGGTGGCATACGATTGTGCCAACCCATGGACGCGAGCGCACCGGTTATCCGACCCAAAAACCGCTCGGCATTGTTGAGCGAATTGTGCGTGCTTCCTCCCATCCGGGTGATTGTGTGCTGGATTTTTTTGCAGGCAGCGGAACCGTTGGCGAAGTGTGCCTGAAGTGGGGGCGCTCCTTCATCCTTGTGGATAACAATCCGCAGGCAATCGAGGTGATGCGCAAACGGTTTGCTGGTCAGGCAGTGGAGTGGTGGGGGCTATAACCCGCGCAGCACAAAATCGGGGCCGCGTGAAACTTCCCAGGGATAAATGATATAGGCATCGGTCGTGGCGGCATAGTAATCGGGGCGCAAATTGCCGAACAGGCTTCGGTAGGGGTTGAAGTGCAGGACGCAGGTGTAGGCAACGGCACCTGCTGCAACGGTGCGGTGCCGGACTGCTGTTATGGTGCGTCCTGACCCCCACACATCGTCCACAACCAGAACGCGCCGTCCGCGCAACATCTCATTCGCAGGGAATTCCAAAAAGTTAGGCCAGGCACGTAACCGGGTGTGTTCTTCTTCGCTGACGTTTTGCAATGCAGGAAAATCTACCGAGGCAGTGAAGAGGACGGTCTGTTTGAGCGCTTCTGCCAGGACGCCCCCCGGTACGATTCCGCCGGTGGTGATCAGCAGCAGGGCATCAAATTCAACCTCGAATTGTGGCAGCAGGTGGTCAATCAGGCGATCAAATTCATTCCAGCTAAGCAATTCGCGCCGGGTTGGCGAAGGAATGGACATGGAAACTCCCAACAACAGGATAGGCAATTCCATTATAGCACAACTCCAAGAGGGAGATGTGGTATGATACGGTATCTTGCTTTGGAGAATGGGTTTCATGCAATCACTTGTTTCGCAATTGCTTCCGGGCCTGAAAGCTCATCGCTTGCCGGGGATTGATTTAGGGGCTGATGTGGTGTATCCGGCCTATGCCGGGGCTTCGCTGGTTAATTTGCCGGGCAGCCTTTGCCATTGGCTGGGTGTTCCAACGTTTGGCGCATCACCGCTCTCCGAGCCGCTCCTGAGCGCACCGGGGACATCGTTCCGACATGTGTTGCTGTTGTTGGTGGATGGGTTGGGGTTAGATTTCTTCTTGCGGCGTCAGGCGTTGTATGGCTGGGGCGAGATTTTGAATGGGCCGGGGATGATTGCCCCCTTGACCAGCGTGGTGCCAAGCACTACTTCGGCGGCGCTCACAACGCTTTGGACGGGACAAGCGCCAGCGGCGCACGGTGTTGTTGGCTATGAAGTGTGGCTGAAAGAATATGGCCTGATTGCGAATCTGATTACCCATGCGGCAGCCAGTTCTCCGGGCGATGTGGGCGGTCTGCGGCGAGCAGGCTTTGCCCCGGAGACTTTTTTGCCCGTGCCAACGTTGGGGCCACATTTGTCGCAGCAGGGTGTGCGCTGTGTTGCCTGTCAGCATCATTCCATCGCTTATTCTGGGCTTTCGACCATGTTGCAGCGTGATTGTGAATTGCTGCCGTTTCGCAATTTGAGCGATTTATGGGTCAATGTTGCCCGACATTTGGATGAGGCTGGCGATCAACCAACCTACACCTGGATCTATTGGGGAGACCTGGATGAGCTTTCGCACCGTTATGGGCCGGATGATGTGCGCGTGGAATTGGAATATGAGCTGTTTACGCTCTCCCTGGCGCGCTTTGTGCGCAGTCTGCGTGCAGCGGGGCGCGGCGATACGTTGCTCTTGCTAACAGCGGATCACGGCCATTTGCACACGCCCAAGCAGGCGGCTTATGATTTGAAGAATCATCCGCAGTTGCTGGAATGTTTGGTAATGGTGCCGAGTAGTGAGGCGCGTTTGCCGTTCCTCTTTGTCCGTCCTGGGCATGAGGAACGTTTGCTGCGTTATGTGGCGCAGACCTGGCCGGGTGTGTTTGCATTGCGCCGCGGTCAGGAATTGCTGGCGGCGGGTTTGTTTGGTGATGGAGATGTGTATGAACGGGTGCGTGACCGCATCGGCGATTGGGTGGCCGTGCCGGATGGAAACGCCTATTGGTGGTGGGCGAACCGAGAGAATCCCCTCCAGGGGCGGCATGGTGGCGTCAGCGAAATTGAGATGTTGACGCCCCTGGTAGGGTTGGTGATTTAACCGGTTTAGGCTGCGATGGTTTTCTTTTGCCAGTAGGAGCGCCCCAGGAACCATAGCGCGCCCAGGCCAAAGAGCGTGACCAGCAAGGCAATTAACCAGCCCACCAGCGGCAGGCTGGCAACCAGCGTATAGACCAGCACCCCGCTGACCATTGCCCAGATTTTGCGGTTCCGAGAATTGGCAGCAATCTTTTCCAGCAATAGGTCACCAATCAGGTAGGAGACAACCAGTTTGCTGCCAAAGCTGACCAGCAGCCAGAAGAAGACGAACAACAGGCCCAGGCTGGAGAAGCCAACGCTGGAGACAATCCGGCTCAGGCTTTCGAGCGTCATCAGGCCCAGCAGCAGGCTGAGCGCCAGTAACAGGATGCCAACCAATACCCCGCCGCCATAGCCAACAACCAGCGAGGCCGCGCCCATGCCGAGCGAAGGCAGCGGTTTGCTGCGCAGGAATTCGATTGTTTTTTGCAGCACGCCAGGGATGAGCCACAGGGCCAATGCCCCAAGCAGCAGCAGAGTAACCAGCTTGCGCAGGAAGTCAAATACCCAGCCAAGGAAGGGAATGCGGTAGGTGATGCTGGGGGTGGCGGGTGCCTGAGGGCTGGTTTGTTCGCCGGGGACGGGCGTCTTGAAGGTGGTGCCACCTTTGGGCTGCGATTGAATGCTGGCTGTTTGCTCAACCGGGCTGGTATAGGTCAATTTGCCGCCAATTTGTGCCTCGGGTGAGATGCGCAACCCGCTGGGGATGGGCGGGGGGATGGGAATGCCGAACGTTGGGAAGAAGGTGGTGTCCTGGCTCTCGCTTGGGCCTTCTACATTCAGCGTGGCATCGCCGCCAACGCGGCCCTTAATTTCAATCGCGCCCGCCTCGATGTTGACATTGCCTTTGATATTGCCGGCCAGGATGGCTTGATAGGCACTCAGATTAACGTCTTTGTTGATGACTGTGTCGGATTGGGCTTCGAAGGAGTAGCCGCCAAAATAGACGTTGCGATTGATGGTGGCCTTATAGCCCAGGTTGAGGGTACTGGAACCAACCAGTACCGATCCTTCCACCGCACCTTGAACATTGATTGTTTGGCCGCCAAGGAAGGCATTGCCTTTGATGCGTGCTGTGGGCGAGATGGTGATGTTGCTGCCAGCCGCGATCAGGTCGCCATTGATGGTGCCATTGATGGTGATGTCATTGCCAAAGGCAAAAACCATCCCATTCACGGTGCCGTCCATCGTTACAGTTTGGGCGCCGAGCAATACATCATCGTCAATTGTTTCGGTTGAGCCAATTTTGCCATCATCATCAATGGCTGTGGCTGAGGCTGGTTGGGTGCTGCTGAGCAGGGCGCTCAACACCAGGCAGGAAATTACCAGCCAGCGCAAGGGAGAAAGAGATTTGAGAGTCATGCGAGAACCTCCGGGGAAAAAGATGGATGCAGATGCTCTAAAAGGATCAGAGCAGATAAATTCTAGTATTGATTATAACGAATTTTGGGGGGAGTGGGTTTCAAAGAACGTTCATTTTTTGCGCTGATTGGAGGAAATGACACTCATTGTTCCACCAATGATGACGATGGCTAGAATGACAGCACCGAAAAGGATGCCTTGTGTGAGGTTGGCTGAGTAATCAAAGGTGAGTTGTGGGTTGGGGGTGGGGGTGACGGTGGGGTTGGAGAGAGAAATTCCCACACTGCCGGTCAGGGCGCAAGCGCCAATCAGCAGTGCGCCAGGCAAAAGCAGGCAGAGCAGGGCCAGGCGTTTTTTCATGGTTGTGGGTTTTGCAGACGTTGGATGGCAGCTTGTGCGGCGGTGAGCGGGTCGGATTCCTGACGCAGCACTTGTTGGGTGGCTTGTTCCAGCGCCGGGCCAAGGACGGAGAGCAGGTCGTTGCGCGGCAGGGCCTGGGCAGTTGGCAGAATGAGCCCGTAAATGGTTCGCAAACTGGGGTCTTGCCAGGTGTTGAGTGCGCTGGGACGGGTGGGCAGGTACCCGCTGGCTGTTGTCCACTGCGCCTGAAAATTGCTTTCGGACAGGTCTTGAGCCAATGCAATTGCCAGTGCGCGCCGGGCAGGGTCGGGGCTGGCGCTGGCCCACAGCCAGGCGCTGGCTGGTGAGGTGACGCTTTGGCCCTGAAATGCTGGTAAATTGGTGATGGTTGTATCGGCTGGGCGGGTGGAAAGGTAGTAAGAACTCCAGGTGATGACACGGTGGCCGCGTTGCTCGCTGTAGAATTGCCAGGCTTGCGGCTCGTCGCGCAGTTGCGTCAGGCTGTAGGAGAAGAGGCCACTGCGCCCGCCCAGGTCGTAGAAGCGCAGCACGGCTTCCAGTGCGTCGCTGCTGAGCGTTGGCCGGCTTTGCATATCCTCAACATTCCCTCCCGCCGCCTGGTAGAGCGCCAGGGTGTGCAAGGCGCGTGGGTCACCGGCGGCAAAGAGGACCGGTTGACTCTGGCGCAGCACTTCTTCCCAATCGCTGGCTGGCACGCTGGTTTTGGAAGGTCGGTAGAGCAGGACGATTGCATCGCCTGCAAAGGGGATGCCAAAGGTGCTGCCTTGCACGCTGGCAAGTTGTTGGGCGTAGGGGTACCAATCGGGGTCGTTGCTGAACTCGCTTTGCTCATCGAGCGAATAGATGAGGTTCTTGATGGCCGCAATTTCTAGGTCGGTGCGTGGCAGTGCGATGAGGTCGGGCAGGGCAGCGGGTGCGGCTGGAGCGGTTGCGCTGAGCGCATTGAGCAGGCCGCCCGGGCCGCTGACCGCTTTGATGCGCACCTGAATGGTCAGGTTGTGCTGTTGCTCAAATTGTTGGATGCGCGCCGCAAGCACCTGTCCGGCCGGCGTGGGCAGGTTGGGGTCAAAGGAGGCTGGCAGCCAGAGGATGAGTTGATTGGGGGGTGGGTTTGTGGGGGTTGCTTGTGGCGGCAGGGCGGCGGTTTGAGACAGGTTGGTGGGTGTTGGCAAAGAACTGGCCGGGGTGGATGTCTGCAACCCTAAGACATTGCAAGATGCCAGCCCTACGAGGAGCAGGGCCTGGAGGAAAAGAAAAACCGGGCGAAAGCCGCAGCGGGTGGACATTTCATTTCTGGTTGGTCAGGTGGAAAAATGCTCCACCTGACCAATCCAGGGGCTGTTTATTCGAGTGTGATGGGGCTGCTTAACACGGTCAGCAGCAGGCGCACCACGGTTTGCACGTCGCGGTAATCTACCATCTCGGAGGGGCTGTGAATGTAACGGCAGGGAATGGAGATGCAGCCAGAAGGAACACCGGCGCGGGTAATCTGGATGACGCGTGCATCGGTTGTGCCGCCTTCCAGAATTTCCATCTGATATGGGATGCCGTGCTGTTCAGCTGTGGCAACCAGGAAACGCACCAAACGCGGATCGGAGAGCATGCCACCATCGCGCACTTTGATGGCCGCGCCCTTGCCCAGGGCGACTTCCATCTTGAGGCCTTTGGGGGTGTCGCCCGTCGCTGTGACATCTACCGAGATGCCAAGCTCGGGGTCAATGGCATAGGCGGCGGTAGTTGCGCCGCGCAGACCCACTTCTTCCTGTGTGCTGAAGACGAAGTAGACCTCGTGTGGGCTGTTGGTGGGGAATTGGCGCAGTGCCTCAATCAGTACGGCGACGCTAATTCGGTCATCCATTGATTTTGCCACGAGGCGATCACCTAAATCGAGGAAGGGGCGCTCAAAGCCAGCCATATCGCCCACTTTAACCGGGCAATTGCTGCGGCTGGTTGCGCCAACATCAATGAACAATTGCTCAAAGCTATGCACCTTGTCGGCAGAATCGAGGCGTTCGCCGCCGATGACGCCATGCACACCATTGACGAAGTGTACCCTTCCACCAAAGCAGGTGTGTGGGCGAACACCGCCAATGGTGGTGAAGCGCACAAAGCCGTTTTCATCAATGTGGGTGGCAATCAGGCCAATTTCGTCCATGTGGGCCGAAAGCATGATGCGCAGACCATTGGGCGCCTTGTGGCCTTTGCGCACAATCAGGTTGCCGAGGGCATCGGTGGTTTGTTCATCGCCCAGGCCAACAATTTCGCTGCGCACGATTTCGCGCGTGCCGCCTTCATAGCCTGAGGGGCCAACGCTTTCAACGAGTTTTTGGATCAGTGATTTCATCAAGTGACTCCTTAAAGAAGGTTCTTACGGTCGAGGCTGTGCCAGCACAGCGGGCGTCAGGCGGCGCAGGGCGCTGTGCAGCAGGCGAAGGGTGTTCTGCCAGTCTTCCAGGCGTACAAACAAAGCCGGGGTGTGGGCATAGCGCCCCGGCACAGAGACCGAAACGCTGGGGATGCCGGCGCGCTGTTTGTGGATGGTGCCTGCATCGGTGCCGCCGCCGCCCGGCTGCCGGAATTGATAGGGGATGCCATCGGCTTCGGCGCTTTTCACCAGGTGTTGGATGAGGCGCGGGTCGGAGAGGGTGCTGGAATCGGCCAGGTAGATGGCCGGGCCTGCGCCCAGGCGGGTGTTATAGACGGTGTTTTCGCTGCCAGTCTCCCACAGGGGCAGGTCGTAGGCAGGGGTTGAGTCAATGGCAAAGGCCAGGTCGGGGTTGATGGCGTAGGCCGCCACGCGCGCCCCGCGTAGTCCAATTTCTTCCTGGACTGTGAAGGCGGCAATTAGTTCAATCGTTTCTGGTGCATGGCGCAGCAATTCAATGGCTGTTGCAACGCCCAGGCGGTTGTCGAGCGCTTTGCCAACCAGGCTGGGGCCAACGCGTTGGAAGGCGGTGGCAAACGTGGCGCGATCGCCTTTTTGGGCTTTTTCTTCGCCATCTGGGCCAAGGTCAATTTTCAGTGCCTCGAGCGGAATGGCGCGTTCTTCTTCGTCTTCTTCTTGCAGGTGAATCGGTTTTGCACCAATCACGCCGGGAATGTGATTTTTGCCAACCAGCACGGGTTTGCCGGGCAGGATTCGTTCATCAATTCCACCCACCAGGCCAAAGGAGAAGAGACCATCTTCGCCATCGCTGGTGAGCATGAAGCCAATTTCATCCATATGTGTGGCAAGCATCACACGCAGCGCACCGGGTTGACGCGCTTTGCGCACTGCCAACACGTTGCCAAGCGCATCCACTTTGACTTCGTCGGCCAATGGGCGTACTTGTTCCAGGACGATGGCGCGCACTTCGCCTTCATCCCCTGAAACCGCAACCGCGTTGGAGAGTTTTTCGAGCAGGGCAATTTCGGCATCGCCGATGATGGGGAGGAGAGGAATGTCATTCATGGGCTTTGTCCCAGGTGATTTGGTTCATGAAATCAGGTTGCAGGCTGGCAATAAATTGGGCCAGCAGGTGACCGGCGCGGCGGATGTCTTTGAGGGCGACCAGTTCGACCGGTGTGTGCATGTAGCGCAGCGGGATGCCGATGACGATGGAGGGAATGCCTTCGGCGACGATTTGGGTTGCGTAGGCATCGGTGCCAGAGTGGCGCGGCATGACTTCGAGGTGGAAGGGGATATCCTGCTGTTTGGCAAGGGCTTTGAAGGCATCAAAGAGGGCGGGGTGAATGTTGGGCCCCCAGCCAAGCGTGATGCCCTTGCCGAGCGGGAAGGTGCGCCAATCGGATGCACCCGGGCCGCGCGCAAAGGTTACATCAATGGCAACGCACAGGTCAGGGCGGATTTCAAAGGGTGAGGTAAAACCGCCACCGAGGGTTTCTTCTTCCTGGGCGGTGGCAACAGCCCACACATCCCAACTGTGCAGGATGTGCTGCAACTCTTGAAGGCAGATGGTGACGGCAGCAACCGAGGCGCGGTTATCCTGGCTGTGACCAGCGAGGACATTGCCCAATTCGATGGGGGGTTGGGCAAAGGAAATCAGGTCGCCGGGGCGCACAAGCTCTGCAACCTCATTGGCCGGCAGGCCCACATCTACAAACAGGTGACTCATCGGGACGGGCTTGCCGCGCAGCGCTTTGGGCAGCAGCCGGTCGGCAGGCTCGACAACATAACCGGGCAGGTCGCGGCGGCCATGCACGGTGACGGGCTGCCCGGGCAAGATGCGCGGGTCAATGCCGCCAATTTCCGTGAAGCGCAGCAGCCCATCTATCACTTGCGTTGTCATCATCCCAATGGCATCCATGTGGGCAGCGAGCAAAATGCGCCGTCGGGGTTCTGCGCCCTGGCCGCGGCGCAGCCCATGCAGGCTGCCGAGGCGGCTGACGCTCAATTCATGCACCAGGGGTTGCCAGGTTTCGGCAATTACCTGACGCACAGGGGCTTCGTAGGCCGATAGCCCAGACAGGGAGAGCAGGTTTTTGAGAAAGGGGAGAATTGGATCGCTCATGAGTTGATTGTATCCCAAAATGAGGTTTAGGGCTGTCCTTCGACAGGTGTATTTGTGGCGGAAGGTTCTGGACTGGGGGTGTTGGTTAAGGTGGGTGGGGGCGGCGGGGTGTGGGTAAGGGTTGGGGGGGCCGGGGTATCTGTAGGGGTGAGGGATGGCACCATTGTCCAGGTGGTGGTAGGGCTGGCCGTGCGGGTGGGAGAGAGGAAGGGGGTGAAGGTGACGCTGGCTGTCCAGGTGGGCGTGGGGGTGGGTGTGAGGGTAATGGTGGGTGAAGAGAATTGCCAGGGGGTGAGGGTGGGGCTGAGGAGTGCGGTGGCAGTAGGGGGCAATGTGGGGGTGATGACGGGGGTTGGTGTGGCACGTTGTGTGTTCCGCCCAACCTGCAAGACGATCAACCCGATGCAGTAGAAGGGCAGGGTAGCCAGAATGATGAGCAGAAGGGTAGCTCGGGTGCGCGCCCGACGTTCGTGATTGGTGGACATGATAGACCTTGTGTTGATGATAACACGGGCTGGGGCTGATGGCAAGTGTCATAAGAAATGGAAAAAAGCCTGTTTTTGCTTGACGCTTGGCTGAATATCTTGTATGCTTAGGATGATAGGCGCGTGGTGGTCATGCGCAATATGTTTTTTTCAAAAGGAGAATTTAAATGTCCTACGAACCTGTAACCCCTGAGCCTGCGCCGGTTTATCAGCCTGCCCCGGCTCCCGCGAATGACAAATCGGGCCTGGCGATTGCCTCTCTGGTCCTCGGCATCATCAATCTTTGTTCGTGGTTGTTGCCAATTTGTGGTGGCCCGCTTGCCATCACCGGCCTGGTGCTTGGCTTCCTGGGCATCAAATCGTCCAAGCGCGGCCTGGCAATTGCCGGTTTGGTCTTGTCTGGGCTGGGGCTGCTGGCAACCATCATCAATGCCATTGCTGGTGCGGTGATGATGGCGAATGGTGGCTTTGACATCAACCAATTCCTTCCCACGAACTAACGCAAAGGAGAGACACTGTGACCTACGAACCTGTAACCCCTGCTCCTGCGCCAGTCTATCAGCCTGCCCCGGCGGCTGCACCGGCGAATGATAAACCCTGGATGGCGATTACCTCGCTGGTGTTGGGTGTTTTGAACCTTTGCTTGTGGGCTGTGCCTTGCTGCAATGGCCTGTTTGCAATTGCGGCGCTGGTATTGGGCTTCTTGGGCCTCAAGACTTCCAAGCGCGGCTTTGCCATTGCTGGGATTGTGCTGGGCGGCCTGACGCTTTTGTTCTCCATCATCTGGACGATTGTCCTGGCATTGAACCCCGAAATTTTTGAATCGCTCACTGGCAGTTACTAGCCCAAGAGAGCAATTGTGGCAAAAGAAAAACGCCCTGGAGGAAGCCCTCCAGGGCGTTTTTTTATCTGCGCTTCTAGCGCTGCAAAGCAGGCAGGAAGAGCGGGTGACCGGGTTGCACTTCCAGGGTTACCGGTAGGGTGGAATCAGGGTAGGGTGTGTTGCCTGTCAACAGCAGGTGGGCCTCATAGCTACCAACCGATAGCCCCTTGGCCGAAAGGGTGAGGGTGAGGGTGATGCTATCACCGGCAGGGATGCTGCCGCTGCTGGGGCTGGCGGTCATCCAGCCGACTTCGGCATAGGTGCAGGCGTGGCTTTCGCCGCTGCTCACCTGATAGACTGTGCTGCTCAGGCGGTCACTCAGCCACAGGCTGCCATCGCAACCCATGTCGAGCGCACCCTGTCCGTACTCCAGCAGGCCCGGAACGTCGAATGCGCCAACTACAGCATAGTCGTTGGCCGGGTCGAGGACGTAGATATCATAGGCCCCATTGGGGACGTTTTGCAGTGCATAGAGCAGGCCGCTATCGGGGTTGAACGCCAGGCCAGAAATATCAAGCTGAATGTTGTGCGAATCGAGCATTTGCCCGCGGCTATCAAAGTGATAGAGGATGGCATCGTTCCACGAGCTGGCATAGAAGCTATCGCTGATGGGGTCGTAGGCCAGGCCGCGCTGTGAGATGCCAAAACCAGGGCAAAGGCTATGACCGGTGTAGGAACGGGTTTGCAGGTCCAATTCGTAGATGCAATTTTCGCCACCGACGCCCATTTGCCACAATTTGCCGGTGCGCGGGTTGTAGGCCATATCGGCAGCCCAATCGGGGGCAAACGAGGTGTCCATTTGATCTTCGGTTGGCATCCCATTGACATAACGTAGATTGAGCCCGTTGCCGCCGGCTGGCAGCAATGAGCCAAGCCATAGGCCATCTGGCGTCAGACCCAGTCCCCACAGCCCAATCAGGCCGGTTTCAAAGCTGTTCAGCACCTGACCGGCATCCGGGATTTCGGTTGCGGGTGGAAAGTCGTGTGGTAGGATGTACTCAGCGCTCATTTCGCTCATGCGCTTGGGCCCGACATGCCGCGTGGCACCAGCAAAGGGGCCAATTGGCATGGGGGCGGGTGCAGGGCTATTCATTTCTTGCAATTGATAGCTGGCCGATTGGCCGCCCTGGTTCTCCAGCGTGAGGGTGATGAAGGCAATGCCGCGTTCCGGCAGGATGCGAGAGACGCTGGCCGGGGAGAGCGAGAGCAGGCCGGCAGCCAGGGGGAGGTCTTTGGCTACCGCAGCATCACTGAGGATGGTGACTGTGCTTGCCGGGTCGCTATAGCCGGGTGCGCTGGCGTGCAGGGTTTGTGTGCCGGGGGCAGCAAAGACGATGAACAGCCCATCTTCCTGGGCGTCATCTGCCGGGGTGTCGAACGAGGTGGTGAACTGTTGGTTGCTGGAGACGGTTACACCGCTCAGCATTTCCAGGGTGTTGGCATCCCATGTGTGTCCAACGGCCAGGCCGCCGGGTTGTGCCTCGCAGCTCAGGTCTGCACCAATCAGCACATTATCCACCTGCCACCACAGGTCGTTGGAGGCATTGTAATAATGGAAACGGATTTTGACGTTGCTTTTGCCGCCAAGCTGCGTGCTGAGGTTAAGTTCAACATGTTGTGGGCCGCGATAGTCGCTCGTCTTGCGCCAAACGTTCACCCAGCTGGAGCCGCCATTGGTGCTGATGTCTACATCGGCAGTTTCACCGCTATTGTAGTTGAAGTCGGTATCAAAGGCTAGCAGGACGCTGCTCAGTGAACTGAGGTCGAGCAGGGGGGAAATGAGGGCGATGTTTTGTGTTTTGCCAGCACCAATGAAGTTGCTGTCGAGAATCGCAAAGCTGCCGCTGCCACCGGTCAGGTTGCCGCGGTTGCCCGGGTCATCGAAGCGCCACAGGTCTGGATAGGTGGTGTAGTTTTTAATCGTCCACCCGGTGGGCAGGTCGCCGCTTTCAAAGCGCTCGTATAGGGTTGGGTTGGTATAGCCATACCCCGGTGCTTCACAGGTGTCGGATGGCAACAGGTCAAAATTCTGTGTGCCGCCGCCGGTTGGGGCCGTGAGGTTCTGGCTGGTAACCGGATAGCCGGGCACCAGTGGGGTAACGGTGAAGGTATAATCGTACCCTTCGATGAGGGCGATGCCGTAGCTGCCAGTGAGCGGGTCGGTGAAGATGGGCGGGGCCTTGGCGCCAAACACATCCAGTCGGGCATAGATTGGCATCCCATCGTGGCCGGCGCCGTCGCGCACATAGCCGGTGACCAGCGAGGTTGGTCGAGGGTCAAGCGCAAAATCGGCATTGGCAGTTTCGTCGGCAACAACTTCGACGGTTTGACTGTCGTCGAAATACCCATAGGCTGAGACTTCGACGGTGTAGCTACCGGCGGCCAGGTTCAGGCTGTAGCTGCCATCTGGGCCGGTGAGTAGGGTGCTGAAACCGGCCTTGACCTGGGCACCTTCAATGGGGTCCCCGGTTTGAGCGTCGGTGACAGTGCCTTCCAGGCTGCCGCCGCTGATCCCCGTGCAATTGGGGAAGCGGAAGGAGCCGATGCGGGTTGCCCAATTGGCATACCCGGTCGAGGCAACATATTCGGTCGTGAACCAGAATGTGCAGCCATCGGCAGGGTCTACGGAGATGTTGCTATAGTCTCCCCAGCGATAGTAGGTGCTGGTTTGAGCACCGCCGCTGGCGTGCAGGGTCACTTCTCCCTGCGGGAGCTGGTTGAGCGGGTCGCTGACCGAGCGCCCAGCATAGCGAATTTCGGGGTAGATGCTGCTGGAGGAGGCGCTGTAGCCGATTGCCAGGTTGCCCTCCGAATCAAGCGCAGCACTGCCCATCCAACGATGGGTGGCATCTGGGGCATAGACGCCCTGTTGATACATGGCAAAGCCGCTGCCGGTATCGCGCAGCTCAAACCAGTACACGCCAGCATGAGTGCTGCCGGCATCTACGGTCATGTTGCTGACGATGGACTGGTGACTGCCAAAATTGCGGTATTGGGCGCGATACATGGTTTGGCCGGCAATTGCATCTAGCTTGACGGTTGCGCCGAGTTGGGGAACGCAGTTGCGGCTGCCGCCACACAGGTTGGGGTTGAGGCTGGTCGTGGGGATGACCAGGTTGGGCTGTCCATTGATGCCAAAGGTCGAAGCAGCAGGGTTTGCCCAGTTAACATCAAAGTTCCAAACCCGCAGGGCATCGTTTGGCCCAAAGGAGCTTGCATCTTCCCAGTTGATGAAGTAATTGGGCGCGCCATCAGGCGGCGGGGTGCCATCCATGTCGGAGGGCAGCAAGGCCCAATAGTAGCTCACATTGCCCAGGTTGAAGTACACCTGACGGGCAGAAAGGCCTTGTAACATGCGTTCGCGTTCATAGGCCACAACGCCTACACCATTATCGCCATAGAACTGATTGACACTCATGTAGTAACCATCCGGCCAGACGCCGAATTTGGGATAGTCATTCATGATGCTGGTGCTATACAGGAAGGCATAGCGATACCAGGCGCCGGTTGGGTCAGGGGTTTGCGAAACGGCAATGCAGACGTAGTAATCGGGGTCGAGCGAGAATTGGCTGATGAACCAGCGGTCGGCCATTTCATCGTAGAGTACGATCGGGTCGCCGTTATTGGTTGTTTCGCACTGTGTGCCAAAGCCCTGCCAGATGGTGTTGCCATTGACCGGGCCATAGAGTGAACTGCCATTCTTATCCCAGATTTGCAGGGAGAGGTTGACCCATTGCACATAATGATTGGGCCCAACATCACCATTGGTATCCGGCGGGTGGACGCCGTTGCGGTTATTGACGCCATTGAAGTTGAGGATGGGTGCCGGCATGGCCTGCGGTCCGTTCCAATCCTGGATTGCAGCAGAATCTGTGACTTGTGCCGATTGCAACAAGGCTTCGGCATTGGGACGTTCGAGGCGTTCCTGAGGCTGACCGCTGCCATCGGTAGCTGGCAGCGGGGTCATTTGGGTGAGTGGAATGGAAAGGTCGTGCTTGACATCCGCACGGATGATGGGAGCGAACGGCTGTGGGTCATCGGTCAGCGGTGCGGCCGTGACGGCAGCGGGCTGAAGCAGGCTGAGCAGAACGCTTGCCAGCAGCAGACCAGTCAAGAAGAAAGACTTGGTTTTCATAGGGCCTCATGGGGCAAAAAATGGACATCCAGGCAGAGCTGGCCTGGATGTCGGACGATTTAGAGCGCGGATTTAACCTGGAAGGTGTCAAAGTCGCGCGCAACAACCACGTTGGGAAAAACAGCCTGCGCCTCGGCCAATACTTCCTTTTCGCGGTAGCGGCGGGAGATATGGGTGAGGATCAATTGTTCTACGTTGGCACGGGCTGCCAGTTCGGCGGCCTGACGGGCGGTGAGGTGTCCAAATTGGGCAGCCATATCGGCTTCTTCTTGCAAGTAGGTGGATTCGATGACCAGGGCGCTGGCATTGCGGCAAATTTCGGTCAGGCTGTTGGTTTCGCCGCTGTCACCCACCACAACCAGGCGGGTGCCGGGGCGGAAATCGCCCAACACATCGTTGGGGTCAATGGTGCGTCCATCTGGCAGGTGGGCAGGCTGGCCTTCTACCAGGTCGCGCCGCCAGGGGCCGGGGGGAATGGCGAGTGCTTCGGCTTTTTCGGGCAGGAAGGGACGACGGCCCTTTTCTTCGAAGATGAAGCCAACGCTTTCGGAACCGCGATGATTGACCGGGAAGGCTGAAACGCTAAAATCGGTTTCCTCAATGAAGATGCCTTTTTCGAGCGGTACGAGCAGGAGCGGCATGGGGGGCGTTGTGCCGCGCAGCACAACCCCATAGAGCAAGTTGTGGATGCGTTCCAATGCGCTGCGGGCGGCGAAGATTTGCAATTCTTCAATGCTTTCCCAGCGCAAGAAGGTGGATAGCAAACCAGCCAGCCCCAGAATGTGATCGAGGTGGCTGTGGGTAATCAGAATGCGGTTGAGCCGTTTGAAGCCAATTCCAGACTGCAGAATTTGGCGCTGTGTTCCTTCGCCACAATCAACCAGAAAGCGAAATTCGTCATGCTTGATGACCAGGGCAGGCAGATTGCGTTTGGCCGAGGGAGCAGAAGCGGAGGTGCCAAGAAAAACCAGTTCGAACAAAGGTGAGTCCTTTTCAACGAAAGTCTGTTCATTTTACCGCATTCAGGACAGACTTTCAACCAGCGTGGCACAAAACCGGTTAAAATGGGAGAGAAGTTCTGACGCGAGGAGCAATTGTGGATTGGATTGAATTGCTTGTGTGGCTGGTGTTTTGGACGCTGGGCGGGCTGTGGCTGACGCGTTACGCATTTCACCTGGAGGAGGAGGCTGTGTTGCCGCTCGGGGTATTGAGCGGTTTGGTGTTGCAGACTCTGACGGCCAATATGCTGGCACAGCTTGTTTCGCTGGCGGTGGCAAGCTGGCTGGCGGCGGGATTGGTGTTTTTGGCCGGGTTGGGGCTGATGCTTTCCAGCCGCAGCGGATGGCGGGGGCTGTTACCGCCATTTTTGCCCAAACAGTGGCTATCCCTGGCTGTGTTGCTGGCGCTTGGTTTTGGAATGCAGCGTGGTCTGGCAATTTTTGATGATTTTGCGCATCTGCCGACGGTTTCGATGATGGCAACTGGTGATGTGCCGCCGCATTTTGCCCTGGGCGGCTCGGTGCGTTATGCCTATCATCACTTTTTGTTGCTTGTGGCAGCACAGATGACGCGCCTGAGCGGGCAGATGGTGTGGGTGACGTTGGATGCTGCGCGCACATTGGGCATGGTGCTGTTTGTTGCCCTGGCCTTCCTTTGGACGCAGCGCATGACGCGTAGCCGTTCGGCGGCCTGGCTGGGTGCGGCAGCTGCATTGTTTGCAACCGGAACGCGCTGGTTGCTGGTATTGCTGCCCGGCCAATGGATGGATGCGCTGTCTCGGCAATTGGTATTGATGGGCAGTGGGTTGGCGAGCGGTGCAACGTTGGAGGATGCGCTGTTTGGGGTGTGGGGAATTGAAGGCGGCGCGCCGATGCCTTATTGGTTTGCACTGGGGAACGGCTTCTTTTCGCCCGGGGTGATGGCCCAATTGGGGCCGGTTGGGCTGTTGGATGCAGCGGTGCTGCTTTGGTTGCTGCTGACCGGCACGCGCTGGCGCAATGGTTGGGCGGCGACATTGAGTGTGTTTGCCCTGGCCGGGCTTTCGTTGATGACGGAGGCGGAGGTGATTTACCTCTATGCGGCATTTGTCATGCTAACATTGTGGGTTGCCTTTCAAAAGCGCTCGCTCCGCCTGCCGCGCCGCCTGACCGATTGGCTGGGGGTGTTGATGGCGGCAACGCTGTTGGGCATGGTTCAGGGCGGAGCGCTGTATGATATTCTTTACCGTTTGTTGCAAAACGAAACACAGACGCGAGATTCATACCATGCCATTGGGTTTGCTTTTCAGTTTCATCCAACCCTGGTTTCGCGGCATTTGGGCAGCCTGGATTTGTTGCGGCCCTTGCCCTTGCTGGCCGCTCTGCTGGAAGCTGGGCCGCTCTTGCTTAGTTTGCCCTGGATTGGCTATTGGGGCTGGCGGGCGCTGCGCGCCGGTCGTTGGTTCGAGGCAGCTTTTGGCCTGGCAACAATGCTTTCATTGGCCTCTCTATTTGTGCAATATCGCGGCTCAGAGGGGGCGGCCAATACGGAGCGTTTGTATTTCTTCTTCACCAGCTGTCTGTTGTGTGCTGTGCCGCTTGGTTGGCGCTGGGCGCAACGCCGCCCCGGACGGGCTGTTTGGGCGGCTGGACTGTTGGCGCTTAGCTGTACAGCCGGGCTTGTGCTGGCGGTGACGAATGTCTTTGCCATTCCCCGCCCGCAAATTGCGCCCTTCCTTGACCATCTGGATGCAAAAATGATTCAGCGCCATTGGAATCAGTTGCCTGAGGATGCACAGGTATTTTCACCTTCTGCGGTGCGGGCAGTGACGGTTTTTGGACGAACGACCGATACTCATGTAAATTGGTATGTGCCCAGGCCGAACTGGCTGGCACTGGTGGAACATCCGCAGCCACAACGCCTGGTCGAGGCCGGGTTTTCGTATGCCTATCTCGACCCAATGGACTGGCGGCGTATGACATTCGAAGATCAGCAAACCTGGCAGGCCGCCTGTGTGCTGCTGCTGGATGAGGTCTATGATGTGGATACGGAACAGTTTCGAAAACTATATGACCTGCGCAATTGCGCACCTTAATCTATAATCAAGGATAGAAAGGAGTTTGGGCGATGGAACTGGAACTTGTGACAATTGAAAAGCCGGAGGCGTTGAACTTCATTTTGGGGCAGGCGCACTTCATCAAGACGGTGGAAGACTTGCACGAGGCCTTGGTGAACAGTGTGCCGGGCATTCACTTTGGATTGGCATTCTGCGAGGCCTCAGGGGAGCGGTTGATCCGCTGGAGCGGGAACGACTCGGCATTGATCGAGCTGGCACAGCGCAACGCCCTGGCGCTTGGTGCCGGGCATAGCTTCATCATTTTCCTGGGCGAGGGCTTTTACCCGATCAATGTCCTTAAGGCAGTCCAGGCAGCACCGGAGGTGTGCCACATCTTTTGCGCAACGGCTAACCCGACGCAGGTTGTGATTGCTGCGCAGGGCGAGGGGCGCGGCATTCTGGGCGTCCTGGATGGGCAAAGGCCGCTTGGCATTGAGCGTGAGGAAGGGATTGCCTGGCGCAAGGGCTTCTTGCGCATGATTGGCTATAAACTCTAGACCGGGGAACTTGTCTGTTCTGGTCTACGTCTTGGCTGTAAGACTCGTTTTTCCAAAAGGAGAGAGAGATGAAAAAGCAACTTGCGATATGGATGATAATGGCTTTGCTATTGAGCAGCTGTTCACTTTTGGGCGGCACAACCCCAACCGGGCCCTCGGAGGCAGAGCAGGCCACGCTGGTGGCACAAATCTTGACTGCGCAGCCGACGCCAACCGTTGCGCTGGAGGTGCAGCCAACCGCCCCGCAGGTACCAACGGTTGTGTTGACGGGGGATGTTACCCAAACCCCCATGGTGGTTACCAATACGCCTGCCTCGGCAGGGGAATTGCCGCAGGCTACGGCGACCAAACCATCAGTGTTCAAAACGCCGACCTCTGAAGCACCGGCGGTTTCTCCAACGGTTACACTGGTTCCAGCAACGGCGACGCTGACGCCGCTGCCTTCGCCAACCCTGACGGCCGATGACATTCGGCAGGGGTTGGGCGCACCGACCTACACGGATGCGATGACCAATGGCGATGCCTGGCCGACCGGTCAGGATGCCTATACTTCGGTGACGTTTCGCGATGGGATGATGCTCCTCACAGCCCTGACTGAGACGGACGGCTGGCGGCTGACGACCTATGGCCCAACCAATAATTTCTATGTCGAGGTGACCGGGCGTTTTGAGGCCTGCTCTGGCAGTGACCATTTTGGCCTGTTTGTGCGCGTGCCGGAAAAATCGCCTGCCAATCGCGGCTATTTGCTTGGCATCAGCTGTGATGGCAAGTATCGAATTGCGGAATGGGATGGTTCTATCAAGCCGGATGGTAATTGGACAACGCATGTCTATTGGACGGCCAACCCGGCTATTCAGGCCGGGGCGATGCAGACCAACCGCGTGGGTGTGTTGGCTGAAGGCAACCGTCTGACGTTGTATGTCAATGGCGTGAAGATGGGGCAGGTGGAAGATAGTACCTTTGCTTCGGGCTGGATGGGCCTCTTCATTGGTGCGGACAAGACCCAAAACTTGACGGTGCAGTTGGACCAATTTGATTTGTGGGTGCGTTAGTCATGTGCCATTGGCTCGATGGAGGCAAAAGATGATTGCTGCTGTTCCAACTATCACCGGCCCGGACTTGCTACCCCGCCTGGGGCAGATTCGCGCCAATACGCCTGCCTTTTTGCTCGATTGCGCTCAGCAGGGCGACCTGGTGCGTTTTTCAGTTGGCAATGTGCAGGCCTTCCTGGTCAACCGTGCTGAATGGGTGCGGTATATTTTGCAGGATAATCATCGTAATTACACCAAGAATACCATTCAATACAATTCGTTGGCGCAGGTGACCGGACGCGGTTTGTTAACCAGCGATGGTGAATTGTGGTTCCGTAACCGGCGGCTGCAACAGCCAGCGTTTGCGCGCTCGCGCCTTGTGGCGTTGGATGGGGTCGTGATTCCAGCCGTGGAGCGGATGTTGGAGCAGTGGCAGGCTGCCGCACAGCGTGGCGAGACCCTGGATATTGACCAGGAGATGATGCGCCTGACGTTGGAGGTGGTCGGTAAGGCGCTTTTTAGCATGGATTTGAGCCGCTCGGCGCAGCGCCTGACGCAGGCGACACTGACGGCGCTGGATCATATTGTCTATCAGGCGCAGAACCTGGTTACGCCGCCGCTGTGGTTGCCAACCCCGCGCAACCGTCGTTTTCGCCGTGCCCTGTCCGATTTGAATGCCGCAGTCTATGCATTGATGGCGGAACGGCAGGCGCAGATGGATGCGGGCGAGGATATGCTGGGGATGTTGCTGAAAGCGCGTGACCCCGAAACAGGAGCGGCGCTTTCGCAGCAGGAAGTGCGCGATGAGGTGATTACGCTCTTGATTGCTGGGCATGAAACTGTGGCAAGCAGCCTGACCTGGAGCTGGTATTTGCTGGCCCGCAATCCGCATGTATGGCAAACGCTCCATCAAGAGGTGGCGCAGCTGGGCAATCGGCTGCCAATGAGCGCCGATTTGGCTGGCCTGCGCTGGACGGGGCAGGTGTTTAATGAGGCGTTGCGCTTGTATCCCCCTGCCTGGTTAATTACCCGGCAATCAGTAGAGGCCGATGAACTGGATGGGGTGGTAATTCCGCCGCGCTCGTTGATTATTCTCAGTCCGTATGTTTTGCATCGTCATCCGGCTTACTGGCCGAATGCCGAGGTTTTTGACCCGCAACGCTTTGCGGAGGAGATGGAGAAGGGGCGACCGCGTTACAGTTTTATCCCGTTTGGCGGTGGGCCGCGCCTGTGCATTGGACATCAGTTCGCACAGATTGAGGCGCAGTTGATTCTGGCGGCGGTGACACAGCGGGTGCGGCTGGAATTGCTGGATGAGCAGGCTGTTTCGGCAGCGCCGTTGGTGACGCTCCGTCCGACGCATGGCCTGCACATGCGGGCGCATTTTCTTTGATTAACAATCGCGTTCATCGGGGGCCATCAAGACAATGGGCCCGGATGGATTCGAATCGCACCCCCTCGACGGGGGACATCAACACAATGGGCCCGGATGGATTCGAATCGCACCCCCTCGACGGGGGACATCAACACAATGGGCCCGGATGGATTCGAATCGCACCCCCTCGACGGGGGCCATCAAGACAATGGGCCCGGATGGATTCGAACCATCAACCCAGCGGTTATGAGCCGCGTGCTCTGCCATTGAGCTACGGGCCCGCACAATGCGGAGCGTCCCCATTATAGCACGCTCTGTTCAAAGTGGGGCTGCGCTTTGCTTGTTTTTGTTTTCCAAATCTGATATAGTAAGGCCATTAGCGGAAATTTAACCTGGGAGCCATCCTTTGACTTTGAGAAACATTGTAGTTGCTTTATTTGTTGTGGCGGGTGTAGTGGCGCTATCCCTGGCACTGTATACCTGGCAGCGACGAAAGATGCCTGGCGGGCTGTATTTTGTGATTATGATGCTCTCGGTGAGTTGGTGGGGCATTACCAATGCAGCCGAACTGGCTGCAACAGAAGCATCTGTCAAGGTTCTCTGGTCACAGGTCAGTTACATCAGTGTCACTTCAACCTCGTTATTGTTTATGCTTTTTGCTGTCCAGTATAGCCGCACATCGGGGTGGGCGGCCTCGCGCGGGGTCTATGCGCTATGGAGCGTGCCGCTGTTGGTGACGGTACTGGCGGCGACGAATGATTGGCATGGGCTGGTGTGGCCGACGTTGACCATGGCTGAGAATGCCTTGGGCACAGTGATGCTTTATGGGCATGGCCCGGCTGTATGGTTGATTGCAGCATTTGCTTACCTGACCTTGCTGTACGGTTCCTTTGTTTTGTCGCGTTCTGTTCTTCGTTCGGCGAATATTTATCGCTGGCAGGCGGTGATGTTGGTGGTTGCGGCGCTTTTGCCCTGGGTGGGCAACATCCTGTATTTGACGGGGCTTAGCCCGTTAAAGGGAATTGACCTGACGCCGCTTGCATTTACCTTGACGGGTGTGCTGGTGGCAATTGGCATTTTTCGCTATCAATTGCTGGATTTGTTGCCAGTGGCCTATGACCGTTTGTTTGAGAATTTGCCGGATGCAGTTTTGGTGCTGGATTTGCAAAAACGATTGGTGGGTGCCAACCCGGCGGCCTATGGTCTCTTTTCAGAAAAGCCCTTACAGATGGGCCAATCGGCGGAGAATTGGCTGGCAGCGTATCTGACGCTGTGGCAGGCCATTCAGCAAGGCGGCGAAACGCAATTGGAAGTGTTATGGAGCCTCAAAAATGAGCCGCGCCGCTGGATGGAGGGGCGGTTGGTTGTACTGCACGAGGGACATGGACGGGTGGCAGGACATTTAGTCTTGTTGCGCGACGTAACAACCCGGAAAGAGGCTGAACAGCAACTGCTAGAAACCAATCGGATGAAGACACAATTGCTGGCAAATGTCAGCCACGACCTGCGCACGCCGTTGGGGGCAATTATTGGTTTTGCCGATATGTTGCGCGAGGAAGTGTTTGGCGAAATGAATCAGGAGCAGAAAAATGCTGCGCGTGAGATTATGGATAGCTCCAATCAGCTGCTGGGCTTTATCGAGAATCTGATCGGTCAGGCGCAGATTGAGAGCGGACGGGTCGTGATGCACGAGCGTCCCTTTAAGGTGCGCGACCTGGCTGAGGCAGCGCGCACTTCGGCGGCATTGGCGGCAACCAAAAAGGGCCTGGTTTTGTTGATTGAAGTGGACCCGGCCATGCCCGAGACGGTCATGGGCGATTTTTATTGGCTGCGGCAGGTGCTGGCAAACTTGCTCAGCAATGGGGTCAAGTTTACCGAGCATGGTCAGGTGCGGCTGCGCTTCTTCTGCCCCGATGCACAGCACTGGGCCTTTGAAGTCCGTGATACAGGAATTGGGATTCCACTGGACGCACAGCAGATCATTTTTGAGCCGTTTCGACAGGTGGACGAGAGCCGTACCCGGCCTTATAGCGGTTCGGGTCTGGGGCTTTCGATTGTCAGACAGCTGGTAGATTTGATGCAAGGGCAGCTTGCTGTGGATAGCACGCCAGGGCAGGGCAGCATGTTTACGGTAATTTTGTCGTTGAAGCGGGGGAAAAATGATTGAATTTGAGCCTCGTTTGGCGCTGGTGGTGGAGGACGACAAAAAAACGAGCCTGGTGTTTGAGCAAGCCTTGCGCGCTTCGGGGTTTGATGTGGCTGTTTTTCATGACGGATGGGTGGCCGGTGATGCGCTGCAAGCGCGTTCACCGGGCTTGGTTGTGCTGGATTTGCACATGCCAGGGCGCTCGGGCGATGATCTGCTGCAACAAATTCGCAGTAGCCCGCATCTTGCGCGCAGCCGGGTGATCCTGGCAACAGCAGACCCGGCAATGGCTGATACGTTGAACGATTTGTGCGATTTGGTGCTGATTAAACCGATTAGCTTTTCGCAGTTGAAGGAACTGGCACAGCGACTCCAGGTTCAGTAGTCTTCGTCACTGACTTCATAGGTTTCATCAATCTCATCATCGCCATCCAAATCTACGCCAATGAACAACTGACTTCCATCGGTTGTCCATTCGCCGTAGTAGATGTAGACAATGGAGCCAGCGGCCAACTCCAGGTCATCGGCATAAAATATCTGTTCGCTGTCCTCATCGTAGCGCGAAAGATAGAGCGTGAAACTACCAACATTGGTCAGCTTTTCGGCGTTGATGATCAGGTCACCATCCTGGACGTTGAGCAGGATATTGAATTCGCCGCCATTTTCCAGATCCATGCCCTGAATCTCGAAATAGAAATCAGCGGTTGCTTCTTCAATCCCAATCACAATATTAGGCGATTCGCTGCGTTCGGTGGTGTAGGAGAGGAAGCCATCGTTGGGGGAGAAATAGGCCTCATCCACCTGTCCGGGTTCAAGGGAAATGTCCTCGATGCCAAAACTGTAGCCAGGGCCAATCAGCACCAGGTCGCTGGAGGATTCTTGAGAGAGTGCGCTGCCATCCAGGGTGGCGAAGATTTCCATGCCTTGTGGCAGCCAGTAAATTGGGTCGGTCAGGTCATCGCCGGGCCCGGTTTTGATTGAAACCGCTTTTGCACCGGGGATTTCCTGGTAGAGTTTGCCATTGCTGTAGCCCAAGCGGCGGCCATCGCCATCACTGATCAGCACATGTCCTTCTCCATCCATAAAGATGTAGTTGTAGGTTGGGGGTTGTGCGGCCAGGCCGTGGGTCAGGTGCGCATTTTCATCCTCGTCGCAAAAAGGGCATTGTTGAATGAGCTGGCGCGGTGAAGTGGGGGTCAAATCGAGGGTTTGGGTTTCTGCATCCCCTTCGTATAGTTCCGATTCTTCGCTGGGGTTGATGGATGCTTCGTAAGACCATGTGTTGGCGGTGCGGTCAATCGTCAGGATGCGAGTTTCACCCGGCAGGTTGTTGTCATAAACCAGGACGTGATAGACGCCGCCGCCCTGATCTTCGACGGCGAAGGGGGTAATGGCATGTCCATCGCTGCCATCGGGCTGATAAATGCCAATCGTGTACGTTTCCTGGTGGGCATCCATTTGCAGCAAGACATCCAGAATGTCACTTGGGCTGCCGGTAATCAGGCGATCCACTGTGGGTGAGGTGGCCTGGGTGGCCCACCAGTAGGCAATTTCGCGTTGCAATTCGGTGTTATCCAGGTCCAGCTCGGATGCAGTATCACCACCAAAGAGCTGCGGGGGAACCTCGCCGGTATACATGAGCAGGCTGAGGGCCGCCATGCCTTCACAGTGACCGCCGCTCATGTCATCGTTCATTTCCTCCATCCATTGGCGCGCCGGCGGGGTGAGGATGCATTCGCCATTGCGCATGGAGGAACAAACCTGGTCGCCGAACATGCGTTGCAGTTCGGCAGCGGTCAGGTTTTCGGTGTCTTCTCCATAGTTCTCAAAACTGAAGCCATGCGGGCTGGGACGGAAGCCAATATCGGATTGTGACCTGCCCGGCACAATTGCCGGTTGTGTGGGTTGGAGGGGGTCTTCATCCTCCTCGACCTCGCCAGGGGCGGGGTTGAGGTATTCTTCGCCTTCCTCTTCATCGAACAGGCCGCAAAAGCAGGCGCTGGAAAGTAGTGCCAGCACGGCGAAAACAATCAACAATGAACGGTGTTTGCGCATGACAGCCTCCCGAATTAGTGAACAATGAGGATGAATTCACCCTTGCGCCCGCGCACTTGCCCCAGCACTTCACCAACGTTGCCGCGATAAATGGCTTCATTGGTCAGTGTAAGGTTGAAGGCCAGGGTGATGGTGTGGCCTTTGCCGAAACTGCGCCCGACTTCTTCCAGCAGGGCAGTGAGGCGGTAGGGGGTATCAAGCAGGATGATGGGCATGTGCAAGGCACGCAGGCGTTGCAATTCATTGCGGCGCTGTGTGACATCGCGCGGCAGAAAACCACCATAGACAAATTGCTCAATTTTGAAATTGAGGATGGAAAGCGCTGCCATGAGGGATGAGGGGCCGGGGATGGGAACGACGCGCAGCCCATAATCGCTCACTTGCTGAATGAGTGCATGGCCCGGGTCGGCAAAGATAGGCGTGCCGCAATCGGAGATGAGAGCCAGCGATTGACCCTGGACGATGCGCAGGGCCAGGTCGGCGACTTGTTGCGCTTCGTTGTGTTCGTTGAGCGGGATCAGTTCTTTGGCCGGCAAGCCGAGCTTTTTGAGTAGGGTGGAGCCTTGCCGGATTTCTTCGCAGATAATGGCATCGGCGCCGCGCAGAACCTCAAGGGCACGCAACGTGATATCGCGCGGGTCACCGATGGGGGTGGCAACGATATACAAGACACCAGGGTTCATTTTACTGCGCTCCTTCGGTGAATTGCCTGCCAGACAAGCCCGCGCTGTGGAGCGAAGAAGAAGGCCAGCAGGAAGAACAAGGTGGCAACCAGGACAATCGCTGAACCGGAAACAATGTTCAGATAATAGCTGAGGTAGAGACCGGTGACCGAGGAAAGCGCGCCCAGAAAACCAGCCAGCGCCATCATGATCGGCAGGCGGCGGGTGAGGAGCGAGGCGGTCGCACCGGGTGTGACCAGCATGGCAGCGACCAGGCCGATGCCAACCGTTTGCAGCGAGACAACGATGCTGATCGAGAGCAGGATGAGCAGGGACGAGCGCAGCAAGCCGGTGGGCAGCCGCAGGGTGGTGGCAAGCACTGGGTCAAACGAGACGACCAATAGCGGGCGGTAAAGAATCAACAGACAGCCCAAAACCACGGCGGTGAGAATGCCAATCAGCAGCAGGTCGGTGGAACTGACGCCCAGCACATCGCCAAACAGGATGTGGCTGAGGTCTACGGCATAGGTGCGGATGGAACTGATGAGAGCGACACCGAGCGCTAGCGCAGCCGAGAAGAGGATGCCAATGGCTGTATCTTCTTTCACTTCGCCTTTGCGCGAAACAAAACTGATGCTGAGTGCCACAATGAGGGCAGCAACCAGCGCGCCGAGCAGCAAGTTGCTGCCCAGCAGGTAGGCAATGGCAACCCCGGGCAGAATGGCGTGTGCCAATGCGTCGCCGAGGAAGGCCATCGAGCGCAGGACAACATAACAACCAATGACGGCGCATAGAATGCCAACCAACACGGCTGCTAGCAAGCCGCGCTGCATGAAAGCATAGGAGAGGGGGTCTAACAGCCAGTTAAGCATGGTCGTGGCTATGTCCTTCGCCAGGGCAGCATTGATCAATCACCAGGCTGCCATCCAGGTATAGCACCTGTCCGCCAAAGGCGGCGGCAACATGGGTGGTGGTGAAGACTTCGCTGCGGCTGCCATAGGCAATCAGGCGGTGATTGAGCAGTAAAATCTTATCGAACCGTTCAGCTGCCAGGGCCAGGTCGTGGGTGGAAACCAGGACAGTGACAAGTTTTTGGCGCAGGTCATCGAGCAGGCGCAGTGTGACCTCTTGTGTGGTGGCATCAATGCCGGTGAATGGTTCATCCATCAACAGGATGTGCGGCTCTTGTGCCAGGGCGCGTGCCAGGAAGACGCGCTGCTGCTGCCCGCCGGAAAGCTCACCAATCGGGCGGCGTGCCAGGTTTGCAATGCCGAGTTGCACCAGGCTGTGCTGCACAATTTGGTGGTCTGTTGCTGTTGGGCGTTTCCACCAGCCAAATTTTCCATAGCGCCCCATCATTACCACATCTTCCACCCGTACCGGGAAGCGCCAGTCTACCTCTTCGCGTTGTGGAATATAGGCCACACAATCTTGATGATGCCCAAGCGGCTGCCCATGAATGCAGATGGCGCCATTGCGCAACGGTAACAGCCCGACCAATGCTTTGAACAGGGTGGATTTTCCAGCTCCATTGGGGCCAACAACCGCTACCTGTGCGCCATGGGCAATCTCAAAGCTCAATTCTTCCAGGGCTGGGCGGTTGCCAGCGTAGGAAACAGAGACGTGATCAAATTCAAGCCGGGCCGGCTCATGGCTAATGATAACGTTTTTCATCAAGTCTGATTGTACCCCGTTTCAAGAAGGGCGTAAAGCATCGCAGATATTTTGGACGAAACCCGATAACGCGTGATGGCGGCTTGTGCTACAATAAAATTGGAGGAAGAGAATGAAAACAATCCGTGTTGGCGTATTGTTTTTGTATGTCCTGAGCTTGTTTTGGGGCGGTGTGCGTTCAATAGCGGCGGCAGAAGCGGATGAGCGGGGGCCGGCGCTGCGCTTTGAGCGCCTGACGGTAGAGGATGGACTGCCGAACGCAACGGTTCTATCTGTGTTGGAAGATCGGCAGGGTTTTTTGTGGTTTGCCACAGCGAATGGGCTCAGTCGCTATGATGGCACTGCCTTCCGTAATTTTTATCATGACAACAAAGACCCGGATAGCCTGAGCAATAACAATGTGTTTTGTCTGGTTGAGACGGATGATGGGCTGATTTGGATTGGTACAGACCCGGGCGGTCTCAATGTCTATGATCCGAAAACGGGGAAGTTTCGTTCTTATCAGCATGACCCCAATAACCCTAACAGCCTGCCGAATGATAGTGTCTGGTCTTTGCTTGCGGCGGCAGATGGCAGCCTTTGGGTGGGGACGCGCGGCGGGCTGAGCCATTTTGACCGCGCAACCGAGCAGTTTACCAATTACTTGCCAGATCCCGATACCCCGCGCACCCTGGCAGCACCGGTCATTTACCGCATCTATCAGGATCGCAGTGGGGTCATTTGGTTGGGGACGCGTCGCGGCCTGCATCGCTACGACCCGGAGACGAATGATTTTACAGTTTTTGTGAATGACCCCGAAGACCCCAACAGCTTGAGTTATGACAATGTATGGTCTATGTTGGAGGACAGCCAGGGTGTGTTTTGGGTGGGGACGCGCGGCGGCGGGCTGAACCGTTTTGACCGGCAGACCGGAAAGTTTGAAAAATTTGTCCACAACCCGATGCAGCCAGGCAGCATTAGCGATGACCGAATTTGGAATTTATTTGAAGACCGGGAGGGAAATTTTTGGGTGTTGACGGAGTATGGCGGCCTGAACCGCTTTGATCGGCAGACCGGGCTGTTCACTTCCTATCAATACAATGTCCATGACCCTTTTTCGCTTAGCTCCAATGACATTTTTTGGGCTGCGCAAGATCAATCCGGTGTTTTGTGGTTTACCAGCCGCTATGCCGGTGTCAACAAACTCGACCCGGCGGTGCAACGTTTTGGGCTGTATCGCAGCATTCCGGGCGATCCCAACTCGCTCAGTGTTGGTGCGGTGTATTCTGTCTGGGATGATGGTGATGGGGTGGTCTGGTTTGGGACATTGGGCGGTGGGCTAAACCGTCTCGATCGGGACAGCGGGCAGATGACCATTTACCGCAACGACGCTCAGGATGCACGTAGTTTGTCGAACGACCGGATTTATTCCATCTATCGCGATGCTGGGCGGTTGCTATGGATTGCGACGGCTGGCGGCGGGTTGAATGTCTTTGATGAGCGTAGCGGGCGTTTCTTTTCCTATCAACACGTTGAGGGGGATGAAGATACGTTTGCAACCAATTTTCTAACCGTGATTCAACCAGCGCAGGAAACAGACCATCTATGGGTTGGGACATTGGGCTATGGACTGCAATTGTTCAATACCAAAACGGGCAAGGTGGAGGCGCTCTATGCACATGATGCCCAGGATCCAACATCGCTGAGTGAGGATACGGTCTATGACCTGGTTGTGGATCGTTCCGGGCGGGTGTGGGTGGCAACTGCCCGCGGCGGGCTGGAATGGCTCGACCCGCAAAGTGGCGTTTTTACCCATCACCGCGCTGCGCCGGATGGTTTGTTGAGCGATACGGTTCACACCCTGCATCTGGATGAGGGGCGGGGCATCCTCTGGGCCGGGACAAGTGGGGGGCTGAGTGGGCTGGAGCTGGCGACCGGGCAATGGCATTCGTATACCAGCGCCGATGGGCTGCCAAGCGATACGGTGATGGGCATTGAGGCCGGGACGCGAGGTGAATTGTGGATCAGCACGGGCAAGGGCATCAGCCGGTTTGATCCGCAGGCCGAGGAATTCTTCAATTATGATGCCCGCGATGGTTTGCAGGGCGATCAGTTTGAAATTGCAAGCTCGCACCGTGGGCCGATGGGGGAGTTGTTCTTTGGTGGGTCGAATGGGGTCACATTTTTCAATCCAGAGCAGATTGTGCCGCATGTGTTTGAGCCGCGGGTCGTATTTACCGATTTTCAGCTTTTCAATCAATCTGTGCTGCCTGGCAGCGAATTGCTGCCAATGCCAATTGAGCAAACCGAAAAAATTACCCTGCGCTACGACCAATCGGTTTTCACCGTGCGGTTTGCCGCCCTGGGCTATTCCATTCCAACCAGGAATCGCTATCAGCACCAGCTGGTTGGCTTTGATAAGGATTGGCAGCCGCCCTTGGCCCGGCAGGAGGTGACCTATACCAATCTTTCGCCCGGGGAATATACCCTGCTGGTGCGGGCTGCCAATCATGATGGGTTTTGGAGCAAGACGCCCTCCCGCCTGGTGATTGAAATTACCCCTCCCTGGTGGCGGCGTTGGTGGTTTTATGCACTGGTTGGGCTGACTTTTGCCTTGTTGGTGGTGGGGGGGGTGCAGGCGCGTTTGCGCAGGGTCCGGCTGGCAAATATTCAATTGGAGCAGGAGGTTCAATTCCGCACCCTGGAATTGCAGGCCATGCAGGAGCAGCTTTTACAGGCCAATGCCGGGCTGCAAGAGAAACTGGATGCGATTATCCTTTTGCAACAGCAATTGCGCGAGCAAGCCGTGCGCGATGCATTGACCGGCCTGTATAACCGGCGCTTTTTCTCGGAATGGCTCGAACGACAACTGCACATTTCCGAGCGGCAAATGCGCGTGGCGGCCTTTTTGTTGCTGGATATTGACCATTTTAAGAATATCAATGATACCTACGGTCACCGCACCGGCGATTCGGCATTGATTGGCCTGGCCCGTGTGCTGGAAGGACAGGTGCGCATTCAGGATGTGGTTTGCCGCTATGGCGGCGAGGAATTTATGCTCGTGCTGCAGGATATTCACCCGCAGGACGCGTTGAACCGGGCAGAAGGCCTGCGGCAACAAATTGAGGCATTGTGCTTGCAAAGTGAAGATGGGCAGGAAGTGCGCATGACGGTCTCAATGGGCCTGGCGCTCTATCCGCTGCATGGCGAAGATAGCGATACGATTCTCTCGCATGTGGATCAGGCGCTCTATCAGGCCAAAGCAGCTGGACGGAATCGAGTGGTGGTGTATACACCGCCTTCCGGTGCCGATTCTTCTTTATAATTTGACATAGATTAAATTTTCTGCCGGTGGAGGTTTCTTCATGCCCTATATTGTCTTGAAAGACGTATGTAAGTCCTACAGCGTTGGTTCAACAATCATTTACGCCTTGCAGCACCTATCGTTGGAAATTGAGGCGGGTGAATTTGTTGTTGTTTTGGGGCCGAGTGGCTCTGGTAAGACGACTTTCTTGAATATATTGGGTGGGTTGGAGCGGGCAGATGGCGGTGAAATTTGGGTTAACGGTGCGGCGGTGCAGGAAATGGATGAGGCAAAGCTGACGCTGTATCGGCGGCGCGAGGTGGGGTTTGTGTTCCAGTTCTTCAATCTGTTGCCGACATTGACAGCCGGTGAGAATGTTGCTCTGACGGCAGAGATGAACAATGTGGAGACTGCTCTTGCAAATACCTTGCTGGCGCGTGTCCACCTTGCAGAGCGGGCCGCACATTACCCGGGGCAGCTTTCAGGCGGGCAGCAACAGCGCGTGGCAATTGCCCGAGCCCTGGCAAAAAGGCCCGCTTTGGTGCTGGCTGATGAACCGACCGGCAGCCTGGATGTTGAAACAGGGATTGAGGTTTTGGATGTGATGCGATCTTTGAATCGTGAAATTGGTCAGACAATTGTTTTGGTGACGCACAATGCGATGATTGCACAGATGGCGGATCGAATTGTGCGCCTTGGCAATGGCAAAGTGCAAAGCAGCGAGGTTAACCCAACCCCGCGTGATCCTCGACAACTTTCCTGGTGAAGACATGTCGAATATGTTACAACGAAAAGTACACGCGGATTTGAAGGTGCATTGGCGACAGTTCTTTGCAGTTTGGCTGGTGCTGGTGATGGGGACGGCTTTTTATGGGGCGTTCTATCCGGCTGGAAAAAGCCTGCTGCAAACCATTTATACGGCCTATGATGATTTTAACTATATGGATGTGGAGGTGCGCCTGCCATTCGGGATGCCGTTGAGCAAGCTGGATGAGGTGCGCGAGGTGTCCGGGGTGCAGGCGGCCAGTGGGCGATTGGTGCTGGAGGCTGGCATTCAATTGCAAGCGGATAGCTCTTTTTTAACCCATTTGCGATTGATTGGCCTGCCTGAGGTTGTGAACGAGGAAGAGGTCAATCGCTCTGAAATTGTTGAAGGGCGGGCGATTGAAGCGGACGATGAGGTGTTGCTGCTCAAGCGCTTTGCCGATTATCATCACATTCGCCCGGGGGATACTGTAGCAATCTGGTTGGCTGGAGAGGTGCGCCGTTTTCGTGTTGCTGGCCTGGTTTTTAATCCGGAATATTTGGTGGGCGGGCGCGACCGAGAATCACCTTTTCCAACCCCTTCGGCGTTTGGGGTGGCCTGGCTCTCGCACCATGCCTTGGCAGAATGGGCCAATGTGCCGGGGATAATCAATCAAATTGTGGTGCGTTCACCCAACCCGGCAGCGCAGATTGTGGCGCACGATCGCACCCAGTTGGTGGAGCAGCTGACCGGCTGGCTGGAAGATCAGCCGCAATGGACGATTTGGGAACGTGAACAGACGGCTTCCGGTGGGGTCATTCAGGCCAATATCACGGGCAATTTTCAGGTCATGGCGGCTTTTTCGGCCATGTTTTTGCTGGCGGCGGTGGTGGTAACGGCAATTTTGTTGGGCCGCATGGTGCAGTCGCAACGTCAGCAAATTGGCACGCTGCGCGCCCTGGGTGTGACACGCTTTGAACTGGTGCGGCATTTTCTCTCGTTTGGGCTGCTGCTTGGCCTGGCGGGTGCAATTCCAGGCAGTTTGCTTGGCTATGGCCTGTCTTTTCTGACCATGTGGCCTTTTGTGGATGCGATTGCGGGGGGCTATTTGCCCAATTTCAACAATGCTCCGCAAATTCCATTCATTTTGTTAGGCGCGGTGGTGATTGTCGTCAGTTCAACCCTGGCAGGGGCCTATCCGGCATGGCGCGAATCTGGCACGCCGCCGGGGATTGCCTTGCGCCCGCCCACACCGCACATTCCGAGCGCGTTGAGCCGCATCTCGTTTGGCTTTTTATCCCTCTCGCTGCGGCAGATGCTGCGCAATGTGTTGCGGGCGCCGGGGCGCTCTTTGGCAACCTGGTTGGGCATTTGGGTGGGGACGGTGATGATTTTCTCCTCCGTTGTGCTGTTGAATTCGATGGTCTTCAGCTTCGGCGATTATTTTGCATCGCAGCAATATGACCTGCTGCTGGTCAATGCTGCTCTGACGCCGGATGATGGCATTGAAACCCAGGTGCGGGATGTGGCCGGGGTGCAAGATGTTCAGGCAGCTTTGTTTGGGCCAGTGACGGTCAAGGCCGGGCAGCAAGAGTTTGATACGCTGGCCTTTGTTGTGGATGAACAGCGACCATTCTTTGACCTGACCTTGTTACGTGGCGAGGAGGCTTTTTCTTCATCGGATGGGGTATGGGTTGGACACAATCTGGCGCGCGTGCTCCATTTGGAAGTGGGGCAGACAATCGCGATTCGGGCGCTGGAAGAAGAGCGGCAGGTGCGCATTCTGGGCATTGTTGCTCAGGCGTTTGGCAGCCCGGTGTTTGTGCCGCGGCGCCTGTTTGTTGCCTGGACGCCGGATGGTCAATTCCCGACCAATGTGGCGCTGGTGCGCACCCATGCCGGGATGCAGGAGACCGTGCGCGAGCAGCTTGCTCTCTTGCCTGGTGCGGTTTCGGTCCAGGACCACGCAGCCTATGTGCGCGACATTAACGACTATTTGTCTTTCTGGTATGTCAATTCGGCTTTGTTTGCTGTTTTTGGTGCATTGCTGACAATGGCAGTGATTCTCAATACGGTCAATGCCAGTTTGCACGAACGACAATCCGAGCTGGCAATTTTACGTTCGCTGGGTGTGCTGCGGCGCGAGGTGATTGTTTCGGTGCTGGTTGAACTGCTCTTGCTGACGGCGATTGCAATGATGCTCGGCGTTCCGGCCGGGCTTATGGTTGGCTCGCAAATGGTGCATTCGGTGGATATGGATTTCTATGGCCTGGTGGTGCATTTGGAAGCCTTTGCCGCAGTTGGGTGTGGGCTGTTGGTGGTTGCTTTGGTGGTCTTTTCTGCTTTGCCGGGCTTGCGCACAGCGCTGAACGCAGAACTCGGACAGGTGAGCAAGCGGCAATCCATTTAACCGGAGGACTTTTTCCCTTCCCCCTGGAAGACCCGCCCGGCGGCGGAGGCCTGGGCACGGTTGAGCGGCAAAGCAAACAGGAAGCGGCTGCCAACGCCTTCTTCGCTTTCGACCCAGATGCGCCCGCTGTGTAGTTCAATCAATTCTTTGGCAATCGAAAGGCCGACTCCCAGCCCACCATGCCGGCGGGTCATGTGCTTTTCCACCTGGTAGAAACGCTGGAAGATTTTTTCCTGCTCTTCGGGTGGAATGCCAATGCCGGTATCCAAAACTGTGACTTTGACGTATCCAGGGATGGCTTCCACGCCCACCATCACCCGCCCGCCGGGGTCGGTGAAGGTGATGGCGTTTTTAATCAGGTTGCGCAGGGCAATGGCAATTTTATCGGCATCGCCTTCCACCATCAGCCGCGCCTTGGGGGCCTGGATGAGCATTTCCACCTGATGATCTTTTGCCAGGTCATCAAACAGTGCCGCAGTTTTGCGCACCAACTCGCTCAGATCCACTGGCTTTCGGTCTAGTTTGCCAAACCCGCGCTCAAATTTATCCAGGTCGGCAAAGTCCTGAATAATTTCTCGCAGCCGGAGTGCATTGCGCACGATTGTATCCAGGTCGGCTTTTTCTTCGGGGTTGCAGGTTTCGGCCAGCAATGAGGCATGGCCCAGGACGACGCCGAGCGGGGTGCGTAGTTCATGCGAGACGATGGCGATGAAATCGCGCTTCATGCGGTCCAGTTCCATGGCCTTTTCGTAGGCGGCTTTGGCCTCGCCGAGCCATTTTTCATTGCGAATGGCAATGACAGCCTGTGAGGCAAGCGTTTCGAGGATGGTCAGGTCTTGTTCGGTATAGTCACGGGCTTTGTTGGCCGCAGCAAAAACGCCAATCGTGGTGCCGCGAAAGGCCATTGGCACAGCCAGGACGGAGGCCGTTTCGCTGCCCAGCTCGCGCTTGAGCGCCAGGTAGAGGCGGTGATCTTCGCCGGCCTGGACGACGCGCGGTTCGTTGTGGCTATAAACCCAGCCGAGAATGCTGCGTTCGAGCGGAACAGCCAGCGTTTGCAGCACTTCCATTTGGTGCCAGGGGCCGGCAACATGCCGCAGGCAGGGGCCCTCTTCGTCATAAATCAGAATGTAGCTGGCTGTGCTGCCGGTTAGCTCGGAGGACATCTCCACAATGGATTGCAGCAACGGTTCAATTTCGAGATTTGCGCTTAAAATTCGGCAAACCTCCAGCAAACGTTCGAGTCGGCGAGTATAATCAGAGTATTCGACGCCCATGCAATCCACACATTCTCTTTTGCGAGATATATGGATTATAGCATAGACGGTCAAAAACAATCCCATAAGGAGACCCGTTTTGTTAGGAGAGAAGTATGAGTGAGAAAAAAGTACGTGTCGCTATCATTGGCGTAGGCAACTGCGCCTCGTCGTTGGTGCAAGGCGTCCATTTTTACAAAGACGCTGCAGACACCGATCGCATCCCTGGTTTGATGCATGTCAACCTGGGTGGGTATCATGTGCGCGATGTTGAGTTTAGTGCGGCTTTCGATGTCGTGGAAACCAAAGTGGGCAAAGACCTATCAGAGGCCATCTATGCCTACCCCAATAACACCTACAAGTTCTGTCAGGTGCCATTTATGAATGTGCCAGTCCAGCGCGGCATGACGCATGATGGCCTGGGCAAATATCTGTCGCAGGTGGTGAAGAAAGCGCCTGGCCCGACGGCGGACATTGTGCGTGTCTTGAAAGAGACGCGCACCGATGTGGTCGTCAGCTATCTGCCAGTCGGTTCGGAGATGGCAACCAAGTGGTATGTGGAGCAGGTGCTGGAAGCAGGCTGCGGCTTCATCAATGCCATTCCAGTTTTCATCGCCAGCTCGGAGTATTGGGCCGACCGATTCCGGCAGCGCGGCTTGCCAATCATTGGCGATGATATCAAGAGTCAGGTGGGGGCCACAATTCTGCATCGTGTTTTGACCAGCCTGTTTGTGGATCGCGGGGTGCGCCTCGACCGTACCTATCAACTGAACTTTGGCGGTAATACCGACTTCTTGAACATGTTGGAGCGCGAACGTTTGGAATCGAAGAAAATTTCCAAGACGGGTGCTGTGACGAGCATGTTGCCCTACACGCTGCCGGAATCGGATATTCATGTTGGGCCAAGCGACTATGTGCCGTGGTTGACAGACCGTAAGTGGTGCTATGTGCGCATGGAAGGCACGACCTTTGGCGAGGTACCATTGAACCTGGAGGCCAAACTGGAAGTGTGGGATTCGCCCAATTCGGCTGGTGTGGTGATTGATGCCATCCGCTGCATTAAGCTTGCGCTTGAGCGCGGCATTGCTGGCCCGTTGTATGGTCCGGCTTCATACTTTATGAAGACGCCGCCCCGGCAGTTTAAGGATGATGCGGCACGCGAGATGACGGAAGCCTACATTCGCGGCGAAAAGAACTAACCTGGATTTGTTCTGTGTGCAGGCTCCATTCGGGGCCTGCACACAGGGTTGGGAGGATGAGATTGCAGAAAAAGCGATCGGCATTGCTGATCCTGGTGGGGGTCTTGCTGGTGCTGGCTGTTGGTTGCACGCGCGGTGCACAGACAACCCCCATTTGGTACATCACACCGCAGGTGCAAGTGCCAGTTGGCAGCACGCCGCAATTGACAGTGCGTCCGCCTGGGCCGCGCTGGACGCCAACGCCTGATGCACCGCATGACCTGCCCTCGGCCCGCAGTGAAACCGTGACTTACACTGTTCAACCAGGAGATACGCTAGCGGCGATTGCGCTCAGCTATGGTGTGGATGTGCAGGCCTTGAGCGAAGCCAACGGAATTGCGAACCCCAATTTGCTTGAAGTGGGGCAGGTGTTGGTGATCCCTCCGCCACCGCGCGGGCAGGATGGCCCGGATTTTAAAATCATTCCCGATTCGGAGCTGGTGTATGGCCCTTCGGCGGCGCAGTTCGCGCTGGATGATTTTATCCGGCGGCAGAATGGCCGTCTGGTTGGTTATAGCGAGGTGGTGGATGACCGGGTGCTGAGCGGTGCGCAAATTGTGGAGCGCGTGGCGCGCGAGAACAGTGTTAGCCCGCGCTTGCTGCTGGCTGTGCTGGAATATCAAAGCGGCTGGGTGACACAACGCGGCCCCCTGGATGATTTTCCGCTCGGCTTTCACAACCCCTGGTCAGCGGGGCTGTATCGGCAGCTTTCGTGGGCGGCCAACAATTTGTGCCGCGGCTATTATCTGTGGCGAATTGAGGCAGTTTCTGGCTGGCTGCTGGCGGATGGTTCGGTGGTGCCGCCTTCACCTGTCATCAATGCTGGCACCGCTGGGGTGCAGTATTTCTTCGGCTTGTTGTATGGTCATGCGGATTGGCAGCGGGCGGTTTCGCAGCAAGGGCTGTTTGCAACGTTTGAGGCATTATTTGGCTATCCATTTGATTTTGCGTTTGAGCCGCTCATTCCCTCCGGCCTGCAGCAGCCGATTTTGCAATTGCCATTTGCGGCTGGCGAGACCTGGTCGTTCACGGGCGGCCCGCATGGTGGTTGGGCCGATGGCACAGCCTGGGCCGCACTCGATTTTGCGCCCCCTGGAGAGCCGCAAGGCTGTGTGGTTTCGAAATACTGGTTGACTGCTGTGGCGGATGGCGTGATTACCTTTGTCGGGGATGGTATCGTCATTCTGGATCTGGATGGCGATGGCAGCGAGCAAACCGGTTGGAGCATCTTTTACCTGCATGTGGATGAATTTGAGCGTGTGGCAATTGGAAAACGCGTCCAGGCCGGGGAGCGGATTGGGCATCCTTCCTGTGCTGGCGGGGTTTCGAATGCTACACACGTTCACATTGCAAGAAGGTATAATGGGGAGTGGGTTTCTGCGGATGGTGCGCTGCCATTTGTGATGGATGGCTGGGTGGCGCAATCTGCTGGCAGGGCTTATGATGGAATGCTGGTACGCGGAGAAGAGATTGTTGAAGCATGGGATCGCTTTGTCCCCGAAAGTCAAATTCAACGCTAGGCGCGCTGCCCTGGCGGGGTTGATGCTCTTGCTGTGGCTGACGGGGTGCGCACAGGCAACAGTGCAGGCCAACCCGCCGGTCTGGACGCCCACGCACATCTCCGGTACGCCGCAAGTGTTTGTTCGCACCAGTCCCCCAACCATTTTGCCCGGCACGCCTCTCGACCAGGCGACACCGACGGTTGTTTTAACTCCCCGCCCACCCATTTTGTATTACACGCAGCCGAATGATACCTTGCCGGCGGTGGCGGCGCGCTTTGGCGTGCCGCCTGAGACGATTGGCTCTGCCGACCTATCCTTGCCGGCAACGGTTTTCTTGCCACTGGATATGTTGTTGCTAATCCCGGATGTTTTGGACGAAACCGGCCCAGAGGAGTTGTTGCTGCCTGATAGTGAAATTGTCTATTCACCTTCTGCGGTGGATTTTGATGTGCGCGCCTACATTGCACAGACGAATGGCTATCTGGCAAGCTATACACAGCCGATGGAAGATGGCATGTATGACGCGGCGCGGGTTGTGCAACGCGTGGCGACTGAAAATTCCTGCAACCCGCGCTTGCTGATTGCCTTGCTTGAATATCAAAGCGGTTGGGTAACCGGGCAGCCGCGTAGCCTGGTGGAAACGGATTATCCGTTGGGCTATGTCAGCCTGGACCATAAGGGGCTGTATAAACAGCTGGCCTGGGCGTGTCAGAAGCTGGGGGTGGGCTATTATGGCTGGCGCGATGGCTCGGTGCTGCAAGTGCAGACCAAAGATAAACAACGCATTCGGCTTGCTCCGCGCATCAATGCTGGCACTGCGGCGCTTAGTTACTATTTTGCCCAGGTCTACGATCAGCCGCGCTGGGCGCAAGCGCTGTATAGCTCGGAGAATTTTCTGGCCTTCTATACACGCATGTTCGATGACCCCTGGACGCGGGCGCAGACGGTGGAGCCGCTCCTTCCACCTTTCCTGACCCAACCGGAACTGCAATTGCCGTTTGGGCCGGGGCAAACCTGGGCCCTGACTGGCGGGCCACATGCGGTGTGGAGCAATGATAGTGTCATGGGTGCCATTGACCTGGCGCCAAACGAAGACCAGAACGGTTGTTACACCAGCCAGAAATGGGTTACGGCGGTTGCGCCGGGGCGGGTGGTGCGCACAAGCACCGGTGTGGTGGTGGTGGATTTGGACGGTGATGGTTACGAGCAGACTGGCTGGGTGATTCTCTACATGCACATTGCCACGCGCGATAAGGTTTCAGTTGGCGATTGGGTGGATCAAGATGGTAAAATAGGACACCCCTCCTGTGAGGGGGGGCGCGCAACCGGCACACACGTGCATATCGCTCGCAAGTACAATGGCGAGTGGATTCCAACCGCCGGGCCGCTGCCCTTTGTGTTGAGCGGTTGGATGGCACACAACGGCGCCAAGCCGTATGAAGGTACAATGACCCGCGGCGATGAAGTCGCAGAGGCCTCGGTTTATGGAGATTATCGAACATTGGTTACGCGCCCGGCTGCACCCTAGCCGGAGGAATCTTGCCCGGCGGGTGGGGTTGGTGCTGGTTTGGCTGGTTTTCAGCCTGTCTGCCTGCGCTCCTCAACCGGCCCAGTTTTTAACGCTGCCGGGACTTACCCCCAGCCCGACGCCAGAATTGAAGCAGCCAACGGCCTATCCAACCCGTCCGCCTTACTTGCCCGGCACGCTGGTGGACTATACCGCACAGACGGGTGACACTTTGCCGGCGCTGGCTGTGCGCTTTAACACGACCGTTGCGCAAATTTTGGAGGCCAATTCCTTCATTCCAGCCGATGCAACGACCATGCCGCCTGGAATGCCGATGAAGATGCCCATTTATTATCAGGCGTTATGGGGCAACCCGCACCAGATTTTGCCCGATGGCTGGTTTGTGAATGGGCCAGCACAAACAGGTTTCGATGCAGCGGAATTTGTCCGGCAGCAGCCCGGTTGGCTGAAGGACTATTCAACCTATATGGGCGAGCAGACGCGGCGCGGCGGTGAAATGGTGGATTACATTGCAACCAATTACAGCATCAGCCCGCGCTTGTTGTTGGCGCTTTTGGAATATCAGACCGGCGCATTAACAAACCCGGATATGCCAGATAGCGCAGCTAGCGGGTATCTGCTTGGCTACCGCGATTCAACCCATGCCGGGCTGGAGATGCAATTGATTTGGGTGGCCAATCAGCTCAATAATGGCTACTATGACTGGCGCGCCGGCAAGCTGACAACTTTGGAGCATTTGGATGGCCGCCTTGAGCGCCCGGACCCCTGGCAGAACGCTGCGACCGTGGCTTTGCAGGCCTATTTCTGTCAATTGCTGGATGGCGCTGCGTATGAGTATGCCATTGGCAGCGAAGGTTTTCAGGCAACGTATACGCATCTGTTTGGGGACCCCTGGGCCGACCCGCTTGTGCAGTTCCCCATTCCGGGCAGCTTGCAGCAACCGGGCTTTCGCCTGCCCTTTGAAGCTGGCAAGCGCTGGGCGTTTACCGGCGGGCCGCACACTGGTTGGGGCAAGGGCGCTCCGTTTGCCGCGCTGGATTTTGCTCCTCCCGGCTTGCAGGCTGGCTGTGCGCCAACCCAGGAATGGGCACGGGCTGTGGCGGATGGTGTGGTGGCGCGTACCGGCATTGCTTCGCTGGTGCTGGATTTGGATGGGGATGGCGATGAACGAACTGGCTGGACGGTGTTCTACCTGCATCTGTCACAGGCTAGCCTGGTTCGAGAAGGAACGGTGGTGAGAGCCGGAGACCCATTGGGGCTGCCTTCGTGTGAGGGTGGAGTCTCAACCGGTACGCATGTTCACATTGCCCGTAAATACAATGGGGAATGGATTCTGGCGGGCGGCATGGTGCCATTTAACCTGGAAGGCTGGGTGGCACGTGATGGCGCAGTGGCTTATGAAGGCAATCTGGTGCGTTATGGGCAGGTTGTGACGGCCTCGGTTGGGGCGGGGTCGCAGAGTGTCATTCTGGCTGGTGCACAGCCATAATTTACAGGAGTTCCAAGATGCCTCTTTCTCGTCCACAAGGAATGCGTGCCTTTACCCTGATTTGGGCTGGGCAGGTGCTATCGCTGATTGGCTCTTCCATGACCGGGTTCGCACTGACGATTTGGGCCTGGAAGATGACCGGGCAGGCAACCGCCCTGGCGGGTGTGGCAATTGCCAGTTTTTTGCCACAGGTTTTGTTTGCTCCATTAACCGGCGCGCTGGTGGATCGCTGGAATCGCAAGCTGACGATGATGCTGAGCGACCTGGCAACCGGGCTGACGACGCTCATCATTCTGGCGCTCTATTGGAGCGGCCATTTGGAAATTTGGCATTTGTATGTAACGGGGGCTTTTGCAGGATTTTTTCAATCGTTTCAATGGCCGGCCTATTCGGCGGCCATCTCGTTGATGATTCCAAAAGAGCAATATACGCGTGCCAGTGGAATGCTTTCGCTGGCTGAATGGGGCGCCGGTGTCTTGGCGCCCATCCTTGCCAGTGCATTGATTGGGGTGCTGGATATTAGCGGGATTATGATGATTGACCTGACAACCCTTTCTCTGGCAATTGTGACATTGCTGCTGGTTGCCATTCCCCGGCAAACGCGCAATCTTCAGGCGGAGGGGGAAAAGAGCAGCCTGTGGCAGGATATGCTGTATGGCTTTCGCTTTATCGCGCAGCGCCCCAGCTTGTTGGGCCTGCAACTGGTTTTCTTTGGGGGAAATTTGCTCAGCTCGATGGCTGGAACACTCAACAGCCCGGTAATTTTGGCCGCGACGGATAACAACAGCTTGTTGCTTGGCAGCACGCAATCGGTGGCGGCGGTGGGGGGCATTTTGGGGAGCGTGTTGGTGACGGCCTGGGGTGGGCCGCGCCGCAGGGTGGATGGTGTCTTTCGCGGTTGGATTTTGTATGGCCTGCTGGGAGCCGGGTTGTATGGGCTGGGGGTGCGTTGGATGGTGTTGTGGTATGTGGGTGCCTTCCTGGGCGCGTTTGTGGTGCCGATGATCAACAGTTCCAATCAGGCCATCTGGCAAAGCAAAGTCCAGCCCTCGGTGCAGGGGCGGGTGTTTTCGGTGCGGCGGATGATTGCCCAGGTGACTGCACCGTTGGGCATGTGGCTGGGGGCGCGCTTTGCTGACCGATGGATGGAGCCGCTGATGCAACAGCCAGAAAACCATTGGGCGGCCTTTCTGGGCGGGTTGTTTGGCAACCGGCCTGGCTCAGGGATGGCGGTGATTATTTTTGTGGCTGGGCTGCTGGCAATGCTGGTTGGGCTATTGGCCTATCTGGTGCCCCCGGTGCGGGATGTGGAAAGCACCTTGCCCGACCACACAGCGGAGATTAGCCCTCCAGGAGCGTGATGCGATGTTCGATGCTGGCTGCCTTGCTGAGCATGGCCTGGGCTGAGCAGTATTTCGTCTCCGAAAGCTCAACGGCTCGTTCGGCAGCGGCCCAATCGAGGTTCTGACCGGTGATGAGATATTCGATGGTGATGTGGGTGAAGACGCGTGGGTGCTCCTCCGCTCGCTCGGCATGAACTTTCACCTCAAAGCCGGTCACATTCTGGCGCTTTTTTTGCAGAATGGAGATGACATCCATGCCGGTGCAGCCAGCCAGGCCAATTAACAGCAGTTCAAGTGGGCGAAAACCATCATCCTCACCGCCAGAAGCGCTTTCGGCGCCTAGCGGCAGGTTAAAACCAGATGTTGCGCCATGTCCGGTGAAGCTGAGGCCATGAGACCAGGTAACAGTTGCATCCATTGTTTTATTTCTCCTCTTTCAGGGTGTGTAGAATTTCGTGCAGGGCGGCAGGTTCGGGCAGTGCGCCAATCCATTCGCCCTGTCCGTGATTGATGATGGTGTGCGGCACGCTTGAGACGGCGTAGCGCTCGGCCAGGGCTGGAAAATCGGTCGCCTCGACCATTTCGGCCTCGACCCAGCGGCTTTCGAGTGCCATTTGGTGCGCCAGGATAACGGCGCGTGGGCAATAGGGGCAGGTGGGGGTGACAAAAACCATCAGATGCAGCGGGGCAGTCAGTGCTGCCAGGGTGCTGCGCGTTTCAGCGCTGAGCTGCGAATCGCCTTGCGAGACCATCATCAGGCTGTTGATGAGCGAGGTGAACTCATATTGCCCAGGAAACCCGGCAAAACGGATGCCGTAATCGTGGTATTGCTCGTCCTCAACCGCCAGCAGGGCAAAGCCGGGCGTCTTATCCAGGTGGTAGCGGGCGGCTTGTTCGGCATCGTGGGGCAGGTGATAGTGGCGCAGGTGCAGTTTTTCGGAGAGGGCACACAATTCCTCAAACAGCTGGGCAAGTGCGGCGGAAGTTTCTTCGTTTTCCGGGTTTTGGAAGAGGGCAATTTCAACCGGTCTTTGCAGCTGGGCAAAGACTTCGCTCAACTGGTTGATTGTGGCCTGGTTCAGCATCGGGTTCATGGAAGCTCTCTTTCTTTGCCCCGCCGGGGCAAACAGAAGCAGTTATCAGGTGCAGCCGCCGCCTTCTGCGTAGCCGCAGGCGTTGCAGCGCAGGGTCAGGGTGCCGTCATAGTCCAGGCGCGCCTGATGGCAGGCCGGGCAAAGTTCGCCTGGTCGCAGGGCCAGTGAACTTTGGGTGGGTTGTGGCAAGTCGAGGCGGTAGAAGAGGCGTTGGCGCACGTCGTTTGGCAGGGCTTGCGGTTCGGCGGTGACCTGATAGATTTCAATCGTTTTGCGCAGGGTGTTAATTACCACGCGGCAGTTTTCACAATCGCGCAGGTGATGCTCAATCTCGCGACATAATTCCTCACGCAGCGTGCCATCCAGGTAATCGGTCAGGGCTGATAACATCAAACCGCAATCGTGTTTTTCGCTCATTGCGACCTCTCTGTCAGGCGCTCGGCATAATATTCCGAGAGCGCCTCGCGCAGCTTGAGCCGCGCCCGCAGCAGCCGGGTTTTGACGACCGCAGCAGAAACATCCAGCGCCTGAGCGGTTTCTTCAATGGAAAGGCCTTCCACATCGCGCAGCAGAAAGACTGCCCGCAGGGCTGGGGTGAGCTGCTGCATGGCGGTTTGCAGGTGACGACGAAACTCGGCTGAAAGCAATTCCGCTTCTGGCAGGCAGCACCAATCAATAATTTGCAAAGGTTCATCCGGGTCTTCGCTATCTGGGTCTGGTTCTTCGACCGAAAGCGCTTCCGGTTGGCGCTTGCGCAGCACCATCAGGGCCTCATTGACTGCGATGCGGTAGAGCCAGGTGGAAAGAGAGGCGCGCCCCTCAAAGCGGGGCAGGGCGCGCTGAGCCTTGAAGAAAGTCTCTTGCAGCACATCTTCGGCATCTTGCGGGTCGCTGACCATTTTCAGCGCTAGCCGATAGACCTGGCCGGAATATTGATCCACAAAATGGGCAAATTCGTCGCGGTCTCCGGCTTGCAGCCTGGAAAGTGAAAGCACCTGCGAAGCCTCATTCATTCAGATTCATGCGCCTCCAAAAAGTTACATGCCATTCAAGAAAGCGGCCAATTGGGCAAAACATCCAGGTCGAGCGGGTCTGTTTGTGTCAGGGTATAGCGGAAATAGCCGGCTGCGGCAATCATGGCGGCGTTATCGGTGCAAAGCGAAAGGGCGGGAATGTGGACGGGGAATTCTTGCTGGCTGAGGAAGGCCTGACGCAGGGCCTTGTTGGCCGAAACACCACCGGCTACCAGAATCTGACGGGCGCCAAACTGCCGGGCAGCAGCCAACGTTTTGGTCAGCAACACATCTACAACCGCTTCTTGAAAACTGGCCGCCAGGTCGGCAACCGGCAAGGGGCGCTGTTCTTGCTCAAAGCTGCGCACCATCCGCAACACGGCTGTCTTGAGGCCGCTGAAGGAGAAGTTCCAACTGCCATCCAGCCGGGCGCGCGGAAAGTGAAATGCCTGCGGGTTGCCTTCGGCAGCGGCTTTTTGAATGGAAGGGCCGCCCGGGTAGGGCAGGTTGAGCAGCCGGGCAACTTTATCAAATGCTTCTCCGGCAGCATCATCCAGCGTGGCGCCCAGGCGTTGGTATTGGAGGTGGTCAGTCATCAGGTTCAATTCGCTGTGACCGCCGGAGACGAGCAGCGCCAGGAGTGGAAATTGCGGCGCAGGCGGTGGCGTTTGCATATCCGCCGGGTAGACCCAGGCAGAGTAGATGTGGCCTTCAAGGTGATTAACACCAATCAGCGGCTTGCCGCTTGCCAGGGCTAACCCCTTTGCCATGTTCATGCCCACAACCAGCGAACCAGCCAGGCCCGGCCCGCGCGTGACGGCAATCGCATCCACGTCGTTCAGGTCGAGGTGTGCTTGTTGCAGGGCCTGTTCAACGATGGCATAAATGGTGCGGATGTGCTGACGCGAGGCAACTTCAGGGAAGACGCCGCCATAGTGGGCGTGCAGGTCAATTTGTGAAGCAACGCTGCCAGAGAGCAACCGCCGTCCGTTTTCAAGCACGGCGGCTGCGGTTTCATCGCACGAGCTTTCAATGCCAAGGATGCGAGCGGTGGGAAGATTGGGCATAGGGCGGCTCCTTAGCTGCGCAGGGGCAGCACCAGGTCGAGTGGGAAGTCGGCCATGGGCAGGAATCGCCCATCTGGGGTGGCGGTGTAGGTATCTTCCAGGCGCACCCCCAGGCCGCGTTCAGGGTAGTATAGCCCTGGCTCGATGGTGAAAACAGCGCCCTGGGCCAGTGTATCGCCAGCCTGGGCGGTTGTGCTGCTCCAGGGGCGTTCGTGGACGCGCAACCCCAGCCCATGCCCCAGGCTGTGAACGAAGCCGTTTTCGGTGCCGGGGTGTGTGCGTTGGGTGGGGTGGCCCATTGCCTCAAACAGCTCACAGGTGCGTTCATGGTAGGTGCGGAAGGGTGCATCCAGCCGCAGTTCGCTGCAAACCGTGTCATAGACTGTTCGCACCTGCTCGTAGAGCTGCAAGGCCTCATCCGGGGCATAGCCCAGGCACCAGGTGCGGGTGAAGTCGTAGAAATAGCCGCCGCGCGCCTGGCAGGGGAAGATGTCGAAGACGATCGTTTGTCCCAGGCGCAGTGCCTCGGCGTCGTTGCCGGTGCTGTGCGGCACGCCTGCATCGCGCCCCTGCGCAAAGATGGTGCCTTCGGGGTTTTCGGCGCCAGCCTCGGCCAGCCACAGGTCAATCAGGCTCTTGACCCGGCCAATGGTGATTGGCAGCCCTTCAGCGTTGAGCAGCACACCGTGCGGGGCGCGCTGACTGGTGAGAAAATCGGCTACCCGCCCAACGACCGCTGTGGTGATTTTGCCCATCTGCCGAATGTGAGCCAGTTCGGTTTCATCTTTGCGGAACATGGCCTGGGAGAGGATCGGATCCTGGACGAAGCCCACCAGGGTCAGTTCTGGCATGCGGCGTTGCAAGGCATTGAGGATGGAAAATTGTGGGCCAATTTCCTGCTGCCCGTAGATGGCAACCCGTCCAGCGTGGATGCCGCAATCGCGCAACATGCGCTCGTAACGCAGGGCGGTGGTTTCGGCCGGGTCGTTGTTTGCCAGCTGTTGCAGTTCTTTCCAGGGGTAAAGGTCGTAACAACGGGTGGTCAGGCCGCTTTGGGCAGCTTCGTCGCGTTCCATGCTGTTGAAGAACAGCACCGGCTCGCCGCCGCGCGGCACAATCAGGTCTGCTTTGGAAACATGCACCAGGCCTGTAAAATAGACCATGGACGGGTTGTGTTGGGCCGGGCCGATGATTAAGATGGCTTGCAGGTCGTTTTCCTGCATCAGGGTTTGGATTTCGTTTTTCATTTTGCACCTTTGGGAGAATTGTGAAGGGTGTGCAGGTCTGCCAGAACACGCAGCAAGGGCGCTTCTTGCTCGGGCAGGACGGTGCGCGGGTCGAGGGCCAGGCACTGGGCCTCGATGCGGGCGATGATGGGGGGATTTTGGGCGCGCAGCCAGGCCAGCCAGCCATTGGGCTGCGCCAGGCGCAGGGTGAACAGCGCGGTTGGCAGGGTTTCTTCGGGCAGGCTGCCGCCGCCGATGGTTGAAAGACCGGGCTGCACCTCTCCCCAACCCAGCGCCTGCTGCCAGGCGCTGGCGCGGGCCTGCAATTCGTGCAGTGGGGTGGCAATCATGCGCCAGATGGGGATTTTTTGCACCGCCTCGCCTTTCAGGTAGTGCAGCAAGGTGGCATTCAGGGCCGCCAGGCGCAATTTGTCTGGGCGCACAGCGCGTGCCAGGGGGTGTTTGCGGATTTTGGCAATCAACTCGCGCCGCCCAATCAGAATGCCGGCCTGAGGGCCGCCCAGTAATTTGTCGCCCGAAAAACAGACCAGGTCGCTGCCATGTGCCAGTGCTTCGGCGATGGTGGGTTCATGGGTCAGGCCATAGGCAGCCGTATCCAAAAAGCAACCCGAGCCCAGGTCATCCAGGACGGGCACCTGATGTTGATGGGCCAGGGCGACAATTTCGGCCATGGTGGGTTCGCTGGTGAAGCCGAGGATGCGGAAATTGGAAGGATGGGCGCGCAGGATGAGGGCGGTTGGCTCGTCCAGGGCGGCGGCGTAATCGCTGAGGTGGGTGCGGTTGGTCGTGCCAATTTCCACAACGCGGGCGCCGGATTGGGCCATGACATCTGGAATGCGAAAACCGCCACCAATTTCAATTAATTGCCCCCGTCCAATGATGACCCGCCGACGGCGGGCGAGGGCGCTCAGCGCCAACAGGACGGCGGCGGCATTGTTGTTGACTACCAGGGCCGCCTCGCCGCCGCTGAGACGGGTGAGCAGCGCTTCGGCGTGCAGGTCTCGGTGGCCGCGCTGCCCGGCAGGCAGGTCATATTCCAGTGTGCAATAGCCGCTGGCAATTTCTTGCATGGCGTGCAGGCTGGCTGTGCTGAGCGGGGCGCGGCCTAAATTGGTGTGCAAGACAACCCCGCTGGCATTGATGACCGGCAGCAGGCTGGTTTGACACCAGCTTTGCAGCATGGCCTGGCTGGAATACAGCAACGCTTCGGTTGAGCGGGCCGCTGCCCCGCTGCTGCGCATGGCCTGGCGCTCTTCTTCCAGCACCTGCCGAATGGCATCCAGGGTCAATTCACGGCCAAATTCCTGGCAGAGGGCTTGCGCAGTGCTGCTTTGCAGCAGTTTATCCACGCTGGGCAGGCCGCGCAGTTCAGTCACGAGCCGCCTCGGTGGGCTTCCAGTGGCTGCGTTCACGCAGGCGCAAGAGCAATTCAATCACAACCAGCCCGGCCGCCAGAAAGATGGCCAATGCCAGGTTGAAAATGCTGCCCATTTGCAGCCAAAGAGCAATATCAAAGTAGACGCCTACCCAAAGTGCCTGGCGGGCAAGCACGCCGCTGTTGGGCATGGGGTGGCTGGGAAAGCGTCGGTTGAGGAAGTGGGCAATTGGCAGCGCCAGGCCGCTGACTGTGAGAGGAACGAGAAAGAAGAACAGCCAACGCGGCCCCAGGGTGGGAACTGTGAAAAGGATGGTCAGGAAGAGGCCCAGGCCACCAAGCAGGGCCAGGGCCAGGCCGGTGAAAAGGATGGGCAGGAAGGGCGGAAATTCGGAAGGGGTGGAGGTGTTCATGGATATAAATTATAACCTGATTTGGGCTGGCGCACGGGCGTTTTCTGTGGGGTGGTGTATAATGAAATTGTCATTGCAGGGTAAGGTGACTGCATGGAATGCAAAATTGGGATGGAGGTGACTGATGCCAATGGCAATCATCATAGATTTGCAAGCAACTGCGGAAGGGGGAATGCCAATTAGCGGCGGGGTGGGGGTGCATGGTTGGTGGTTTGGGTGCTGGCGCAGCTTTCGTCCATCTGTGGCTGAGCGGCTGCACCGCCCGAATCAGCCGGCGCCGTTTACCCTGAGCGGGATTATGGGGCTGGCAGCGGGCAAGCCAATTGCCGCTGGAGAAAGCGGCTGGCTGCGCATCACCAGCCTGGATGAGGAACTGGATGATTGTCTGCCGGACTGGCTGGCGGCCCTGCCGGAAAGGGCCGAGATTCAGGGGCAGACATGGCAACTGAAGGTGCGGGCCTCAGCGCATGATTGGGCTGGCCGGGCTACCTACACCGAGCTGCAAGCGCAACTGCTGGATTTTAATCCGCCGAGCCGCTGGCAGGTGGAGCTGGCCTCGCCGACGGCCTTCAATGGCAAGAAGGCGCAGTTTCCTTACCCGCTGCCGGAATTGATGGTGCGTTCGTGGTGGGAACGTTGGAATGCCTTTGCGCCCATTGCCCTGTCGGAGGAATATGTACAGGCGGCCCGCGAAGACCTGGCAACGGGCGGTTATCGGCTGCACACGCAAACGTTGAATGAGGGGCCGCGGCGTGTGACGGGTTGTGTGGGGACGGCGTGGTGGCGGGCGGTTGATATGCCGCCTGAGCTGCGGGCCGGGCTGAACCTGCTCTGTGCCTATGCTTTCTATTCTGGCACGGGGTATCACACGACCCAGGGCATGGGCATGACGCGCATCTCGGCACAGGTGCGGTGATGGCGAAGGTCAGTGCGACGCGGAGGGGGGGTGAGGCATGAATCGGGGCGCGTCGCACAGGGTTGGGAAGCACCCCCCAGGGGTGGTGGTTTTTTTGGGAAAAAGGGGGCTAATTTTGGGCAAAAGTGCGGCGCGCCAGGCCTTTTGGCGGGTTGGGGTGCGCGTCGCACGGGCAAGGGGTGGCAGGTTGGGGCAAATTGACCGCCACAGTTTGCCGTTTTGGTTGTATAATTAATTTGTAACCGCCACCCCTGGCAGTTCAAAACCCTCTTTCTCGCTCGTCGAGATTAAGACGCGGTTCCGAGATTGATCAAAGCTTGCATTGTACACACTGTTCAAAACCCTCTTTCTCGCTCGTCGAGATTAAGACAGAACGCGTGCACCCACTCAGCAAGGCAAAAATCGCCAAGCTGAGGAGTTCAAAACCCTCTTTCTCGCTCGTCGAGATTAAGACTAGTAGTGCTGGCGATGCCGCTGGTGCGACAACTGCAAGTTCAAAACCCTCTTTCTCGCTCGTCGAGATGAATCTGCAAGTGTTTTGTGGGGGAGGCTCGAAGCCTCCCCTGCAAAAAATTCCCACAC
>CAYVRT010000017.1:0-84285 GCA_964453115.1 uncultured Anaerolinea sp. | reverse complement strand
AAGCACGCCGCCAGCGTTCATCCTGAGCCAGGATCAAACTCTCCGCAAAAATTTTCTCCGCCTTTTTCAGACGGTTCTTTTACGGTCTCTATTGAACGACAGGGTCTTTCTTTTCGTCTTTCCTATCACTCTTCAGTTGTTAAGGTGCTTTGACTTTTCGACAGGGCCGAGATTCTACTCGCTTCACCTCGTTTTGTCAAGGGGCAGAAAAAATTCCGATGTATCCCTTTTCTTCCCACTTTGGAGTTAGAACTCAGGTCAACACCGGCCTCTCTCTTGCATTCTCAGCGTTTCGCGCCTTCGGTCCGTCAGGCCGTCTTTTCAATTGTTACCGATCAGCTTTCACCAATCGCCCTGTTTGTTCAGGGAGCTTTATTTTACACCCACCCCCTTGAGCCGTCAAGGGTTTTGGGGAAAGTGATTCGAGCAATTTCCTGACCAATTTTACGGGTAGCTACTGGTTGGCCCCATGGTCGGCGTTGGCCCAGCCGGATAGCCCGGATCGGTCGTGGGCGTTGGCCCACCAGGCGTTTGGGTCGGGCGCGGGGTTGGGGTTGGCCCACCAGGCGTTGCTGTGACTGCCCGCGTGGGCGTGGGCAAAGCAGGCGGCGTGGGCGTGCGCGGCTGGACAATAACCGTCAATTGTGGCAGCGGCGTTCCCTGATAGACCCAGGAAGTCGGCGTTGGTTCAATACCACTCAGCACCTGGCTGATATCATCAATATACCCAATCGCTCCCGCACAGGCTGGCTCCAGATAAGGTGCCACATGCGCCCAATCCAGGGGCTGCGAAGCATTCCAGGCTGCTCGCAGCGCCTTGGAAAGGCAACCCGGCCCCGCATTGTAATTTGCCAGGGTAAAACGCCACAGATCTTCATAGCCGCTCAGGTCGCGCGCCGGATAGCCGGTGACGTTCTCCATCAGCCGATCCACCTGTTCGCAATTCGCCAACAATCCCTCAGCAAAGACGCGCACGCTAAAGTTGGCCTGACTCAGGTCAATGCCCGCTGGACAATCCGGGCAGCTTGCATCCACCTTGCGCACCAGCGCACCGCGCAACATCTCCTGCTCTTCCTCGTTCAAGTTGCCAAACCCCAGGTCACAGCGGGTTTGGTGCAGCACCAACGGACAAAACTGAAGATAAAAGCCCGAGTTCCAAAGCAGCATGGTATCCGCCCCGCGATCCGTCAGCTGTCCCAGCCCAGCCTCGCGATAGGTGCGGTAGATACCCGGCCAAAACTGACTCTCGCGAGTGAAGACATTCTTTAACAATTGGGCCGGAACCCCCCGGTCGAGCGCCACCTGGTAAATTTCAGCATCAAACTGGTTTTGCCACTCGAGCAGCGCCGGATAAGCCACCTGCACCCCACACGGGCTGGCTATCGTCTCCGATTGCAGGCCACCATCCAGGCAGGCGCTTGCATCCACACTGCCGCTGCGGATGAGCATGGCTGCCAAATAGTAAAACGAATAGGACGAGTACAGATCCTGGGGGCTGGGTGGGGTATCCAACCAGGGCGGTGGGCCGCCAACCGGCGGAAGCACCTGCCAGACATCGGAACAGGAAGCAATCTGTCCAGCGCCGCGCCAGCGACTGCTGAGCACATCCACATACCAAAGCTCAGGTGCGCCGCTGCCACCCTCCGGGGCCATAAAGTCACCCCAGGGCAGGGCGCGCACCAGAGCCGTATAATGTTCACTGGCATCGCCAAAGCTCGATTCGACCCAGAATTCCAGTTCAACGCCCTGCTGCACAGTGGGCGGGAGCGGCAGGCTACAAACTGCGCCCGAACAGCTAAACGGCACACCATCCAACACACCCGAAACAGCAATGATCACTTCATTCGGCAGCGGTTCTTCACCGCTAATCAAAAGCACCGGTAATGTTGTGCATTGATTGGGCGTTGCCGGGTCGTTGTTGCAATTTTCAAGGGTTAACCAGGCGGCTGGCAGCGGCAGTTCCACTTCAATTTGCTTTTCCTCAGGCCAGGCAGCCGCGTGAAGCAGGTACAGCCCCGGGCAATTCTGAAAGCCCTGCCCATCGCCCAACACACAGGGGCGAGTTGTGCGCCATTTGTCATACAGCGTTTGCCCACAGGCGGTAAGAATTTCATCACCCGTTGGCAAATCTTCGTGTTCAACCACCAGATAACAGACAATCGCATTATCACTGTAGCGCGCCAGCCACCACTCATGCGCAGTATAGGCCACCGTCAGCGTTGTGCTGCGCAAAGGCTGCGGCGGCAAGTCTTCTGCCATCACCGGCGTAGGCGCGGGCCCAGCGATCTGTCCGAGCAGCAAGCCCAACAGCAGCAACAGCCCAAGCATCCCGGCCCAACGATTTGCCACGATTTAAGTGTAACATATTTTGAGTGATTCAGGACACTTTCACAGAATCCACTCCCACCCAACCTCAGCCGGTTTTGTTCGCATCCCGCCCAGCCTCGAAAATAATTCGCACCGCCCGGTCATAGAAGAAATAATCCCAGGTCCAATTAATCAGCACCAGCAACCGGTTGCGAAAACCAATCAACTGCATTAGATGAACAAAGAGCCAGGCCGCCCAGGCCAAAAAACCGCGCAGTTTCATCGTCCCCAACCAGGCCACCGCCTGATTGCGGCCAATGGTTGCCATGCTGCCCAGGTCGCGGTAGGCAAAAGGCTGCAATGGCTCACCACGCAACAAGCGCATCAGGTTGTGGACCGTCAAATCGGCCTGTTGCATGGCAACCGGTGCCACCATCGGCAACGGTCGGCCATCGGCACCTTCAAGCAGCGCGGCATCCCCAATCACAAACACATTCGGGTATTCGGGGAGCTGCAAGGTGGGCAGAACGCGCACACGACCCTGCGCCCCCTGTGTAACCCCCAACTGCTCGGCAAGCGGCACAGCCCGCACCCCCGCCGCCCAAATCAATGTCCGTGCTGGAAGCACCTCCCCACCCTTCAACGCCACGCGCAACCCGTCATAATCCGCCACTGCTGCGCCAAAACGCACCTCAACGTGTTTGCGCCACAAGGCCTCAGCTGTTGCCTCGCTCAATTCGGCTGGCAAACTGGCTAACAGACGGTCACTTGCCTCCAGCAGCACAACCCGCGCATCCTTAAAATTCAGGCCGGGGTAATCTTTGCGCAAAACCAGACCAATTAATTCTGCCATTGCCCCAGCACACTCAACGCCGGTTGGCCCGCCGCCCACCACCACAAAGGTCAACAATGCCCGACGCAGGTCAGCATCGCTGGTCTGGTTGGCGAGTTCAAATTGCCGCAGAACATGGTTGCGAATGGTGCTTGCATCCTCGAGCGTTTTCAGCCCAAAGCCGTGTTCCGCCACCGAAGAAAGGCCAAAGAAGTTTGTCTGCCCGCCCATCGCAAGCACCAGATAATCATAGCGCAACTCGCCGGTTGTCGTGTGCAATTGCTGCCCTTGCAAATCAACACCGGTTACCTGGCTCATGCGAAAGTCGAGATTCTTCTGACCGCGCAGGATGGCGCGCACCGGATGGGCAATTTCATCCGGGGAAATGCCAGCAGTTGCCACCTGATAGAGGAGGGGCTGAAAAAGGTGATAATTGTTGCGGTCAAGCAAAGTGATGCGCACCGGCAAACGCGCCAGGCGACGCGCCACGCGCAACCCGCCAAACCCGGCCCCCACAATGACCACATGCGGTTGTTGTTCCAATGGAATACTCATCCGTTCTCTTTCCTATTGATAATGAATTCTAATCCATCGCCCAGCATTGTCAACGCTTTGTCGAAGGCTGCTGCTCCACCCGCACCGCCTGTGTCGGATGGGGCATGACAATTCCATGGGCGGCAAAGGCCTGCCGCAAAGCAGCAATGGCGGCATCTTTGGCGGCCAGGGTGCTAACCTGCCCAACATCTACCCAAAAATAGAGCGTTAGCTCAAGCGCGGCAGCATTCAAGACCTGAAAAACCGCCTGTGCGGCTGGCTCGGTCAGGCAGCCCGGCATTCCCTCCACCGCCTCCAGCGCAGCCTGACGCACCTGCGGCAAATCGCTCCCGGCAGCCACCGCAACCGTCAGTTCCACCCGGCGCTGCTGACTGCGCGTGTAATTGACAATTGCATGGCTCAACACATCCGCATTGGGCAAAATCACCACCCGCCCATCAAAGGTGACAAGCTCCGTACTGCGCAGGTCAATCGTCCGCACCGTCCCCTCATATTCCTTAACAGCCACTGCATCGCCCACGCGAAACGGCTGCTGCAACAAGAGCAGCACCCCGGCAGCAAAATTCTTCATTACATCCTGGAGCGCAAAACCAACCGTAAACCCCACAATCCCCAACCCGGCCAGGAAAGCCGTCACATTAATGAACTGCTGCAAGGCCATCAACACGCCCAGGGTCAGAATGCTCCAGCGCACCAGGTCTTGCAGCAGCCGGCTAGCCCCCAACCCGGCCGCACGGCGCGCCAGCGCACGTTGCACCAGCCGGCTGAGAAACCGCGCCAGCAAAAAGCTCCCCACCAAAATGACAATTGCCAGGCCCACTTTGCCCACCACGCTCCACAGGTGCGGGGCAATGCTATACCAAAAATTAATCATCGCTTCCTCCATCGTTGCAGTCAAGCGTATTATAACCCAGGCCAACACCGCATGTTTGCGCAACTTTTTTGGCGCGTTTGCGTAGGTTACTGTATAATCCAATCGCTCTGTTTGAAAGACCTGGAGACTCAATGATGCAAACACCCAAGGATTGGCTATCGGCCCTCGCACCCCGCCGCGTTCTCGACCTGGCAACAGGCAGCGGTGGGTTTATTCACTTTTTATTGCAGGCCCTACCCGGTGAAACGGAAATCATTGGCCTGGATGCAAACGAACATGCCGCCGCCCCATTCGCCGCCGCATTCAGCGCGCAGCCCACGGTGCACTTTCAGCCCGGCGATGCCCAGGCACTCAATTTTGCTCCAGCATCCTTTGACCTGGTAACAATAGCCAATTCATTGCATCACTTTCAGCAACCGCAAACCGTCCTATCACAGGCACTGCGCGTCTTGCAGCCCGCAGGCCATTTGCTCATTGCCGAAATGTATTGCGACGCACAAACAGAAACGCAACAAACTCACGTCCTGTTACACCATTGGTGGGCAACGATAGACCGCGCCCAGGGAATCTGCCACCAACCAACTTTCACCCGGCAAGAATTGCTGGCACAAGCCTCCAGTTTGGCACTGACCGATTTGCGCCTGTACGATGAATGCGATTTGCAAAGCGACCCCAAAGACCCGGCTTTGCTGGCTGAGTTGGATGCAGTCTTTGAGCGCTATCTACAGCGCGCCGAGGGCCACCCGGCACTTCAGGCAGAAGGTCAGACCCTGCGGCAACGTGTGCAAACGATTGGCTTTCACAGCGCCACCACCCTCTTCATTTTGGGAAAGAAACCATGACCACAAGCCCCACCGTTCCACAGAAAAAACTCCGCCTGTTAACCCCGCTCTTGCTCCTGTTTATGCTGGCAATGATTCTCGCCAACCTGGGCGGAAACATGTATGGCCCGCTGGAAGCACTCTATTTAAAAGAACTGGGCGCTGGCATTTCGCAAATTGGCATCTTTTACACACTCTCACAAATCATCCCCCTGCTGCTGCAAATTTTGGGCGGCTGGGTTTCCGATTCGCTCGGACGACTGCGCGCCATTGCCATTGGTAGCGTGATTGGCATCCTGGGCTATCTGCCGCTGCTGCTCGCCGACCGTTGGGAATGGGTGCTGGCAGCGTCGGCCCTCGGCGCAGTCACGCGCTCGCTGATTGGCCCCAGCTTCGACGCCTTCATTGCCGACCACTCGGCGCCCGAACACCGCGCTCGCCTGTTTGGCATTACCCAAACCCTGTTTGGAATTGTGGGCGTGGTTGGGCCACTGGCTGGCGGTTACCTGGTGGAGCAAATGGGCTTCAAGGGCATGCTGCTCGTGGCAACCGGCCTCTACATTCTTGCCACCCTGCTGCGCGTTGGCATGGCACGCGAGGCGGCCCGCGGCAGCGAATCGGCCCCCAAACCACTCACCCTGAGCGGCCTGAAAAGCAACCTGGCCACCATGTTCGCCCTCATCCTGGCTGGCGGGCTGTTCACCTGGATTCTGATTACCGATGGAGTACGCGACATCTTCTTTAACATGTCATTCAGTTTCCTTTCGGTCTACATGCAGGATATTGCCGGCTTATCCATCCTGGAAATTGGCACAATGAGCAGCATCTTTGGCGTTGCCATGATGGCCGTCATGATTCCGGCCGGCTGGCTGGCCGACCGGGTTGGCGAACGGGTCAACATCGCCATTTCGTTCCTCTTTCTAGCCGTTTCGATCGGCATGATTGCCCTGCTGCCACCGGGCAGCGCACGCTTGCTCTACGCCCTGGGCTGGGTCATTGCTGGCATTGGCGTGGGCCTGGCAACCCCGGCTTACCAATCTCTGATTAGCAAGGCCGTGCCGCAACACCTGCGCGGGGTGGCCTTTGGCCTGTTCAGCACCAGCCTGGGGCTGGTCTCGCTGCCTGCACCGTTGATTGGCGGCTATTTATGGGAAAACGTCAACCCGCAATTTCCATTCCTGCTCACAGCCCTCATCTCGCTGGCCTGCATCGTGCCAGTATGGTTCAAATTTCGCACGCCACCATCCAACAGCAACCCGGCTTCGTGATCAACCGCATCCTTCACAGCCCAAAAATTGCTACTTGAATCTACTCCCCAATCCTGATATATTAATTACACAGTCAACAATTCCTCATTTTAACGAGGGGTGACTGTCGTTTTTCAGCACGTTGCTCATCCGGCAGCCAATCCGCACCGGCAAGGGGGCATCACATGTATACAAACGCTTGTGAGCAACGGGAAAGGAGCATATCCCCACACAAGACCTTTCCCTTCCCACCTTCTTTTGTTCTTCCCTTTGATTTTTCAGGAGACCAAACGATGAAAAAGTTTTCGATTCCCATGCTTTTGATGCTGCTCAGCATCGTGTTGACCGTTTTCAATGTCAGCCCTGGCGCGGCGCAAGATGAAGGCCCCAACTTCATCACCCCCGGCGCCATCCCCATCCAGGGGCGGCTGACAAATGCCAGCGGCACCCCGCTCAATGGCGACTATACCCTGACCTTCCGCCTCTATGAGGTAGCCGAGGGCGGCAGCCCCATTTGCGGTCAAAGCCACACAGTCACCATCGCCAATGGACTGTTCAACAGCTATCTCGATAACTGTTACACCGTTCTAACCGGGCAAAAAGTCTGGCTTGGCATTCAGGTTGGCAGCGATTCCGAGATGACCCCACGTCAGGTCATTCTGGCAGTTCCCTATTCGCTCTCCCTCGTCCCCGGCGCTCAAATCATTGACTCGATTGACGGCGTGTTGATTGTTGAAAACAGCGCCACCAGCGGCGACACGGATGCCTTCGTTGCCACTGCGGGCGGGACGGGTGAAGCTGTTTCGGCAACCGCAGATGGTGGCTATGGTGTCTTTGCTTCCAGCCAGTCCAACAGCGGCGTTTGGGCGGTCAGTGCCTCCAGCAATCATGCTGCCCTGCTGGCCGAAAATGACACAGGCCCGGCAATTGAAGCAGTTGGCACAGGCATCATCCGCAGCAGTGCGCCCTCCTATGTTTGGATGAGCGGCAACAACGCAATCAAATTCCAGGCTGGCGATAGCACCATCATTGATGCCAATGGCATGGGCGGAGCAACCATCACCCGCGGGGCAACCGCAGGCAACAAATATATCGTCTTCCCTGTCACCATCACCGGCCCGCTTTATGGGCAGGATGTGACCGTCTCCGCACTGGAATTGTACTGGATTGGCGATACCGATTTCACCAGCATCATCAACATTCGCATCCGTCGCCAGACTGCACCAAACGCCTATGCCGAAATCCTCTTTGATGATACCGATCGCATCTGCGAAGATTCCGTCCAGCCCAATGGCTGCACAGTGCATCTCAACTTGACCACCAACAATGTCCTGACCGAAGAATCCGGCATTCTCTACATTGTGGTCGGCCTGGCCTTCAGCGGCAGTACCGATTGGCTGCAAATTGGCGGGCTGCGCCTGACGCTGGAACATCAGTAAAACGGGCCAGGAATGCTATGAAAACCTTGACCAAAGCTCTTTGGATCGCCGCACTGGCCCTGCTCTTGCTGACCGCCGCAGTCCAGGCCATGTCCTCGGCCAGCTATCGGCTGGATTGGTTCGTTGCTGGCTATGGCACAGGCGGCCATGCCAGTTCAGCCAGCTATACGGTAGATTTCACCGTCGGTCAGGCGGTGCTGGGTGAGCAAAGCAACGCCAGCCATCAGGTCGGTTTGGGTTTCTGGCATGGCGTTGGAGAAGTCATCGCAAAGCTCTTCCTACCTGCGCTCATCCGTTAACCCACCATAGACAGATTTTTCATTTTGCCCCCTTGACTCTCCCCCCACTGGAAGGTGTATCATCGAGACGTAATCCTCTGGAGGAACCATGTTCAAGATTGGTGAGTTCTCACGATTGTGTTGGGTACCTGTGAAGACATTGCGTTACTACGACGAGCTCGGCCTCCTCAAACCGGTTGAGGTAGACCGCTTCACAGGCTACCGCTACTACTCAGCCAGCCAGTTGCCGCGCCTCAACCGCATCCTGGTGCTGAAAGACCTGGGCCTGACCCTGGAACAGATTCGGCTGATTCTGGATTCAGACCTCTCCGCTGAAGAATTGCGCGGAATGCTGCGCCGCCGCCAGGCAGAATTGCGCCAGCAGATTGAAGAAGGCCAGGCAATGCTGGAAAGGGTCAAGTCTCGATTGGAACAAATTGATTTGGAGGGCAGAATGACCGCATTGGATGTTGTGATTAAGAAAGTGCCATCCTTCTGGGTGGCGGCTGTGCGGGGTGTCATCCCCAGCTATCCCGAACAGGGCGAATTGTGGAACACGCTGGAAAGCGCCCTGCAGGAACAGGGCATCAGGCCGAATGGCCCCTGCTTTGTCATCTATTTGGATGAGGAGTACCGCGAGCAGAAGATTGAACTGGAAGTCTGTGAACCAGTCAGCGCTCCAGCCACCCTCAAGGCCCCAGCACACATCTACGAGCTGCCCGGGGTGGAAGACATGGCAAGCCTGATGCACCATGGCCCGTTCAACACCCTCTCCAACACCTACACAGAGCTAATGGCCTGGTTGGAGCAGAATGGCTACCAGATTGTTGGCCCCGGACGCGAGATCTACGTTCACACGGGCGCAGGCCCAGTGCAACAGGATGACCCCAGCTACATCACCGAGATTCAATTCCCGGTGCGCAAAGTTTCCTGAGCTACAGAATTGTGGGTCGGATACCCTGCCCCCCGGCTTGGCGACAAGTCGGGGGGCAGGCTCCTGTTTACAACATATGCAATTCAAAGGTCAGGCCCGCCTGCTTCAAGATGCAAAGCGTCTGCTCAACATCTCGCGCCGCAACCCGCACGCAAACCCCACAATCGGAACTGAGATGACGCGGCACAGAAATCAGTTTGCAGGCAACCCCGGCCTGCTTCAGAACCGATTCAGCGCGAATGGCATGGCCGGTTGAGATCATCAAAAACACAGCCCACGAAGTATCGTTCAAGGCCGCAGCTCCTTTGCCAGCATCCGCACAGCCCTGATGGCACACAGCACCTGCGCCCGGGAACTCCGCGCCCCCAGGCTAAAACGCACACTGCCAATCGGAAAGCTCCCCAGGGTGCGGTGCGCCGCCGGGGCACAATGCAGCCCCACCCGGCAAAGAATGCCAAATTCCTCATCCAGGCGTTGCCCAACTTCAGATGGCGAACAACCAGCAATGTTAAAGGCAACCGTTGCAGTCCGACATTCAGCGCAGGCTGGGCCATATACCTGAACACCTGGGATGCCGCACAAACCTTCCAACAGCAAAGCACACAGCGCCCGCTCCTGAGCGCGCAACCCATCAACGCCACGCCCCTTCAGCCATTCCAGGCCAGCCAACAAGCCCGCCAGGCCAACGGTATTGAGCGTGCCGCTCTCATAGCGATCCGGTGCAAAATCGGGTTGTTTTTCGCGCTCCGAGGCACTCCCCGTGCCGCCCTGTTTGAGCGGACGCAGTTCGTTCACATCCAGGCGCGGGCCCAAAATCAGCCCCCCCGTACCCGTTGGGCCACAAAGCGATTTATGACCGGTAAACGCCAGCAAGTCCACCCCATCCCGCTGCATATCCAGCGGATAGAGACCAGCCGTCTGAGCAGCATCCACCAGCAGCAGCGCCCCGTGGGCACGGGCCAAAGCCCCCACCTGCGCAACGGGCAGTAAGGTGCCGCACACATTGGAAGCATGGGTCATCACAATCAGGCGTGTCTCCGGACGCAAACAGGCCTGCACCACAGCGGGTTGCAACGTGCCATCCGGTGCGCAATTGGCAATACTCAATCGCACGCCCTGTGCTTCCAGGTCGCGCAACGGACGCATGACCGCATTGTGTTCCATGCTGGTTGTCACCACATGGTCGCCCGGACGCAACAGCCCATGCAAGGCCAGGTTCAGCCCCTCGGTTGCGTTCATGCCAAACACCACCCGCAGCGGATCGGTTGCCCCAAACCAGGCAGCCAGCGCCTCGCGCGCCCGATAGACAACCCGCGCCGCCTCCACCGCCATGCGGTGACCAGAACGCCCCGGGTTGGCACCCATCTGACGCAAAAAAACGCTCATCGCGCGCCCAACACAGGCCGGCTTGGGCCAGCTCGTTGCTGCATTATCCAGATAGAGGGGCGTCGAGCGACTCATTTTTTGCGCAAAACGAGTTCGAACTCGTCACCTTGCTGTGAAACCTGCACCACACAACCAGAAAACTCAGCCATTCGACGCACATTCTCACGCGCCGTTACTGTATCCAACAAAACCTGAATTGGGAACTTGCCGGCCTGAATGGCCTGCTTCGTCAGCAAAACCGGCTCCGGACAAGATAAACCACGAGCATCCACCACGATCATTTCAGCCTCCTTTGACAACAATTTTCTTCTCGCGCATGGCAAAGCCCAATGCCACACAAACCACCAGGCCCAAAATCACTGCGCCCATGCCAAATGGCGAAGGCCCCCCAACCGTCAGGCTACCTTCAACCAGCGCATCCGGCCTGGCAGCCAGGTTGAAGTTATGCGCAAATGCTGCTCCGGCAATCATGCCAAATACGAAAATGGCAGCATCCCCATCTCCCTCACCGGAGAGGAAAAGCTGTCGTCCCGGGCAGCCACCGGCCAATGCATAGGCCAGCCCGGCCAGCACCATCCCCAGCACATTCCACAATGTATTGCTGTGAGCGACCGGCTGCGCAGCATAGCCCAATTTAAATTGGCCCAAAACCAGGTTGGTAACCAGTGCAGTGACCAACAAAGCCAGCAGGCCACCCAACAAATGCGTATCCCGCATCAAGATCACATCCCGCACGGCACCAACCGTGCAAAAGCGCGTCCGCTGCGCCAGAAAACCAATCAGCAGGCCAATCAGCAGCGAAGCCAGTAACGGAGCGTGTGCCGCTCCTGGGCCTTTTTCACTGAAGAAAATTGGCCCGCCCTCACTGAAAACCGGACGCAGAACGAGGAGCAGCAGCAACCCGACCATGGTCAATGGCAAGAGCCAGCCCACTGCCGCCGGTGTGCGAAAGCTGCGCCCCAGGGTATATCCGCGGCGCAGGAACCAGACCCCCGCCCCAATCCCAAGCACAAGGCCGAGAATGGCTGGTAGGGCCGTCAGGTCACCACCGGCCAGGCGAAAATTGGCCCGCCAGGGGCAACCCAAAAAGATCAACGCCCCAATCATGGCAAAAAAGCCAAGGACAAAGCGCACAAGTGGCGCCGAGCCGGCACGCGCCTTGAACTCGCGGAACAGCAACGCCGCCAGCGTCGCCCCCAACACAAAGCCGATGATTTCGGGCCGAATGTATTGGGTGACAGCATTCCGGTGCAGGCCCAATGCCCCAGCAATATCACGCTCAAAGCAGGCCACACAAATGCCCATATTGGCCGGGTTGCCCAGCTTTTGCAGCACCGGTCCCAACACACCAATCAGGGCGCCCACCAGGACAATTCCCCAGCGGGAAGCAAAGAAACGGGTCAAACGATTTAACATACAAACCTCCTGAAAGTTTTTCTTGTGTGCCTCAAGGGTCAAAGCACACAACAACCGTCGCACCACCTGCAACGGTTCAGGAGGAATGGGGCTTTAACTCATCTGTTCCGCAGCAAGCAGTGAACTGAAGAGCGCTGACCAGCGCTCAACAAGCCAGCTCAATAGCGGTGAAACAGAGTGATTTTTCTCATCAAGATTGGATTATATCTGCCAGACAGAAACTTCCCAAACGACATTCATCCTCTCTCGCAGATTACATTCATCCATGGTTTTCAAAGCCTCCATTTCTGTTCCGCATCCCGCCCTTGAGCAAGAGCGCTTTGGTATAATTGCCGCAGGAGCCATGCAAGCCGTGAAAATTCTGGTATGTATCAAACAGGTGCCAGGCACCAGCAAAGTTCAGGTGGATGAAAAAACCGGGGTACTCCTGCGCAGCGGGGTGGCAGCCAAGCTCAACCCCTACGATTTATACGCCCTGGAAACCGCCCTGCGCCTGAAAGAGGCGCACGGGGCCGAGGTGGACGTGTTGACAATGGGGCCACCGCAAAGCGAGGCCATTGTGCGCGAGGCGTTTTGGATGGGCGTCGCCTCCGGCGCCCTGCTCAGCGACCGGCGCTTTGCCGGCGCCGATTGCCTGGCAACTGCCTACACCCTGGCACAAGCCATTCGCGCCCTGGGAATGCCTGACCTGATCTTGTGCGGCAAACAAACCACCGATGGCGATACCGCTCAGGTGGGCCCCGAACTGGCCGAATTCCTCGACCTGCCCCACCTGACCAACGTCAGCGCCATTCAGGCTGTGCAGCCCGATGCGCTGATTGTGCGCGCCGAACTGCCACACGAAGTGCAGGTTGTGCGCATTGCCCTGCCCTGCCTGCTGACTGTGGAGAAGGGCATCTTCCAACCCCGCCTGCCCTCCTACCGCCGCAAACTCGCCAGCAAAGGCCGCCCCATCCGCCGCCTGACGCTCGATGACCTGCCCGACCCAGATGAAAACCACTACGGACTGAATGGCTCACCAACCCGTGTCGTGCGCATCTTTCCGCCCGAGGCTGAACAAACCAGCCAAACCTGGCAGGGCAGCGGCGAAGAACTGGCCGAACACCTGCTGAGCATGTTGCTGGAAAGGAAATTAATCTAATGGCCGGCATCGTCATTCACCCCGAAAAGATTAGCGATGCCCAGGCACTGGTTGCCATTTGCCCGTTTGGCGCGCTGTGCTGCACCCCCGATGGCCGCCTTGAGGTGACCGAAGCCTGCCGAATGTGTAAAATTTGTGTCCGCAAAGGGCCCGAGGGCGTCTTTGAATACCGTGAAGATGTCCTCTCCCCGGTGGATAAGCAAGCCTGGCGCGGCGTCGCCGTCTACGCCGAACAGTTTCATGGGCAGCTTCACCCCGTCACCTTTGAACTGATTGGCAAAGCACGGGCAATGGCCGGCCGTTTGCAGCAACCCGTCTATGCCGTGTTGATGGGGCAGGGCGTTGCCGGACTGAGCGAAGAATTGCTGGCCCACGGGGTGGATTGCGTGGTGCTATATGAAGAGGAAATGCTGCGCGACTTCACCGTGGAAGGCTACACCGCCGCCCTGGAAGATTTCATTCGGGCCTATCAACCAGCCATTGTCCTGGTGGGCGGAACGCAAAGCGGGCGCTCGCTGGCACCCCGGGCGGCTGCCCGTCTACGCACCGGCCTGACCGCCGATTGCACCTTTCTGGATGTTAGCGAGGCCGGCGACCTGGATCAAATCCGCCCGGCGTTTGGCGGCAACATCATGGCCCACATCCGCACCCCCTATCACCGCCCACAATTTGCCACCGTGCGCTACAAAGTGTTTGCCCCAGGCGAGCGCGTTGCCGCTCCTTGGGGGCGGGTGGAACGGCGCCAATTGCCACCCGAAAAACAACAGTTGCGCATGCACGTCCTGGAAACACAGCCCAAACCACCTGTGCGCACCATCGAAGATGCTGAAGTCATCATTGCGGCTGGGCGCGGCGTGCGGCGGCAGAAAGACATGGAATGGATTGAGGAATTGGCGTCCTGCCTGGGGGCGCAGGTTGCCGTCACCCGCCCGCTGATTGAAGCCGGCTGGGCTGACCCGCGCACCCAAATTGGCCTGTCCGGGCGCACAGTCAAGCCGCGCCTGATCATCACCTGCGGCATTTCTGGAGCAGTACAATTCATCAGCGGGATGAAAGGCGCCGAATGCATCGTTGCAATTAACAATGACCCGCAAGCGCCCATCTTTCATGTCGCCCACTATGCCCTGGTAGGCGATTTATACGACGTGCTGCCAGCGTTCATTCAGCGTCTGCGCACCCATCCAACCCACACCGGAGGTTAAGATGCCACAATTCAAATCTCTAGATGCCAACGACCTTGCCGCCCTGCAAGCCATTTGTCCGGGGCGAGTTTGGAGCGGAGAAGCCATTTCGCCCGACTTTGCACACGATGAACTGGCCGGCATTCACCGCCTGCCGGAAGCGCTGGTCGAGCCGCTCAGCACCGAGGAAGTTTCGGCTGTACTGCGCCATGCCTGGGAACACAACCTGCCAGTCACCCCGCGCGGCCAGGGGACCGGGCTGGTTGGCGGAGCGGTTGCCCTGCAGGGCGGCATCCTGCTCAACCTCAGCCGCATGAACCGCATTCTGGAGTTGGACCCCCAGAACCTGACCCTGACGGTTGAGCCGGGCGTGTTGATTATGGATATTTACCCCTATGTTGAAGCGCAGGGCCTCTATTACCCGCCCAACCCCGGCGAAAAGAGCGCCACAATTGGCGGAAATGTCTCAACCAATGCTGGCGGCATGTCGGCGGTCAAATATGGCGTAACGCGCGACTACGTGCGCGGGCTAGAAATTGTCCTGCCAGATGGCAGCATTCTGGAACTGGGCGGCAAAGTAGTTAAAAACAGCTCTGGCTACAGTCTGCTCAACCTGATCATTGGCTCAGAAGGCACGCTGGCCGTTGTGACCAAAATCATCCTGCGCCTGCTGCCGCTGCCGCCGCTCACCTCCAGCCTGTTGGCACCCTTCCCCGACCTGAAGACCGCAGCCCGCGCCGTGCCGGAATTGCTGCGCCTGAAAGCCACCCCACGCTCCATTGAATTCATGGAGCGCGACGTGATTCTGGCCGCCGAGGAATACCTGGGCAAGAAGTTGCCAGACGCATCGGCAGAGGCCTACCTGCTGCTGCTGTTTGATGGTACAACGAACGAGGAAATTGAGCGCGCCTTCGATGCTGCGGCGCAAATTTGCCTGCAATCCGGCGCACTGGATGTGCTGCTCGCCAACACCGAAGAACGCCAGGAAAGCATCTGGAGCCCGCGCGGCGCCTTTCTGGAGGCAATCAAATCCTCAACCAGCGAAATGGATGAATGTGATGTTGTTGTACCGCGCACCGCCATCCCCGACTTCATCGAATTTGTTGGCGAAACAGCCGCACAAACCGGGCTGCGGATGAAGAGTTTTGGACACGCTGGCGATGGCAATTGTCACATCTATCTGCTGCGCGATGCACTGTCGCAAGAGGAATGGGAACAGCGCCGCACAGCAGCCTTCGAGCAACTCTATGCCCGCGCCCGGCAGTTGGGTGGCAAAGTTTCAGGTGAGCATGGCATTGGCTACGCCAAACAACCATACCTGGCCGCCGCGGAAGGGCCGGTCATCCTCAACCTGATGCGTCAGATCAAGCAAACCTTCGATCCCAAAGGCATCCTCAACCCGGGCAAAGTCGTCGGCTAGGGCGCGCAAAGCTGCTGCGAAAGCGCCCAAAGCTGCGCCCCGGCATCGGCGCGCAGCGCATAGCGGCTGGGTGTCATCGGCGCGCAATCCTTCCAGTAGGGCGCAGCGCCTGGATTGGCCTCGGAACACAGGTGAAGCAAAGTCTGGGCAGGGCGCTCGGGCGGCGTGCCACCTTTGCGGCGCTGCTCCCAGAACCAGCGCTCCACGCCGTGCATCCCTTTCAAGCCAATTTCAGTATTCACCAGCCCCGGGTCAATGGCAAAGGCCCGCAGCCCCAGCCCGGCAAAACGGCGGTTGAATTCAACCGTGAAAAGCACATTCGCCAGCTTGGATTGTTTATAGGCCAGCAAAGAATGATACCAGCGGGCAAACATCACATCCCCCCAGTTCATCACCATCCAACGGTGCGAAGCCGAGCTAACCGTCAGCACACGCCCCGCCCCGCCCATCTGCAAGGCCGGCAAGAGCAAGTCGGCCAGCAAAAAAGCCGCTAGGTGATTAACGGCAAATTGCAGTTCATACCCATCTTCGGTCAGCGTGCGGCGGCTGGCAACCGCCCCGGCATTGTTAATCAGCACATCCAACGCTCCGTCTGGCAGCCCTGCCTGCACCTGTGCAACCAGGCTGCGAATCTGCCGCTGCGAGGCCAGGTCTGCCAAATAATAACACAGGCGCGCCTCCGGACAGGCTGCGCGCACCTGTGCCTCCGCCTCGGCGCAGCGCTGCGGCGAACGCCCAACCGCCAACACCCGCGCACCGCGCTGACAAAGCATTTGCACCGTTGCCAGGCCAATCCCGGCGGTTGCGCCCGTGACCAAAACCGTCTTTTCAGACAATCCCTTCATTGCATCTTCCTCCATCGGTAGTGAGAAGCCCATCCTATCACATTCTCAGCCCAACTGCAAAAAAAAGCAGGCGCTCCCCTGTTAGCGCCTGCCCAGTATTCAAAACCCTGCCTTAATGCGTGAAAGCTTTGCCAGCTGTGACCTCAGCCCCAAATGAGCAACCCTGGCTGGACGATGCGAGACACTTGCATGATAGATTGTTTTCTCCCATTTGTCATGCAAATTCGGACAAAGAAACAGACAAAAAGCAGACATTTTTCCAGACATCCACCCTCAAAATTCATTTATACTTAACCTGTTAGGAAACACAACCAACGTGAACAAGAAACGCCCAATCGAACCAATGGAGCAATTGTTTCGGGCCTGGCTACACGGAGAAGAACCGGCACCCGAATGGTATGACCAGGAATGTTTTCAGGATTTGCTGAGCGAAACAGCAAACCAGAGGGATCAAATTGCGCAACAACGCGTTCAGGCCCTGACAACAAAGCAGCTAGAGAAATTGCGCCAATCAGAATACCCACCAAACACATCATGGCAGGCAGCACTGCGGCAAGATTTTGCATCCGGCAACAAACACCTAGCAGCCTGGAGCGCCCTCTATCACCGCTATCTCCCGGGTCAAACAATCAGCGTCGAAGAACTGGCGCGAACAGCCGCCCTTTCGGAACGGCAGTTTCGCCGGATGGTGCTGCTGGGCATTCAATTGTTGAAGGAAGAACTGCTAGCAGTTGAGCGGACATGCGCTGCGCCGAATGATGCTCCCTGGCTGCCCGGAGAGGCCGCCCGGCAGCTGGTGGGTGTCGCGTCACTCGTCAAGCAGGTTGTTGGCTGGCTGCTTGACCCGGCTGGGCCTGCCTTCATCAGCCTGGAAGGGATGGGCGGGATCGGCAAAACCAGCCTGGCCCAGGTTTCAGCGCGCACCATTCAATGCAGCGGAAAATTTGAAGCCGTACTTTGGATCAGCGCCCGAAGCGAATTTTTTGCCTGCGATGGCACAACGCGCTGTGAGGCCGAGGTCTACCGTTCGCTAGACGAGGTGACCGAGCGCCTGGCCGAGCAAATTGGACAAGGACATCTCTGCGGCATGAGCAGCGCCGAAAAGTTACGCCGTATGCGCCCGATCTTCACCGCCCACCCCTACCTGGTGGTGATTGACAACCTGGAAACCGCCGAAGACGCCCAAACCATCGTGCGCAGCTTGCAGCCACTCAGCGATCGCTCGCGCTTTCTTTGTACCAGCCGCCAAACCCTGGATGACCTGGATTTCGTCCAGGTGCTGCGCGTGCCGGAGCTATCCTTTGAAGATAGTTGCACCCTGCTACTGAACGAACTGAAGCGCCGTCAACAACCGGGCGGGATCTCATCCAGCAGCCTGTGCGCCATCTACGATCGGGTTGGCGGGCTGCCCCTGGCGCTGAAACTGATCGCCGCCCAATTGCGCAGCGCCGATTTAGAAGAAGTGCTGAGCGATTTGCAAACCGGCCAGGGCGATATTGGCACAGCATTCACCCACATCTACCGCCGCAGTTGGGCCTTGCTCTCGCAAACCGCCCGGCAATTGCTGCTTTCCATGCTGCTCATCTCACCCAACGGCGAAGACCGTGCCTGGCTGCGCAAGACGAGCAACCTGCCCGAAAAAGCATTCCGCCCCGCGCTCAACGAACTACTCGATTATTCACTGATCGAGCCAGGCGGCAGCGCCGACCACACCATCTATCGCCTGCACCGTCTCACCATCACCTTCCTGCGCAGCGACATCTTAAATAACTGGCAATGAGCGAATCATCCCCAAACGCCCCCGCCTGGCGCAGTTTCCTGGAGCAACAATTGGCCCGGCAGCTACGCCAAAAACGCCGCCTGGTGCGCAGCTCTCCGCCAACAGAATGGCAGGAGCATCTTGGCAGCCTGCTGACACTGCTCAATGCGGCACGCAATACCCCGGCCCTTTGGCCATCAGCGCTCAACCTTATCGAAACCCTCGACCCATGGCCGCGCCATCAGGGTCACACCGATGCCTGGCAAAGCCAGCTGCTGTTCTGGATTGACGCAGCACAACAGCAACACCAATCTGCCCACAGTGCTGAGCTACTCACGCGCCTGACCGACCTGTACGCCAGCATCGGCAAATGGGAACAGGTCTGCCACACGGCAGCACAAGCCCTTCCGCTCGCCCGGCGCTGCCGACTGGCAGTAATATATGGCAAGGTGAGTGCATTGCTTGCCAACGGCCAGGCCAAACGAGGCGACCTGACCGCCAGCCACCAAACGCTCCAACAAGCGCGCAAGCAGTTGCGCCGCATGGTCAAACCCAACCATCAGCGCACATGGCTGATCGCCAACAGCTACCTGGATGCGTACCAGGCCAATGCCCTGCGCCTATCCGGGCAGCTAACGGAAGCAACACAACTCATCAGCAACACCCTGCAAAACCTTCTCGTCCTCATCCCGCCGGCCGATACAGGCCTGCTTGCCAACCTGTACGAAGAGCGCGGCGTGTTCCACTGGGCCAACAATCAGCTCTCCGAAGCAATGGAAGATTTGCAACAAGCCCGGGCTGGCTATGATGCCATTGGACATAATATGGGCGTTATCTCGGTGATTGCCAACCTCAGCCTGGTTTACATCCGCATGGCGCGCCTGGATGAAGCCGAAAAAATCACACTTCAGGCGCTCAAACAAGCCCGCCAACACCGGGCGCTCGGCAGCGAATTGCGCCAACTTGCCGACCTGGGCTGCATTTACTGGCTGCGCGGGCAATTTGCCGAGGCACGCCCCTATTTCGAGCAACAGCAAAAACTAGCCCAAGAAACCCAGGAAACCCTGCAAATCTTTCTGGCGGGCAACAACCTGGCCTGCCTCGACCTGTATGCCGGAAACCCCGAACGGGCATTGGACGCACTGAAACAGGCAGCTGACAATTTTCGGGCCCACTCCTGGTTAGAAGGACTGGCCGGCGCATTAATGGATTTATCGCTGTGCAGCTATGCGCTGGGCCAGGTAACAAAAGCCCAACAGTTCGCTTGCGAAGCGCAACAAATCGCCAATCAACGAAAATCCCTGGGCCTTCAAATGCTGACGCTGCGCGTTGCCGCCCATGTTGGCCTGCTGATAGCGCCATGGGAAGGACTGGAACAGGCCCATCAAATGGCGGTGCAATTGGGCCGCCCGCTGGATCAGGCCGCCTGCCTGCTGCAACAGGTGCGTCACGCACCTGACCCGGCACGCCGCACCGCCTGCTGGCAAACAGGCGTGCAAATGCTGCATCAATTTGGCGCACAAGCCTGGCTGGAAGGCCACTCGCTGGAAGACCCGCCAATGCTGGCAGTGTTTGTCTGAAACAAAGAGGCCCTGGTGTACGCCAGGGCCTGGAGAAGGATCAGATGGGTATTCGATAGAGCCTCCTTGCAAAAAAGAACCGGTTGAATTTCGACAGGCGGAGCGATACAACGTTGAGCTTATCGGCAGCCTCCTTAAAAAGATACGAGGAATTCTGATTATTGTATTGAGCTGATTGGCAACCTCCGGATGATGGTGGGGTGTGGCTGCGGTGAATGCTGGATGGGTGAATTGAATATAGAATAGCCGGTTTCCAATTGGCATCCATCGCACTCAGGTTGCCAATCCGTGACCAATATCTCACCAATATCTCACTTGCGCCCTTGACGAATGTTGTATAATAAAACTGTCTTTCAATATTTTTGAGAAGGCGGTGCTGGGTGAATAGACATATCTCTACGAGCGGCGGTGCGTATATTGGCAAAAATGTGCGTATGAATGGGGGCACGTTCGTTGGCCGCGATTTGACCATTTTGCAACAAGAAGTGCAGTTCAGTGAACTCGACCGAATGGCCGAGGAACGCCCGCGCGACGCGCTGCGCAGCTACCTGGCGCTGCGCGATGATGCAAATGGCCGCAGCCGCTATTTTCGCGCCCGGATGGATAGCCTGCAACAACACCTCGAAGAGCAAATGCCGCGCCTGATTTTTGACCTGGGCGAAATGGTGCAGACCAATCAGCAAAAGGTAGCGCTCAGCCTGATGGAATTGCTGCGACGATTTTATAAAGCATCCATTCAGCCAAAAGATAACAACCCGCCAGACGAACCGTCCTGGCAAGAAGTATTTGAACTGACCACCTGCTTGCTAAAAGACAACCCCGATTGGAAGGAGGATGCTCCTCAACTGGCTAAGCATTTTCGCGGCGAGGAAACGCAATCCATTTTTGATCTCAGCACAACCTTTATTTTTGAATGTATCAAAAAAATTTTTAAAGCCTATCAGCAAGACGCCGTGCCATTGTTAGATTACCTGATACCCCGCGCCCTGAACCTTAAAGAGAAAAAAGACCTCCAAGATAAACTTGTTGCGGATGACGGCTTACGCCGCTCCGTTCCTGCCGTCGGCAGGCTTAAACCAGAAAGTTACCCTCTCTACACCCCCTTTCGAACCGCCGGCAAGCCCTCCCCCGCCCCGATAGCGGCCTGGAAACAGGCCAACACCCCCGATTTTTACCCCTTTCTGCTCGAATGTGCCCCCTCCGCAGAAATTATCGCCTTCCCCAAACACTGGGAAGAGCTGTGCGCTTTTAGCGAGACCGGAGGCATCCTCAGCGACTCGATGGACGATTTACGCATCCTGAGCAGCGCATTGCGGGCAGAATGGAACACCCGCCAGCCCAAACTATGGGTCGTTCGCGTCCGTTCGTTTGCTCCCGCCTGGCAGGCCCTGCTCAACGCCCTGACCGATGCCTGGACAAAATTCCTGGCCTATAACCCGCAGGCCGTCCATCACCTCAGCGAGTGCGAACGCCTGCGCCTGGCGCTGCTCATCCAATGGCGTTATCCCAATTTATCAACCTTTGGCCGAGAGCTGGCACTACTCAACTGGGATGAGACCAACCAACAGGCACTCATCCGCACCCTGAACCGGCTGCTGAAAAACGCCACTCAGCCCGAACTGCTAACGCTCAAATTCCTGGATGATTTCCTGGCCCTGCGCCCGGCTGGCAAGGAAGAAAGCATCTTCTTGATCGAAAGCCTGGAAGCCCCCACCCCCGAACGCGACGCCTTGCTGGAAGAGCTAATCAGAACAGCACAAGACCACCGATTGTACTTCAAAGTGTTGGTGCGCGAGCGCTTGCCCCTTACAACCATCCCATCCACCCGCCTGTACTGGGAGACTGAAAAATTGCAAAGTTATTTGAATGATCGTGTGCAGCGCGCCGGAGCCCCAGGAGATTTCAACAGCTTTTTCGACCCGCCCGTTCGAGAGGGCGACAAGCGCCTGGCGCACCTGGCAGATGGCTCACCGGCACGCCTGCTGCGCCTTGGGCATCGCCTGGTGCAACACGCCCTTCAGGCCGGGCATGAAATGCTGCAACCCGCCGACCTGGATTGGTTGGAAAACCAATATACCGACCGCGATCCGCTCCGCGAAGGAGGCGCTTTGTGAACCCAACAGCGTTCGAGACGCTCAACGCCGAGCGCGAAGGCAGCATGCCGCCCGAAACCTGGGTGCAGCCGGGCATTTTTTCTGCTGCCGCAGGCAGCAATTCATCCATCATCCTCGGCCCAAGCGGGTCAGGCAAAACCGCTCTGCGCCTGCATCTGACGGCCAATGCCGCCCATGCCCTGTGCATCCCCTGGCAGCCCAGCCTGCCCGGCGAGGAACAAAACCAACAGACGCTCAGCTACACCATGCAGCAGCAAGCCCTGCGCGCCTGTGCTGAAGCACTGCTGCCCTGGCTGCTGCATCACTGGCAAGAAGTGCAAACAGCCGCCGAATGGGTGCAGGTCAGCCTGCTCGACTTCTGGCAACACTACCGCCCGGCCAATTATCGTCTCCTGCTTGGCAAACTGCGCAGTCATCAACCCTTGCAAACCTGGCTGGACCAAACTCCTGCCTACCCGGCGCTGGATGAGAAAACCGCCCCGATTGAGGCAATTGCACTGCTGACAGAAGCCTTGCAAGCCCTGGGGTTAAGCGGTTGCTGGCTGCTGGTGGATGGCGTCGAACCCTGGCTGGATGCACATAGCAGCACCATCGAAACGGCACTGCAAGGGTTGCTCTCTTCCCTGGCACTGTTTGAGCAAAAAGGGGTCACGGTCAAGCTCTTCCTGCCCGATGCACTGGAAAGCAAAGTATTGGCAGCAAGCGGCGTGCAGCGCCGTCGCCTGGAAGTGCTACACCTGAACTGGCAACCGGCCGCGCTGACCGAACTGCTGCAAAAACGGCTCGCCTGGGCGCTGAATCAGCCAACAGCCAGGCTAACCGATTGGTTTGATAGCTCGCTGCTGGAAACCTGGCTGGCGCGTTACGGCGGCTTGCAGCCGCGCGGCTGGCTGGAAATACTGCGCCCACTGGTCAACGTCCTGTGCGCCCAACAACCGCCCCACGCCCTGGATGCGCGCGCAATGGAAGAAATTTTTCAGCAACACCCGCCCCGCCTGCGCCTGGACCTGGTCAACCACCGCGCCTACCTCGGCTATGGCGAAGTGCCGGGCATTCAACCAGCTGGCTTTCAAGTACTGGCCTTCCTGTACCAACGGCATGGCGAGCTGTGCGAGCGCGAAGACGTTTATTACATCGGTTATGAAGGCCGACCAACCGCACTGCGCCCCAACGACCCCGGCTACCTCTACCCCAAAGAATACACCGGCACCCTGGATACGGCGCTGTGGCGGCTGCGTCAGGCACTGGAACCCAACCCCGAAGCGCCCATCTACCTGCTCACCGAGCGCAACAAGGGCCTGCGGCTCAAAACACACGGGTGAGATTTCGGTGAGAAACCAGCAAGATACTTGCAAGAGGGCAGTAAGGAAACCGCAAGTAAACTGAACTTGTACAGACAACGAAAGCCGTATAAAATTGCAACTTAAGAGAAAGGAGCGCCACCATTGTTTGATTCAGGCCTTCGCCACGCCTTGACTGCCTTCGGATTCCAATTCAACCCCTTTGAACACCTGGAAGCCTCGCAAGATGCGCGCCTCGGCGAATATCTGATTGGTCATGAAGCGCTCGAACTGGTCTCAAAGCCCCAGGCAGCCCAGGTCTTTGCCCTGCCCGGCGCCGGAAAAACCGCCCTGCGCATTGCAGTCGGGCGGGCCTGCGCACTGGCCTTCGGCGGGCAACCCGCCCTGCCCGTCTCTTACAACCTGCCAGAACTGTTCCCGCAGTTGATCCCACCACCCACGCACACGGCCCACACAGCCGCAATTTTGCATCGCGCCGCCCTCAGCTTGCTGATTGGGCTATCCTTCCGCCCTGAGCTTTTCCTCTCGCGCCACCCCGCCGAACAAAAAGCACTCGCCAGCCTGCTGCGCAGCCTGCTGCGAACCCCACCGCTCGAGCATTACCTGGGCATGTTGCGCAATGCCGACCCGCGCCGCCTGGCCGAGCGCTTTGACCGCACCTATGCCTTCCTCACCCCGCCCGCTCCCCGTCCGCTGGCTGCACTTTGCGAACAGCTCTCCGCCGCTTCAACCCCCATGCCGTTCAGCCCCGATCTAAAGCGTATCTTCTTTGAACAGGTAAAGGCGCTTGGCTTCAGCGCCATCTTTGTTCTGCTCGATGGCGCAGACGGCTTCGCATTTTCTGTCGAAGCACCGCAACAGGTTGCCGAAGCATTACAGCCGCTGCTGACCGAAGCTGCCGATTGGGCCAGCCAGGGCTGGGTGATGAAGGCCTTTTTGCCCCAGGAACTAGCCCCTTACCAGGGCGATTCAGCCGCCTTTCAAACCATTACCCTGAACTGGCAAGATGACGAATTAATCCGCGTCTTGCAGCGCCGCATTTACATTGCCAGCCAGGGCCAAACCGAAACATTCGATGCCTTCTGCGATGGACTGCGTGGTATCGAAGTCCAGTTGATTGCGCACCTCTTGCGCCCCTTACCACGCGAGGCCATTTGCTTGGCCAATACCCTGCTCCACACCTTCGCCGAGCGTCAGGGACGCGGCGGCGAGGCACTGTGCAATGCAGATATTGAACAGGCCATCCAGCGCTATTCTGTGTCGTTGGGCATTCCCATCCCGCTGGCTTAACCATCCAGGAGGAAACAACCATGAGCCGCCTCAAGATTCCCGCTTATCAGCCAGACCTTTTTTGCAATCGTCTCATCGTTAAGGAAATTGAAGAGATTGTCGAAAAAATCGAATCGGGCAATCCCCATTGCCCGATTGTGATTCAAGCCGGGCGTGGCAGCGGCAAGACCTGGCTCTGCCTGCACTTGCAACGCAGCATCTTAGAAGCAAAAGAAAAAACCACCCCTCTGCTGATCGGCCTCGAACAACCACCCGACATAACCGCCGGGAAAAACGAGTGGTTTCTTTCCCCCGAAAAAGCCAGGGAATTATCCGAAAACGAGGACAAAGCCGAACTGGTTGAGGCCCTGTTGAGCGACCTGCTGGGCAAATTCGCCAAAGACCTGGGCGCCTGGGTCGGTGAATGCCCGACCCTCGGCGAACTCAGCGCCTGGGTGATCAACGTCTTGCAGCGCGCCCCCAATAAAACCTGGGTCATCCTGCTCGATTCGGCATTCGAATCGGATTGGGCACTGCTGGATGGGCTGGAGAAGCGCCTGCTGGCACCGCTGGTTACCCTGCCGAATGTCCTCATCCTGATCACCGGGCGCGGCAAACTCTACCCCTGGCAATCCCCTTACCTGCGCACACAGGTCAAAACGCTGGAACTGGGCCCCTTGAGCGAAGACGAGGCCAGGCAGCAAATTGAAAACTTTTCAAAAAAAGAGGGGAAGGAAAAAATTCAAATCGTCAAAGCCAATGTTTTTGAAAAATCAAAAGGCCATCCGCTCGCCAACATTTTGCTCGCACAAGGGGCAAGTATCGAGGAGGTCATCCAGGAATTACTGACGATCATTCCAGAAGGCGAACGTCAGCAAATTCGGGAATTTTTGGAAGCACTTTGCCCGCTGGATCGTTTCGTGGAGGGGCATCTCAAGCCAATGCTGAAGGCCTATTATGGAGAAAGGTCAGAGAAAGCCCAACACTATGACAGTATGAGTCGCTCCGACTTACGCCAGAAGGTGCTGGACCGTCTGATTGCCAATAGCCTGGTGCGCTGGCAAGAAGGCGGCTATCAGATAGATGAACACCTGCACAGCTACCTGCGCCAGAATTTGGAAGGTATGCCCATTTACCAAAACTTGCGCACGGCTGCCAGCAAACTCTATGAAGATTGGGCCAAACAATTCCCAAAAGGCTCACAGGATGCCGAGTATTATCAAAAGCAGGCTGAAAAATTTCAGGCAAGGGAACAATAAAAGGAGCCGGAAATGGATGCAAAAACCGCAAAAGCATTGCAAGACTTTGTTGGCGCGTTGGCAACCGAATTTGTTGGGCGCAAGAAATTGCTGAACGATCTAAAAACAGAGATCCAAAACACAGCACCTGGCCCGCAGGCGCTGATGCTGACCGGTACAGGCGGGATGGGCAAAACCCGCCTGCTGCGCGCCCTGTGCGATTGGGCAGCTGAACAGTCCCATTTTTGGGTCGGGCAAGAACTGGTAGATGTCTATCATTATGCCTATCACACCCCCATCGGCCTGGCAGACCGCATTGTTGAAATCCTGCCACACGAAGTGCAAGGAGAATTTACCCGCTACAAAGACCTGCGCAAGGGCATGGATGTGCTGCGTTCTGGCGGCCTGAGCAGCGCAAAAGAGACGCAGGAGGTGCTGGATGAATTTCTTCGCACCCTGAATTGGATTACAAGAAACAAGCGCCTCTTGCTGCTAATTGATACAGCCGAACGCCTGGTGTACTTCAAGCAACACCGTGCCGAGTGCTGGGCATGGTTGAAAAAAGCCCTTCAGCCAACATCCAACATCACCCTGCTGCTGGCCGGACGCAAAGCAGCCCTGCCGCTCAGCGAAGAATTAAGCGCCAGGGTCTTTGAGGTGGAGCGCTTCAGCGAGGAAGATAGCATGGAATATTTTGCGGCTGCGGCGCGCGCCGCCCGCAACGCCCAGGCGATTCAGGCCGCAGAGCGAATTGATGGCATGGACCCCAACCTGCGCCGACAGGCACACAAACAAGCCAATGGGCAACCCATCCGCCTGGCATTGCTGGTCGCACTCTACAGCATTGGCGCCCAACCACCGCTGGACGCTTTCGACGCGACCCTGGTTGCCCGGCTGATGGAAGACCCCACCCTGGGCGAAACCGTGCAGGCACTGGGACAGTTGCCGCGCGGCGTCAGTCAACAGCTACTGGCCGAAGTGCTGGAAATTCCACTCGAAGAAGCCAAAGAACGTTTCGAACTGGTCAAAGGGCTGGCATTCGTCAAGCCAACCCGCTTCCGCGACGAAGAACTGCTCTTCCTGCATGACGAACTGTATGACCTGCTACAAAAGGAAAGTCGGAAAAACCCCGACAACCGCCGCGATGCAGTAACTGTCTGGCGCAGGGCTGTTGATTACTATCGCCATCAATTGAGCAAACTCTCTGAGGAATTAAATGAAGCCTACGCCCCCATCGAAGGGGTTGAATTTGAACAGGACGAGGAAAAAAACACAACCGTTCTCAAAACCGAGGAACGCGCCCGCAAGATGACGCAGCTGATGAGCTGGCAACAAATGCTGATTGCAGACCGCATTTTCTACCGCTTCCGGGTAGACTTCAACGGCGGCTTCCGCTATCACTATCGCTATGTTCAAGATGCAATTGCAGCAAATGATTTGCAGCTCTACTGGCAGGTGCAGGCCGAAGCCTCGACAGCACTGAACGAACCGCTCTCCCCCTTATCAGAAATTCAACGCGACCTGCTGGCCGGTGCGCTGCATCAAACCAACATGATTGAAGATTGGATAGCTGGCGATTACACCACCGTTTTGCAAAGCGCCGCCGCCCTGCTGCAAGATCATCCGTCCCGCTTTGGACTGCGCAATCATGGCGGTTGGGCTGACTCGCTGAAAGTTTCCCAGGCGCTGAACCAAATCTATCGCGCCGACCTCAACGACTGGATGGAGGCGCGCGACTCGCTGGATCAGGTCATTCAGAAATTAAGAAAGATAGAGCGCCCCGAAACAAGCGAAGAATGGGAAGCCGATCCTTTGTGCTGGCACCGCCTGGCAATCCTCGCCATGGCTTACCAGGCAAGGGGCTATCTGAATTCACAACAGGAACGGCTGAACGAAGCACAGGCCGATTATTATCAGGCAATTGAGCTGTTTCGCGACCTGAAGATTGAGGTCGAACATGCCCGCATTCTGAATGACCGCGCCTATGTGCTGGCCAAACTGGGGCAGGCCGATGATGCGCTGGCGCTGGTCAACGATGCCCTCAACCTGCGCCGCACCATTGGCCGGCGCGGCCCGGTCGCACTCAGCCTGAACACCCTCGGGATCATCAACCGCCAAAAAGGCGATTACAATGGCGCACTGACCATGTCCTGGCGCGCCCTGCGCCTGGCACGTTTTTTGGGCAGCAAACGCGCCCAGGTCCTGGCGTTGACCGCCCTGGCCGAAGCGCGCCGCCGACAGGTGAGCGCCGACGCGAACATGTTGTTCGGCACCCGGCAGCGTCACCTGCGGCAGGCCGAAGCCTGGGCCGAGGAGGCGTTGAAAATCGCCCAAGACATCGGCGAGCGTTCGCGGCAAGTGCGGGCCTGGATTGAAATCGGCTGTGCCCGGCGCGATCAGGTGCGCTACCTGAAAGACGAAAAACCGCAAACCGGGCAAGAAGCAGCCCTTGAAACCGAGATGCAGCAATTGCGAGAAAACAGCGAAGCAGCGCTGCGGCAGGCGGCCGCCCTGGCCCGTGACCTCTCCATTTATGACCGGATGGATGCGCTTGTCAACCTGGCCTGGTTGGGGTACTATCACGCCGACGAAGGATTGATTGGCGAAGTGACACAGCTGGTGTTGCACGAATCCCCAAAGCCTTATCAATGGTTCAGCGAACCGGGCAGCGAGCGCATCTCCATCCAAAAGGCACAAGAAGTCAGCATCTGGCAGCAACTGGGAAAGCTGTACATGCTGCGCGGGTTCTGGAAATTGCGCTTCTTCAACCCCAATCAGGTGCCAACCAATGACTTGCTGACGATTGAGAGCGCCGCCTTTGAACACGCCATTGGACTGGAATATAGCAATCTGTACAGCGAGAAATTCCCGCCCCTCTTGCAGGCCCGACAGCAAATGTATGACCTGTACAAGAAATTCAACCGCGCCGAACTGGTCGCCGCGGCACGCGGCGTGTTGAAATTTGAAGAAAGATTCAAAAAAGTGTTAACCAATGGCTCGGCAATGCGCCGCTTTCTGGAGAACTTTGCCCTGTGGCGGCAACCGCCGCCCGGCTAAATCGAGCTTTGCCAGACAATTCAACCCTCAAAGGGCTTGAATCGCGCCCGCCTCCTTGCTATAATGAATGAGCATCTTTGGCCTTAGGCTAAATGAGAGGATGACGCGATGAAATACAAGGACGGCTCGCCGTTGTTGTACTAGCAAGACCTTCCACAACCTTGCCCCGCGCCAACAGGCGCACCAGGGGGTTTTTGTGTTTAAGCAAAGGCAGGTTCAAATGAAATCACACTTGTATATCGTCTCCTTAAACCAGGGAGCATCTTGGACCATGGCAGCCCATGACTGTGCTTGTCCGGTCGCCTATGGTGGCCAGAGCCCAACCATTGCCGTTGTCTTTTCCCCGCCTTCTTCACCTCAAAATGAGGCCTGCGACACCGAGAGTGCCAACAACACAGGAGGAGGCAGCAATGACTGCGCCTGCCCCAGCGCACCGAGCGCCCTGCTCAACAGGCCCAATGGCGCATGGCTCCAGACCGTACCGGCCCTGGATACCGCACTGCCAGGCGGCTACCACACCCTGCACTGCCCCGAAACAGGCGGCACAGCCGTGCTGAACAAAGCCGCACTTCAATTCTGGCAGGCCTTTCGCACCCCGCAAACGCCGGAGCAGGCCGCGGCGCAACTCGCCCTGTCGCAGGGGGAGGCACACAATGCCTGCATGCAGCTTTGGCAGGCCGGTCTGCTGCGCCCAGCCGAAGCCACGGTTTGCTATGCCAGTGAACGGGGGCTGCTTGCCTGGCTGCACCTGACCGATGACTGCACACTGGCCTGCACCTATTGTTACGCCCCGCGCCACGCCCGGCAAATGGACGAGCGCACCGGTTTGACCGCAATTGAGCGCCTGTTTAACACCGCCCAACGCTACGCCTATCCCGAGCTCTGGCTTAAATACGCCGGCGGCGAGCCGCTGCTACGCTTTGACCTGCTGCGCACAATGCAAACCCACGCCCGGCAACTCGCCCAAGCACATGGCATCCGGCTGCACAGCACCGTGTTGACCAATGGCACGGCGCTAACGCCCGCCATGGCTGCCAGCCTGCGCACGCTGGATGTCGGGGTGGGACTCTCGCTGGATGGGCTGGACGAGGCGCAAGAAGCCCAACGCCCGCTCCGCTCCGGCGCTTCCAGCATCCGGGCAGCGCTGCGCGCCCTGGAAATTGCGCGTGCTGAGGGCCTGCGCCCACACCTCAACATCACCGTCACGGCCAAAAGCGCGCCCGGATTGGCAAACTTGCTGCGCTTTGCCCTGGAGCAAGGCCTGACCTTTCACCTCAACTTCTATCGGCCAATTGCTGAGCCGCACCCCGAACTGGACCTCAATCAGCATCCGGACGAGGTGCTGGATGGATTGCGCACCGCCCTGGCCGTCATCGAGCAAAACCTGCCGCCCTGGAGCCTGTTGAATGGGCTGCTCGACCTGGCAAACTTCACCGCCCCCCATGCCCGGCCCTGCGGCAGCGGACACAACTATCTGGTGATTGGGCCGCAAGGCCAAATCAGCCGCTGCCAAATGCACATGCAAGAGACTGTCAGCAACATCTCAGCTGCCGACCCGTTGGCCGAGCTGCGCAGTCTCAGCAGCCCGGCAGCCCTGCGCCCGGAATGCGCAGCCTGCCCCTGGCGCTATGCCTGCGCCGGCGGTTGCCCTCACCTGGCCGGCGCGCATTGCACACTGTACAAGGCGCTCTTCCCCGAATTGCTGCGCCTGGAAGGGCTGCGCCTGTTGCAATACAGCCAATAACCCGGCTTCGCCCTGCCTGCTCCGCCCCGCCGCCTAACCGCTGCGGGGCGTTTTCTTTCGTCAGATTTTGGTGAGGTACCGGTAAAAAAGCGCCAAGATACCAGCAAGAATGCGGCAAAGTTGCGAACAAACCAAATCCATATAATCGAACTGTAAGGTCACCTGACAAATTCTTACGAAAGGAGTTTGCAAAAACCATGAATGCAAAACTATCCGCTTTTTTCATTGTCCTTGTAATTTGTCTGACGATTATGGCAACCGGACAATTCGGGCCACAAGCGCAAGCCCAAGCTGAACGAACGCGCTCGCAAACAGCCCTGGAAGAACAAAAGCAACAACTGGATCTACAACAGCAACAGGCAGAAATCGAGTTTGAAATTCAACAAAAACAAAACGCTATCGAACTGCAAATGCAACGCGAACAGGCACGGACCGAATTCAATAACAACCTGGGCAAGGCTCTCACCAACAGCATCCCCATTCTTGCAATTGCAATTGCCATCGCCCTGATCATCATCGTTGCTGCCAGGGTCTACGACCAAATCAGCCAAACCCGCCAGAAAATTGAGACCCACCGCGCCCAACAACCCGCCCACACCGTTGCAGCACAAACCGACAACCTGCGCCTGCTCGACGAGCGCGAACAAACCATCCGCAACCTGTATCACGCCATTCGCAAAATGCAGCAAACCATCAACAGCCTGAATGCCGCAATGAAACAGGCCAACACCGAACAGAGCAAGACGCTCACAGAACAAATTCACAAGCTGGAAGCCGACGTTGCCCTGATGCATGCCCAAATCAATATGCTGCAAAAAATGTGATTTTCTTCCCGCTTCACCCTGATAAACAATCCGTCCGTTGCGCGCAACGGACGGATTTGTGCTATCATCATGGTATCGCACTTCACATCCTACAGGAGGTTTCGATGGGCACCAAAGGTCGTGAAATCGTTGGCATGGACATCAACGAGTTGTTGGGGCTGCTCAACCAGGCATTTGCGGATGAGTGGCTGGCCTACTATCAATACTGGCTGGGCGCCAAAGTCGTCAAAGGGCCAATGAAGGACGCCGTAGCAGCCGAACTGGTGCTGCACGCCACCGAGGAACTGGCCCACGCCGACATGCTGGCTGTGCGCATCATCCAACTCGGTGGAACACCGCTCATCAGCCCGGAAGAATGGCTCAAACGCACTCACTGCGGTTATGACGCCCCGGCTGATGCCTTTGTCGAAAAAATTCTTGAGCAAAACATCAAAGGCGAGCAATGCGCCATCAGCGTCTATCAACACCTGCTACAGCTAGTCAAGGATAAAGACCCCGTCACCTACACGATTGTTCTCACCATCCTGCAACAGGAAGTGGAACACGAGGAAGACTTGCAAGCCCTGGAAGAAGACCTGCAAAGCCTGTTGACCATGGCGCGGCGCTAGGTTGCCGCCTGCGCCATGGCAAGCAGCCGGGCGTGAATGGTAACATTTTCCAAAAACGAGCGGCGCAGGGCCGGGTCTTGCATTCGGTCTGCCTGCTGCAAAAGCAGCTGCCTGGCCTGGTTCAACAACGGCCCGCGCCGCACATCGCCCGCCTTTTTCAGCACCTCGCAGCAGGTCCAATAAATGCGGAAAGGTTCATCGGTGCCATTCAGCGAATTATTCTGCAAATAGGCCAGAATCTCTTCCACCTGCTGCAGGGCAAGCGCCAGTTTGCCCTGTGCTAGATAAAGCCGCGCCAGGCCGGCGCGCGTCTCCATGCAAGTGTTGAATTCGCCCATCTCGCTGCGCATTTGCACACAAGCCTGTAAGGCCGCCTCGGCTTCTTCGTAACGCCCCAACCCGGTCAGGCAGTTGCCCTGCCCGGTGAGCGCAAAGCCAAGCGCCGAGCGATAATTGGCCTCTTCGGCCAGCCGCCGGGCCTGTGTCGCATATTCCAGCCCTTCCGCATACGATTCCAGCACAAAACAAACCAGGGCCAGGTTCAACAGAGCAATGTTCTCGCTCCAGCGTTCGCCAATCTCGCGGCTAATTTGCAAAGAGCGCTGAAAATATTCGCACGCCTGCGTGTACCCACCCTGTTGCCGGGCAATGTCGCCCAAATTGTTCAGCGCGCTACCATAGCCACGCCGGTCGCCAATCCGTTCGTAAAGCTGCAAAGCCTGCTGATAAATGACCTGCACTTCCGAATAATCGCCCTGATGAAAGCGAATGGCGCCCAGAGTGCGCAATGCGCCGGCCTGAACGGGCAACACATCCGCCGGACGAGCAGCAGCCAGGGCCTGTTGCAAGCGCTCAACCGCATCCTCCAACCGACCCTGCCGCCACAGGCCACGCCCCCACAGCAAATAGCCCTCAGCCAGCAGCGCCGGATTGCCAGCCAACTGCCCCTGCTGCACCGCAAAATCGGCCGCCTGAATGGCGCGCGGATAGTCGCCGTTGATTTCAGCAAAATGGGAAAGCCGCAAAGCAGCAGCCGATTGGGCAGATGGATCCTCCATCTCCTCGGCCAGGGTTTGTAATTGCGCCAGCGCCTCCTCCACCTCAGCAGCACGCTGCCCAACCAGGTTGAGGACGTTTTCGACCGCCATGCCAATCTCAAAACGCTGTCTGCGGTTTTGCGGATTGGTGAGCTCGAGCGCATGGTGAAGGGCCTGCAAAGCCTCGGCATTGGCAAATTGCTGCGCAGCCTGTTCACCGGCCTGCTTGAGCAGCACCGCCGCCCGCTCCAAATCGCCGGCCAGTTCCAGGTGTTGCGCCATCAGGCCAATGTACTCGCGGCTGCGCTCGCCACCATTGGATTGCAGCCATTCTGCCGCCCGTGCGTGATAGCCGCGCCGCTCGCGCTTCAACACACTTTCATAGGTCACATCCCGCAGCAAAGCGTGCTTGAAGGTATACTCCACGCATCCGCCAAAAGCAGTGTTGGGACGCTTGAAAATCAACTCGCGCTGCTCGAGTGAGTGCAGCGCTTCGGCCAACCCAACCTCCGTCTGCGCCAGATGCGCCAGCGCCCCATCCCAAAAGACGCGCCCCAGCACCGAAGCCTGTTGCAAGCAGCGCCGTTCGTCCGGCGTCAGGCTATCCAGGCGAGCCTGCAACACCCCGGCCAGGGTGCGCGGCACCCGAACTTGCATCAGGCGGGCCGGGTTAATTTGCCACTGTACCTCGCCCTTGAGGATGACCCCATCTTCAATCAACATTTTAATCAGTTCTTCCAGATAGTAGGGGTTGCCCTCTGCCCCGCCGACCACCAGTTCGCGCAGCGCCTCCGGCACCTCAACGGCCCGTTGCAAAATTTCCGTCACCAGGGTGCGGCTCTCCTCACGCGAGAGGGCCTGCAAGCGCAAAAACTGATGCTGCGCCCAATCGCTCCCCCACTGCGGAGCGCGCTCAAACAAGGTTGGACGGGTGAGACACACAACCAGAAGCGGGATGGAAGGCGGCGCCGTGAACAAAGCCGTCAGCAATGCCAGCGAGCTATCATCAGCCCAGTGAATATCTTCAAAAAACAGGACCAGCGGGCGATTGGCAGCAGCAGATAAGAATTCCTGCAAGGCGGTCACCGCCCGATTGCGCAACTGCTGCGCATCCAGGCCCTGCAAATAGGGGCTGCCACTGAAATCGAAGCCCAGGAACTGCCCAATCCAATGGGCACGCATCATCCCTTGCTCGGCAAATTCAGCGCAAATGCCCTCCTCAAATTTCTGGCGCGCCACAGCTGGCGTATCCGTCTCGCGAATTTGAAAGCGAAAAGCGAACACATCGCGCAGCAAGGCATACGGCAAATGCTGCATCTCCGGGCTGGCACGCCCCTTAAAGAAGCGAATCGAAAATGTTTTTAGCTCCAGCCAGTTTTCAAACTCAAACAGCAAACGCGATTTGCCAATCCCGGCATCGCCCACCACCGTCAGGCATTGAGTCGGTGCGCCATGTACAATCGCCTCAAACGCAGTTTGCAGAGCATTCAATTCTGCTGCTCGCCCCACCATGCGGGTATGAATTCCCTCCAGGCCACGCGTCCCCATCCGAAAGGCGCGCGGCTTGGGGCTGAGCGCCAAATAGGCCTGCACCGGTTCACTTTTGCCTTCCAACAACACCGGCGGCAATAATTGGACATTGAAAATACCGCGCACCAGTTCATAGGTCTCAGCAGAAAGAATGACACTGCCCACAGGCGCAACATGTTGCAATCGGCTAGCCGTGTTGACCGTATCGCCCATCACAGTATATTCACCGGCTGCACCAATGCTGCTCAGAAAAGCCGCGCCCGAATGCACCGCCACCCGCAGCTGCAACGGCGCACCGCCCAGGCACAAACCGGCCTGTTGCACATCATGTTGCATGCGCAGCGCCGCCCGCAAGGCCTGTTCAGCATCGTTCTCCGCTGCGGTTTCCATGCCCCAGACCGCCATCACCGCATCGCCGATATGCTTATCAATCCGCCCGCCAAAAGACACGATCACCCCATCCACCAGCTGCCACAGGCGGTTCATCGTCTCCGTCACGTCCTCAGCATCCACCCGTTCGCTCAAACTGGTAAAGCCCGATGCATCAGCAAACAGGATGCTAACCTGTTTGCGCTGTTGTTGCGCAGCACGGCTTTGCAGCGTGCGCAGCCGTTCGCGCATCGGCGCCAGGCCAGCCTCAACAACTGCCTCGCCCAACAAGTCGCGCTGCGCCTCCAAAGCAGCAATTGCTTGCTGCAAGCGTTCTATTTCTGTCATCCCGGCTCCTGTTCTCTTTCAGCGAAGAAAGGTGTCATGTGAGATACATTGATTATACCGGTTTCTGCACCAATCTGAATGCAAAAACATACCGGAAACACTGCCAGAACAACCATGGGCCATTGGGAAAACGTTTCAAAATTTGGTGGATTTAGAATGACCGCTGTAACGATGAAATGAAGGCATCATAAAAAGCAACCGCCAGCATCCTCCCAGCCACCTTCCCGCCAGGAGGATGCCGTTTGCTTCGTAATTAACCCACCGCCGGCTGTTGCTGCGTAATGCAATGAATGTTGCCACCGCCCAGCAAAATTTCACCGGCCTGCACCCCGACCACCTTTCGCTCCGGCATCAGGGCCTGCAAGGCTTGCAACGCCGGGCCATCGTGCGGGTCACCAAAGATCGGTACCACAGCCCCACCATTTGCCATGTAGAAATTGATGTACGACCCCGCCATGCGATCCCCGGCCCGGCGAGCCAGGGTATCATCCACCACATCCACCCCCTCGGCCTGCTCCGGCTGAATGTAGATCGGCCCCGGCTGATGAATGCAATGCACCTCCAGCGGGCGGCCCTGCGCATCGCGGGCTGTGCGCAGAATCTCATAATTCTCATGCGAAATTTCGTACTGCGGATCGTTACGATCCTCTGTCCAGCTGAGCGCCACCACCCCCGGACGGATGAAACAAGCAATGTTATCCACATGCCCATTGGTTTCATCGTTAAACACCCCGCGCTCCAGCCAGAGGATGTGCGAAACGCCCAAATACTCGGCCAAAACCTGCTCCAACTCGGCCTGTGAGCATTGCGGATTGCGATTGGGGTTCAGCAGGCATTCGCGCGTCGTCAAGAGCGTCCCCTGCCCATCCACATGAATGGAGCCACCCTCCAGCACAATTGGGGCGCGGTAGCGCTCCACCCGTTCCAGCTCCGCCACCTTCATCGCCACGGCATCATCCAAATCCCAGGGAAAGTAAAGCCCGCCTTCCAGCCCGCCCCAGGCATTGAAAATCCAATCCACGGCCCGAAGCGTTTTGCCATTGGTAACAAAGGTTGGGCCACAATCGCGCATCCAGGAATCGTTGTAAGAAAGCTCCACCACCCGCACCTGAGGCGGCAGCCAATGCCGCGCATTGGCAAATTGCGCCGCCGAAACGCCCATCGTCAGCGGCTCGAACTGTGCAATTGCCTGCGCCACCGCCACAAAAGCCCGCTGTGCCGGCTTGGCACCCAGGCGCCAGTTATCGGGGCGTTCTGGCCACAACATCCAACACCCGGCGTGAGGCTCAAACTCTGCCGGCATGTAAAAACCATCCGCATTCGGCGTTGTCGTCAACAAAGCAGGCATCTCATCCTCCTCAATTCGCCCTGGGGGTTCGAATCAACAATTCACCCACCGCCAGGGTCAAGGCCACACCAATCAGCACCGGCACAGCATAGGCCCAGTCCACCGGCTGCCCCGGCACCCAGATGAAGAACACAATCGCCTGAACGATGAACACCTCACACACCAGTGCCAGAACTGTCAAAACAACTTTTCCACCCGGCACCCGGTACGGACGCACCCGGTTTGCATCCAGGCGGCGCAGTTTGAGGAAGGCCGGGAAGAGCGCCAGGTAAGGCAACAAAAAGATCATCGAGCTAAAGGCAAACAGCGTCCAGAACAGATCTTCATTGGTACCAGCCATGAAGCCGTAAACCACCAGCACCAGGGTAGAAACCACCCCCGTCACCAGGTAAGCACCGAAAGGAGCGCTGTTTTGCGTGCCAAGGCGTTCGCCAAACAAAGCCGGCAATTCGCCCGCCTCAGCTGCCTCAGCAACCGTGCGGTTCGCCCCCATCGTCCAGGTGACCATATTGGCAAACAGGGTATACAGAGCGCCCAGGCCCAGCACCACCACAATGCCCCCGCCCAGGCCGCTTTCACCAAACAAAAGCCACAGCGTATCAATGATGCCCGAAACCAGGCCCAAATCTTCAAGCGGCAAAGCCATCAACATCCCAATGGTGCCAAGCAAATAGAAAATGGCAATCAACACCCCCGAGGTGATGATGGCCCGCGGCACATCCCGCCCGGGGTTGGTCATCTCATCACCAGCCCCCGACATCAGCTCAAAGCCCATAAAGTTGTAAACAATCACCGGCAGAAATGCCAGCCCTGCATCCCAGGAAGGCAGCAAATTGGCAAACGAGAGGTCATTGGCAACGCCATTCTTGCCAACATAGATGAACGCCCCAATCCCAATCACCACCATAATCAGCGCCTTGAAGAATGCGCCAATATTCGGCACCCATTTGCTAACATTGAGCGACAGAATGCCAACCCAGACGGTAATCCAGGTCATGACAATCCCGAGCATAATTTGCGCCCACAGCGCCATGTCGAGGTTGAAAAGCTGCGAGAACATCCCAGCAAACAGCACATAGACCGAGGGCATCCACAGCGCGACATTAATCCAGTAGAGCCAGGTCGTGCGTGCGGCCCAGCGCGGCCCAAAAGCTCGCTTAACCCACACATACAGGCCGCCCTGTTCGGGGTAGGTTGTGCCAAGCTCAGCAGTAATCAGCCCGTAGGGGACAAAGAAGAACACCAGCGTAATCAGCCACCACGAAATGGCCGCCGGGCCAATCGCTGCCGAAGGTGCCAGCGTATCAATCACCAAAATTGCACACACGGTGAAGAGCGTCATATCCAGCCCGCGCAACACCTTCTTAAAGCCTTTTTGATTCGTTTTGCTTGCCATGGTTTCCTCTTCTTATGCTGCCGGATGAGAATCCAGAAATTGTTGAATGGTTGCTGCGTGTTCGGCCTTGCGTTGGGCCGTTGGACGGTGCAAACGCGGCGCCACCAGCCAGGCCAAAATGCCCTTTTCTGTATGCAGGCGGTTCTCAGCCTGATCAAAAATGATGGATTGGGCCGAATCCAACACCTCATCGGTCGCCTCAACCCCGCGCGAAGCCGGCAAGCAATGCATCACCTTGCAGTGTGCCGGGGCCTGACGCAACAAGTCCATATTGACCTGATAGCGCGGCATGAACGCCGCCCGTCGTTCGGGAATCTGATCTTCCTGCCCCACCCACCACCACAAATCGGTGTAGATGAAATCGGCATCGCTCACGGCGGCAATCGGATCATCGGTCACGCGCAGCGTCCCGCCCGATTCGGCGCAATTCTGGCGCGCCCAGGCCTGCCACTCGGCCGGCGCCTGATATTTCTGCGGCGCAGCGTGCGTAAAGTGCATCCCCAGCCGGGTGCAAATCAACATCAGCGAGGAAAGAACATTGGTCGCATCGCCAACAAAGGTAACGCGCAGGTCTTCCAGCCGCTTGCCAGCCGGCATGTGTTCCATCATCGTCAGCACATCACACACCACCTGCGTCGGGTGATTGTAATCCGTCAGACCATTGATGACCGGCACGGTTGCATCCTTTGCCAGCCCCATCATCGTCTCGTGCTTGAGCGTGCGGGCAAAGATGGCATCCGTCATGCGCGAGAGAACCTGCGCCGTATCGCCCAGCGATTCGCGCACGCCAAGGTGAATTTCGCCCGGCTTGAGGTAAAGCGCATGCCCCCCCAACTCGGTCATTGCCACCTCAAAGGAAACCCGTGTGCGGGTAGAAGGCTCCTCAAAAATCATCGCCAGCGAGGCCCCTTCCAGCAAGAGCGGGGTACAACCCTCTCGGTCAGCCGCCTTAATCCGGCGCGTTAACTCGATCAGGTCGAGCAATTCTTGCTTGCTAAAATCCTGCGTATCCAAAAAGTGTCGAAGTGCCATACTCATCTCCTCTCAAGGCTCATTCGTCTCGGCAGCAAAATCCTCGGCTGCCGGCATCCATTCATCAATGTTGCGCAAAATGCGCGGCACCAGGGCATAGCCCTTAACCTGCACCCCGGGGATGGCCGGCAGGGTATGCCGCAAAAACTGCCGAATCTCGTCATTGTTGCGAAAACGGCCCTCAATCGAAAGGTCATTTGTCCCCTGTCCAAACGCGATATAGGAAATATTGGACATCTGCATCAGGTGTTGCAGAACGGCCTCTTCCGCTTCCGGCTGCACCTCAAGGAAAATATCGGCGGTTGCCATATAACCGAAAGTCGCCGGGTCTACAATGGCAGTCAGGCGCACCGCACCGGAACGCGTCAGACGTTCAATGCGTTTGCGAATCGTACGCTCGTTGGCGTTCAGGTTACGGGCAATATCCGAAGCAGCGCAACGGGCATCACGCTGCAAGAAGGTTAGAATTTGATAGTCAAGCGCATCAAACAAGGGTCGGGGCATATCTTTGTTCCGTTTCGGAATCGCTCCATTCCTTTTCAGAACAATTATAGCCCGCAATTGAAGCAGGCACAAGCGACAAATGTCACTTTTCAGAGCGAACCAGCAAACGCATCCCCATCGGCACAGCCTGTGCGCCAAACGTGACCGCTGCGTGCCAGCAGCGCATCGGCCTGCGACGGCCCCCAACTGCCCGGCGCATACCGAACCAAAGGCGGCTGTCCCGCCCCTTCCCAGGCAGACAGCAAGGCTTCCATCAATTGCCAGGCTGCCTCAATCCCATCCGAACGGGTAAACAGCGAGGCATCCCCATGGAGTGCTTCCAGCAACAGCCGCTCATAGGCCTCAGGCAACGCCCCCTCAAACGCCGAGCGGTAATGAAATTCCATGTCCACCGGGCGCATCTCCTGATCCGAATCGGGCAGCTTGACCTGAAAACTCAAGTGAATGCCCTCATCCGGTTGAATGCAGAGCGAGAGGATATTGGGGTCGAAGGTGCTGCCGGGCGGCAAATGAAACATGAGGTGCGGCGGACGCTGAAATTCCACCACAATCTCAGAGGTCTTGCGCGCCAATGCCTTGCCAGAACGCAAGTAAAACGGCACACCCTGCCAGCGCCAGTTATCAATGAAGAGCTTCAGGGCAGCATAGGTTGCGGTTTGCGAATCTGCCCGCACCCCTGCAGCCTGTTGATAGCCAGCATACTGACCCGCCACAGTGTCCTGCCAGGCAATCGGGCGAATGCTACGAAAGACCTTCACCTTCTCATTGCGGATTGCATCGGCATCAAAATCGGGCGGCGGCTCCATGGCAACCAATGCCAGCAATTGAAAGAGATGATTCTGAAACATATCCCGCAGCACACCATACTCATCATAATACCCGCCGCGGCTGCCCACATCCACCGTCTCGGCCACCGTAATCTGGACATTGTTAACATAGCGCCGGTTCCAAACCGGCTCGAAGATGGTGTTGGCAAAGCGGAAGAAGAGAATGTTTTGCGCCGTCTCCTTGCCCAGGTAATGATCAATGCGGTAAATCTGCTGTTCCTCGAAAGCCGCGTGCAGCTGCTGATTCAATCTCACTGCCGAAGCCAGGTCACGGCCAAACGGTTTTTCAATGATAATCCGCCGCCACAGCCCGTCTGTTTCCTCTGCCATTCCGGCTGCTTTTAATCCCCCCGCAACCGGTGCGTAGAACTCGGGGGCAGTCGCCAGGTAGTAGAGGCGCTGCGCCGGCCCGTTTTCCACTTCGGCCAGCACAGCCCGCAAGCGTTCAAAATCCGCCGCCTGATCCAGGTCACCCTGAAAATAATGCAACATAGCCGCGAACGACTCCCACAACGTCGCATCGAAGGTCGCCGGGCTAAAGCGCTGCACACCCTCGCGCAACCGGGAGCGAAAACTCTCATCCGTATAAGGACGACGGGCAAAGCCAATGATATGCGCACAGCCTGCCAACCGCCCCTTGCGAAAGTTGTTATAGAGCGCCGGGATCAGTTTGCGCTGCGTCAGGTCGCCTGAGGCGCCAAAGATAACAATGCTGATAGATTGACAGGTATTGTTCATTCATCCGCCCGGCGCACAGCATGTCCGCCAAACTGATTGCGCAGCGCAGCGAGCAATTTGGCAGCATAGCTCTCACTTTGGCGACTGATGAAGCGCTGCTGCAACGATAGGGTAATGACCGGTGCTGGCACGTCCAGGTCAATGGCCTCAAACGCCGTCCAACGCCCCTCGCCACTATCAGCCACATATCCGGCAATCTTGCTCAGGTCGGCATCCTCCGCCAGGGCGCGCTCGGCCAGGTCCAGCAGCCAGGAACGCACCACGCTGCCATGCTGCCAAATTTGCGTCACCTGATGCAAATCCAGGTCGTATTCGCGCTTGGCATGCAAAATTTCAAAACCCTCGGCATAGGCCTGCATCAGACCATACTCAACCCCATTATGCACCATTTTGACAAAATGCCCGGCTCCCACCCCGCCAACATGCCCCCACCCCCGGTCGGGCGCCGGGGCAAGCGTCTCAAAGAGCGGGCGCAAGGGCTGCACGGCCTCGGGCTGCCCGCCCACCATCAGGCTGTAGCCTTCCATCAACCCCCACACCCCGCCGCTCGTGCCAACATCCACATAGTGAATACCGCGCTCAGCCAGGCGCGCCGCCCGGCGCACATCATCCTTGTAGAACGTGTTTCCGCCATCAATCACCGTATCACCCGCTTGCAACAGATCCCCCAGGTCACCAATCACCCGCTCGGTTGCCTCACCAGCCGGCACCATCACCCACACCACGCGCCGCGCCCGCAAAGCAGCAACCGCTTCGGCCAGCGAAGCAACCGGCAGCAAGCCATCCTCCTCTGCCAGCAACCGCGCCATCTTGCCGCTGCGATCCATCCCCACCACGCGATGCCCACCGCGCAACAGGCGGCGCGCCATGTTGGCGCCCATCTTGCCCAGGCCAATCATTGCAAGTTCCATCGTTCACCATCCCGATTGAAAAAGTATTGATCCATGATTCTAGCGCATTTCCACACCAGATGCAAACGGTGTCGAAGGTTGCTGTTCAAAAACATCCAAATAGCGCCCAAATCCGCTTCATAATTCCAGAAATCCATTACACTTAAAGGATGACGCTTCAAATCCATCTCCTTGGCAAACCACACCTGTTGCTCAATCAACAGCCCTTCAAATTCAGCGCACCGCCCAAAACCCTGCCGCTGCTGGCCTACCTGCTGCTCAACCGGGAGCAAATTTTGCCGCGCCAGCAAATCGCCTTCACCCTCTGGCCAGATGAAACAGAAGAAGAAGCCCGCACCAATCTACGCCGTCACCTGCACCATTTGCAGCGCGCCCTGCCATCCACAGAGCAACCCTGGCTGCTGCTAGATGCAGCCCACGCCGGCTGGAACCCGGCCAGCGACTTTTGGCTGGATGTTTCGGCATTTGAACGCGGCACAGCCGATGAAGGCAGCCTGGCAGAGGCTGTTGCCCTCTACAATGGCGACCTGCTGGAAGGGCTGTATGATGACTGGCTGTTCTTCGACCGAGAGCGGCTGCGCGAGCGCTACTTTACCGCCCTCAACCGCCTTTTGGCACTGGCACGCTCGCGGCGCGATTACAGCACCGCGCTGCAATGGGCCGGGCTGATGCTGGCGCGCGACCCCTTCCGTGAGGATGCGGTGCGGCAGGCCATCGGTCTGCGCTATGCCCTGGGCGACCGCACAGCTGCCCTGGCAGAATATGAACGCTTTCGCGAACTGCTCGGGCAGGAAATGGGCGTCGAACCGATGATCGAAACACAGGCCGTGTATCAGAGCGTGCTGAACAATGAGCGCCTGCCCGGCACAATTGAAGAACGCCCCTCCCAGGCCAGCGCACCTGCCCCCTGCAACACCCCCGGCCTGCCCTTCCTGGGACGCGAAAAAGAAATGCACTACCTGAACCAGCTCTGGGAACGCGCCGCACGTGGCAATGGCGCCCTCTTGCTCCTCAGCGGCGAAGCAGGCGTGGGCAAAACCCGTTTGCTGCGCGAACTTGCCCTGCAGGTGGAAAGCCAGGGCGGACGCGTGTTGGCTGGGTGCTGCGCTCCCAACACCAACACCCCTTACCAACCGCTGATTGAGGCGCTGACGCCCATGCTGCCACTGTTGACCGAAAACATCGCTCGGCCTACCAATCAGGCCGCCATGCAGCCTACCAATCAGGCCGCCATGCAGCCTACCAATCAGGCCGCCATGCAGCCTACCAATCAGGCCGCTATGCAGCCTACCAATCAGGCCGCCATGCGCCTGGCAGCCCTCTCCCTCCTCCTGCCAGAATTGCGGCAGCGCTGTCCATTGCCCACCCTGCCACAATTGGAAGCCGAGCAGGAACGCCTGCGCCTGTTCGATTCCTGCGCTGGCAGCCTGCAAATGCTCGCACAACCGCGCCCCTTGCTCCTCGTCATCGAAGATGCCCACTGGGCCAACACCTCCACCCTCCAGCTGCTAGAATTTCTCGTCCGCAGCCTGACGCATCACCCCATTTTGCTCATCATCACCTATCGCGACGAGGAAACGCACACCAGCCACCCGCTTGCCAACCTGCGCCGCCGACTGAAAAAAGAAAAGCTCGCCACCTCCTTTGCCCTGCACCGCTTGCAACCCAACAGCATTCCACAGCTAATGCAACAGCTTAACCTCCCGGCTGCTCAGGCCGAACAGCTCTATCACACAGCCGAGGGCAACCCACTCTTCCTGACCCTGTTGCTGCACAACAAATGCGATTTGACCGAACCTCTGCCCCAAACCCTGCAACAAGCCATCACACAGCGCATGGCGAGGCTCTCGCGCACCGGGCGCGCCTATGCCGAAGTTGCAGCCATCTTCGGCGCAGCCTTTGACCCCGAAGCCGTGCGGCTGGTGGGCGGCTGGGACGAGGCCCAGGCCGCCGATGCATTGGACGAAATGCTGGATCAGCAAGTCGCCCATGACACCGAAACCTGTTTTGAATTTGCGTTTTCGCACCATCTCTTTCAGGCCAATCTCTATCAGCACACCCCCAAAGCCAAGCGCAAACTGCGCCATCAGCGCGCCGCCGAGACCTTAACCACCCTCTACCCCGAGCGCAGCGACGAACTGATGCCAGCCCTGGCCTTTCATTACGATCAAAGCGGCGATGTGCGGCACGCCGCACCCTGTTACCTGCGTGCCGCCGAACTGGCCCAAAGCAAATTCGCAACCGAAGAAACGCTAAGCGCCCTGCAGCGCGGCCTGGAGCAAATCCAAAACGCCGCACCAGATACCCGGATCGCACTGCGCAGCGTGGAAACAGCCATGCGCTTCCTGCGCGAACAAGTGCTGGCCCGCCTGGGCAAACACGAAGAACAATGGCAGGAATTATGTCAGCTGGAGGCCCTACTGAACGATGAACCCGAAAGCCAGGCAAGCTGGCAATTGCTGCTCCGTCAATCGTCCCATTGGCGTCTGCGCGGCCATTGCGAACGTGGGCAAGCCTACCTCGAACGCTGTCAGACCCTGGCAAAAACCGACCCCCAGCGTCAAATCCCAACCCTGATCGAAAAAGGCGATTATCTTGAGGTTGCCTCCAATTATCAAGAAGCCATTGCTGCCTATCAACAAGCCCTCACCCTCAGCCAGCAAGCAAACGACCTTCCCCACCAACAAACTGCCATGCTGGAAATCGCCTCCGTCCACATTTACCTGCGCGATGTGGAACAGATTGATTTTTGGATTGAACAAGTGCGTCAATTGCCACAAGAAACAATGCCCATCTGGCAGACCATGCGCCTGCTGTATATGGCGACAGTCAATGCCCGCAACCACTACGCCCTTACAACCGCATTGCAATATGGCAACGAATACCTCAAGCTGGCTGAACAGGCAAATGACCTGGGCAACCAGGGCAATGCCCACCGCCTGCTCGGGCAAGTCTACAGCCGCATGTTCGACATTCGTTCGGCACGCACCCACTACGAAGCTGCCCTGCACACGTTTGAACGCATTCAAAAACCAGTTGCCCAATCCTCTGCCCTGGGCGGGTTTGCCGCGCTGGCTCTCGACCTGGGGCAGTACCAAACAGCCCGGCAATACTATCAGGCTGCGCTGACCATTGGCGAACAAACCGATTCACCCGACCTGATCTGCCGCGAATGCATCAACCTGGGCTACACGCTCAGCTTCTTAAAACGCTACGCCGAAGAAAAGCAGCTCTCGCTGCGCGCCATTGCCCTGGCCGAAACGCTCCAAAACCGCTACCTGCTGGCCTTTGCGCTCAACAACCTGGGTGAAGCCGAGCGCGAGCTAGGAGAATTGCACGCCGCACTACAACATTTGCGCCAATCCTGGCAAAACTTTTGCGAAGCCAACCGCGCTCAGGATGGCACCGGCACGCTGGTGGACCTGGGGCTAACGCTGCTGCGGATGGAAGATTGGAATGCTGCACGGCAAATGGCAACCGAAATGGAACAGTACCTGGACGATGACGCCGAAATCCGCAGCGATGGACAGCGCTTGTTCTGGGCCACAGCACGCATCTGGCATGCCCTGGGAGAAACGGAGCAAGCCCGGGCCCTGGTGGAGCGCGCCCATCAAATTGTACAGCGCAAACTTGCCGCCATTCCAGATGACGACTCGCGCCGCACCTTCCTGGATATTCCCTACAACCGGCAGATTCAAGCCTTCTACCAGCAAAACGAATGGGGAGATTAGCACGGCACAGCAACCCGTCCGGCATCACACAACAGGTCAAGTGCAGACGAGGGCAGGCCGCCCGTGTAGAGCCGGGCATAATAGGAATGGGCGTACAGTTCCAGGCCCTGCTCAATGGCAGCCCGCACCTGCCCCAGGTCGCGGCAGGCGCAAAAATGCTGCTCCCCCAAACGGCACGGCACAACCGTCAACGAGGGCGTCACCATCAGGCAGTATAGCCCCTCCGGGCAGGGGAAAAACGGGCAATTTTCACAAGAAGGGTGGTAATGCGTCCCATCCAGGCAGCTTTTAATGCGCACATGCACCCCGCGGATGCACAATTCACGCGTTGGGGTGCCAAAGTGTGCCGCGTAGGGATACTCCGGCAGCACTTCACCCGCCAGGGGCAATTCATCCACCGCCTGATACAACTCCTGCCAACGCAAGGCCGTCTCCGGCACCGGAAACATATCAAAAACCTTTAGTCCAACCCCCAGCGAACGGCACAAATCCAGCACACCGGGGAACTGATCCGCATTCAAACGGGTAAGAACAAAATTGATCCGCCGCACCAGCCCCAGCTGCGCCCCCCAACGCAGCCCATTCAAAATTTGTTCCAGCCGATTGACGCCCGAAATGCGCTCCAGGGTCTGCGGCAGAACGGCATCCAGGCTCACCTTAATCTGCAAATTGGGAATGGCTGACATCCAGCCCAGATGATGTTCCAGCAGCAGGCCATTGGTATTAATGTGAACTTCCAACCCCCAGCCAGCTGCGGCCTCCACTGCGGCGCGCAGGTCTGGATAGAGCAAAGGCTCCCCGCCCGTAAAGCGCACCTTGCCCAGGTCAAGGGCAGCCGCCAGACGCAGCACATTGCTCAGCTTGGGCAGCGAGAAAATGGCACGCTGCGTGTGATAATTCTCCCCCGCAGGCGGGCAATAGACACAACGCATATTGCATTGCTCGGTCAAAGAAAGGGTCAGATAGGGTTTCATCACAGCCTCCAGGCACGTTTTATCTGACCCTGATTGTAGCGAGCGAGCGGGCAAGCCGGTAGGAAGTTTGCGGCAGGCTGGCTGAGAACTTTTTCTCAGGGCAGCAATGTTTGCTCCAGGTCAGGCTGCCAGTCATTGGCATACCAGCGATCCGACATTTCAGCCACCCCGGCAAGCGGCACAATCGTCAGCGCAGCCCGATCGTTGGAATGTCCCCAGCTTTCAATAACACGCCAATCCTCCGGTTGCGTATTGGCCGGGTGTTCGGAAGATTGATTTGCCAGGCTCGAGTTGAAAACGCGCAAATAGGCCGTATCAGGGCCAAGCCGCGTCCACAACCCGGCAGTTTTCTGAAAGCCATCATAGGCCTGGTGAACATGCGGCTTGTCAGTCGCCGGTTGAACATGGTCACTGCGTGCAAAAATCAACATCACCTTCAAGTTGGGTGTTTGCTGTTTGAGCAACGGGTAAAGAGAAGGACTATCCCAATACGCCCAGGCGCGCGCCGCCTGCTCCGCCGTCAACATATCCGCCGGCCAGGTATCGGCGGTCAACACCCGCTGATCGAGCAAGGCCTGCGTCAGGGCAGCCGAATAGATCCGCTTTTCAGCCATCTGCGGCACGCGGCTGCCCAATGCATAATCGCTCGCATCCAGTTGATGATTGCCATTCAAATCAAAATACGGTCGGCCCTCAAACCCTTTCTCAGCAAACGCCGCATCCCAACCCAATCCAGCATAATCCACCAACAATCTTGCAGCAGAATAGCCCTCAGGGTAATGGTAACGCGGGTTGAGCAAGGGATGGTTCTGATCGTCAAAATGCCCTATTTCTACAGCGGTTAACACATCATTGGTCGGGTTCTCGCGCCCCACAAAGTAGGCAACCGGCAATTGCGCACCATAGGAAGCAAGCACACGCACTGCCATCAAGCCAGGGTGCGAAAAAGCATACAACCCCACACCACCAGGACGCACAGGAATGGCCGACCGCTCCGCCAGAAAGACACCATCTCGGTCTGGAATTTCGCCGGCTGCGTAACGAATGACATCACGCAAGGCACGGGTGCAGTTCTCGCCCCCCTCATCATAAACCCCGCCGCTTTGCGCATCTGTGCTACGAGAACGCAGCCCCGGCCACAAATAGCTCACCTGAACCAGACCAATTCGGGTCACATCCAGGCTGTTGTAAAAATCGCCATCCCCGGTGAGAAAGGTAGCAACCTCCACCACCACACCAGCCCCTTGCGCATAGCGCGGCGCGTCCGGCAAACGCACGCGCACGGCAATCTCACCCAGGCCTTCCGAAGGCACATAGGCAATCCAGCTTTGCCCAGGGGCAACCCGCATGGGAGGCTGCGTAGCGGCCTGCATGGGAGGCTGCGTGGAAGGCTGGCAGGCCGCAAACAGCCAAAGCACAACCAACAGCACAATTCTGGCGCTCATCTTGCTCTCCTTTCAAAAAAACACCCAATCGCGACTCCATTATAGCAGGCATTATGCTACAATCTTTCCATGTTCGCATCCATCCCCATCCATTGGCTACTGCAAGGCAGCCCCTGGGTTGAATACCGTGCCAGGCGCGACCTGCTCGGCCAACCCGAAACCGATGCCAACGTGCAGCGCGCCCGTCAGGCCATGCTCAAGCAGCCCCTCATCGAGCAGATCATCCATGAATTGGGCAGCTGGCCGGGCGAAGTACTCAACAGCCACAAAAGCGCCAGCCAACATTTTCACAAACTGGCCTTCCTGGCCGACCTCGGCCTGACAGTGCAAGACCCTGGCATGGCAGAGATTGTCGAACGCGTCCTCGAACACCCATCCGAGGAAGGCCTGCCGCAATTGCCAATGCAAATTTCAGCCGCACACGGTGGTGATGGAGAAAAAAACTGGGCCTGGGCGCTATGCGATGCCCCACTCACCACCTATGCCCTGCACAAGCTGGGCGTGGACGTGTCTTCAGCCACTGCCTGGCTAACCGACCTGGTGCGCGAGAATGGCTGGCCATGCGCCGTCTCACCAACGCTGGGCAAATTTCGCGGACCCGGGCGCAAACAAGACCCCTGCCCATTTGCCAACCTGGCAATGCTCAAGCTGCTCAGCGCAGCCGCCCCCAATCACCCGGCGGCGAAAACCGGCGCCGAAACCCTGCTCCACCTCTGGCAGGAAAGCGCCACCCAACACCCCTACATCTTTTACATGGGCAACGACTTCCGCAAACTGAAGGCCCCTTTCATCTGGTATGACCTGCTACACGTTTTGGAAGTCCTCACCCGCTTCCCATGGCTACATTCTGACCCCCGACTGCAAGACATGCTGGCCGTGCTGCACAGCAAGATGGACGAAACCGGCAGCTTTACCGCCGAATCGGTCTGGACCGCATGGAAAGATTGGGACTTTGCGCAAAAGAAAGCCCCCTCTCGTGGTCTAACCTTGCTTGCCTGGCGCATTTTGCAACGCGTGCAAGCCTCGGCCCCCTAGGCCCACCCCCACGCAAACATTCGGGGCTGCCCACAACTTGCTGGGCAGCCCCGTCTCTTATCACTTACTCGGTTCGGTTAGCGTCCGCGGCTGGCCGATTCCTTACTCGGCGACCACTGTGACCACTTATCCGAAGCCGGGTGAATGGTCATGTTGCCCGAAGGCCCACCCTGCCAGAAGACCTGGAAGATGTTGGTCGTTTCGTCGCGGGTGCTGGTGTATGCGATGTTGACACCGCCGCAATCCCAGGTTGGCCCACTATCAATGCCAGCGTAATCCGTCAGGCGATATTCCTTGTTGGTGCGCAGGTCATAGGTGTAGATATCCAGGTTGCCCTTGCGCTCAGATTGATACGCCAGGCGGAAGCCTTCCGGCGACCAGGCAGCATTGTTCGTGTCGCCATCCGCTTTGGTAATCTGGATCACATTCTGACCATTGGTATCCACCACATACAGATTCCAGACACCATCCGGGTTGGAGAGGTAGGCAATCTGCTTGCCGTTCGGCGACCAGATCGGGAAGATCTCGTCTGCGTTGCCACGGGTCAACTGCACCTCGTTACCGGTTTCGGTATTGAGCAGGAAGATGTCCCAGTTCCCATTGCGGTTGCTCTGGAAGGCCATCCACTTCAGGTCGGGCGACCAGAAGGGGTTCTCGTCGCTGGCCCGATTGGTGGTCAATTGCCGTTCCTGACGGGTGTTAAGGTCGGTGGCGAAGATGTCCCAGTTACCGTTACGATCGCTCTGGAAGGCAACCGCGCGGTTGTCGGGGCCAAACATTGGGTTAATGTTGTTGGAAAGCGTGTTGGTCAGGCGTGTCTGTCCATTGCCGAACACATCGGTGTAGTAGAGTTCAATGTTCAGGTTGCGGTCAGACTGGAAGACAACCAGGGCATCATTCGGCGAGCGGCTAGGACGGCAGTCCACCGCATCACTATTCGAAAGATTGAAGAGTTTGGCATCCGGCTGTCCCTCTACCCCATCCAGGCGGTAGATTTCCAGGTTCTCATCACGGAAGGTGTGGAAGAGCAGCCACTGCGGGCAAACATCGGCCTGTGGAACGGGCGCCGGCGGGACAGAGAATTGCGTCGGGGTCGGCTCTGGCGTCAACGTCAGGGTTGGCAGCGGCGTGGGCGTCACAGTTGGCGTCTCAGTCGGCAGCGGAGTAGCTGTTGGCGGAACGGTGACAGTCGGCGAGGGGGTAGCCGTGGGCGTGCTGGTTGGGATGAGCGTGGCCGTCGGGGTCGGCGTGGCACAGGCAAGCGCCTCCACCACCACCTGACGCTGCTCAAACGGCTCGCGGCGATAGGTCACGGTTACCGTCTGGTTGGTGTTTGAAGTCTCAAACCCTGCGCTGCCATTGGCAGGCGCAACGCCATTGCCGCGCACCGTGTCAGAAGCCCACTCGAACGGCAGGTCGTAACCATTCGGGTTTTGCACCCGCCAGGAGAGGGTCACAGCGTCTTTACAGGTGTAGGCAACCTCCAGGTCGAGCTGGCAGGGTTCGCTCAGCTCAGCCACACCCACCTGCACACCACCCACAAAGATGCGAATGGCGGTCGCAGCGGCGCTGGTTGTAATCGTCACACTGCCATTGGCTGGCAACGTGCCATTGCCCGTCTCGCTGCTGTTCACCGCTTCCCAGGTGTAAGGCACAGCAAAGGCATTCGGGTTCGAAAGCTGCCAGTAGACAGTTTCCGCATCAGCATAACCGCAGATACTTTCGACATTCAGCTCTGGCACCGGCGTAGCAGTCGGCGTGAAGGTTGGGGTAGGCGTGAAAGTCGGGGTCGGGGTGAAGGTCGGCGTTGGGGTAAACGTCGGGGTCGGGGTGAAGGTCTTGGTCGGCGTCGGGGTCGGGGTAAAGGTCTTGGTCGGCGTCGGCGTGTTGGTCACCGTCGGGGTCGGCGTGGCGCAGATTTCCGATTCGGCCTGCACCGAGCGCTCACCGAGCGGCAAGTGGCGATAGGTAACCGTCACGGTGTGGCTGGCATTGCTGGTCTCAAAGGTGGTTGAGCCATTCGCCGTCACAGACCCGCTGCCGCTCTCATTGCCACCCTGCACCTGCCAGGTGAATTCAACCACGTAATCATTCGGGTTGTTCAGCGTCCAAAGCTGCAAGGCGTCGTTCTTACAAGCGTAGGAGAGGGTCAGGTCTTCATGACAGGGCTCAATCGGCTCAGCAAGCGCAACCTCAAACCCACCCACTTTGATGCGCACAGCCGTTGCTGCGGCGCTGGTGGTGAAGATTTCGCTGCCATTGGCTGGCAACGTACCGCCGCCCGTTTCGCTGCTGTTCACCGCTTCCCAGGTGTATGGCACAGCAAAGGCGTTCGGGTTCGAAACTTCCCAATAGAGGAACTCATCTTCAATGTAGCCGCAGATCGCCTCAAGCTCCAGCTGTGGCACAGGTGTCGCAGTGGGGGTAAAGGTCGGCGTCGGCGTGGGCGTAAAGGTCGAGGTCGGCGTCGGGGTCGGGGTGAAGGTCGGCGTGGGGGTTGGCGTAAAGGTCTTGGTCGGCGTCGGCGTATTGGTCACCGTCGGGGTTGGCGTGGCGCAGATTTCAGATTCAGCCTGCACCGAGCGCTGCGCAAGCGGCTCACGACGGTAGGTAACGATGACTGTGTGGCTGGCATTGCTGGTATCAAAGGTAGTCGAACCATTGCCAGGAACCGTGCCCATGCCGCCTTCTGTACCGCCCTGCACCTGCCAGGTGAACGTGAGCGAGTATTCGTTCGGGTTGCTCACCGTCCAGCGCTGTTGGGTATTGGTGGTACAAACATAGGAAAGCGTCAGGTCTTCGTGGCAGGGTTCCGTCTGTTCAGCAAGTGCAACCACCGATCCACCCACCAGCACCCGCAAAGCGGTTGCTGCGGCGCTGGTCGTAATCGTCACACTGCCATTGGCTGGCAACGTGCCATTGCCCGTCTCGCTGCTGTTCACCGCTTCCCAGGTGTAAGGCACAGCAAAGGAATTGGGGTTGGAAACTTCCCAATAGAGGAACTCATCTTCAATGTAACCGCAGATCGCCTCAGCGTTCAATTGCGGGATGGGCGTTGCAGTTGGGGTAAAGGTAGCGGTTGCCGTGGGGGTATTGGTCACCGTCGGGGTAGCCGTGGGCAGCTGCACGCAGCTCGCCGTCACTTGCAGGGTCACCGAGGAGAGGAAATCTGTATTGTAGGTAACCGTCATCGTGGCGTACCCTTCACCATCAATGGTAAAGGATTCACCCGGCCCCAGGTCAATGACGCCCGATTGCGACGGAGCGGAAAGCTCCCAGCTGCCATTGCTGACTGCGCCAGAGATGTTGGAGATGACAAAGGTAGCGGTCAGGTCATTGTTGCAGAAGACCTGCAAATCGAGCTGCCCATCCACAATCACCTGCGTATTGGTCGGCGTGAAGGTCAAAGTTGGCGTGCGCGTCAGGGTTGGCGTGCGCGTCAGCGTTGGGGTGCGGGTAAAGGTGGGGGTCGGCGAAGGCCCTTCGGTGGGGGTATTGGTGGGGGTGCGGGTAAAGGTGGGGGTGTTGGTTGGCTTGGGTGTATTGGTTGGCTTGGGCGTCTTGGTGGGGGTGCGCGTCGGCGAAGGCCCAGGCGTAATGGTCAGGGTCGCGGTGCGGGTTGCCGTTGGGGTGCGGGTAAAGGTTGGCGTGGAGGATGGCCCAGGCGTGGCGGTCAAAGTAGGCGTTTTGGTTGCCGTTGGCGTGTTGGTCGGGGTGTTGGTCGGCAGCGGAATACAGGTGCCGGTTGCTTCCAAATGCACCCAGAGCAATTGTGCAGTCTGGTAATCCACTTCCACCGTTGCATTACCAGCCGCCACAAACGAGATACTCTCATTCGTATCCAGTTCCAGCGGGTAGGTTTGTACGGGTTGACCTGGTTCGCTAACGGTATAGGTACCGTTGTAGAGTGGGCCGCCAATGTTGCGAATGGTGAAGGTAGCCGAAAGGTCATTGTTACACGCCACACTCAAACCAACGCGCGGGTCGGGCGTGGAGGGGGTGGGGGTATGGGTCGGTGGCGTGGTTGCCGTCACACACGAAGCAATGCTGCACTGCTCGCTCCACAAATCGCCCTGCCCGGGATGTCCTGGGCGCTGGAAGACGTGGAACATGTAGTTACCCACCTGCCCATTCGGGTTGTAGGTCAGTTCGGTGCAGGCATCCTTTGCCAGCGGCCCAAACGAACCGGTGGCAACCACGCTGCCATTGCGCGGGTTGCCGGTCGCAGCATAGTAGACCTCGTAGGTGGTCGTGCCTTCCATCGCTCGGTCGCCCACATTGCAGACCTCGGCGCGCACTTCCTGACAGTTGCCTGTGCAAGCACCGGTAAAGGAAAGAGAACTGCGGTCCCAGGGTTGGGTCGGGGTCACAGTCGGTGCGGTTGTGGCCGTAGCACAAGAAGCAATGGTATAGGTTTCCTTGGGGCTATACTGCGACATAAACTCTTCGTTTTCATCGTAGTAACGCCACTCATATACCACTGTATGCCCGGTCGGAGTGAAGGAAGCATCCATACTAAAGGTTTCGGTGTTGCCCTCGCCGACGTAGGTATACGGCACCGTATCCACCACCACCCCATCCACATACAACCAGCCTTCAATGTAGCCCCACACGGCCTTGATGGAGGTCGTGGCGGTGGTGCAGGTTTCGGCGTGGGTGTATTCCTGGGTATGGCAATCAACAAAGGCGCGCGGCGTTTCGGTTGCTTCCGGCTCCTCGGTTGGGGTTGGGCCAATTGGTTCTGTTGGCAAGGGGGGTTCGGTGGGGGTTTCTTCCACCACTGGCGCATCCGTTGGGGTTTCTTCCACCACTGGCGCATCCGTTGGGGTTTCTTCCACCACCGGAGCGTCTGTAGGCGTCTCAGTCACCCGCCCTGCTGTGCCGCCCAGCCACTCACCGAGTGAACAGGAGCTCATCAGCATGGCAAGGATGGTGACCAGGGCCAGAAAAATACGCGAAATTCTAAGCGAACGTTGGTTCATTCCTTCACCTCCACGAAAGTTGGGCATTAGTGTTTGCGAAAAATCCACAAAATAAAAAGGCCAAGCAGTGTGCCCACAATCACTACCAGACCAATGGTCATCCCCTGGACGCCAGCCGCGCCCGGGGTAATGGAAGAATTTGGAAATGCAATCAGCACCCCCACAGCGAGAAACAGCGCCAGCGCCATCAGGCGCACTGCAAAAGCCTGGCGGGCCTGTCCGCCGGGCTGCCAATCGTTTGAACGATTGAGCCAGCGCTTCCAGAACGAGGGCGAAGGCTGCTGACTGTGCAAAACCTGCCATTCCTGAGCCAGGCGCTGTCGCATCCGTTGAGAAGTAGCGGGGGCAATTGTTCGATCGGAAAAAACCTGTTCCATGCGTTGTATCATCTCTGCAATCTCCGGCGTTTCCAACTCGCTCTCTTCCAGCATCTCCTCTGGAAGCGACTGTGACACAGGTTGTTCTTCGGGGGTTGGAAAGTGTTCTTGCTCAGGCATTGAGTTCTTCCCATTCTTTTCGCAGGGCCACAATCGCCCGGCGGAACAAAGATTTGGCGGCATCCAGGCTCAGGCCCATCTGCTCTGCCACTTCGCTGAACTGCAACCCATCTGCAAAGCGCAGCAGCAGCACCTCGCGGTATTTTTCAGGCAGGCGGTAGAGAGCGCTGCGGATCAGGATCAGGTCATCGCTGCCATGCTCCCGGCCATCCGAGTGCAAAGTGTGCGATGTGGGCTGCGAGCGCAGGTCCGGGTCCAGGGCTTCCTCGGGGGGGCGGCGGGAGCGGTAGTAATCGGCCACCCGATGATTGACCAGCGAACGCACCCAGGTGCTGAAGCGCGACTTGCCTTGAAAATTGTTAAGGGACTTCATCAGTGCAAAAAACACTTCCTGCGTCACGTCTTCCACGTCTTGCACTGGCACTGTGTAACGCACCCGGTTATACACCACCGGAAGGTATCGGTCATAAAGAGCCAAAAAGGCTTGTAAATCGCCTTTCTGAGCCGCCTCTACCAGCGATTCATCACTGGCCTGCATCGAATTGGGTGGACGGGTAACGTTTTTCAATGTATTTAGTCGCAAAAACGGATGAAAAGGGGTTGCCGAAATGTTCTCTGTCTGTTGTTTCTTAACTTGCCAGTCAGCTCCTTGCCAACGAATGCCGATTGGATTGGTAGAGACACAAAAAGAGAATGCAATCATTATAGCACGCGCATCCCATTTCAAGAGCGGCTGTCCAGGCCAATTTTGCATCAAATGCTGGGCGCGCCAACCCACCAGCACACTGTCGTGCGGCGGGTTGGCAACATTTGCCCAAACAGAAGCTAGCGCCAGGCTGGACATGGCTTCTGCCTGTTTCCTTCTAGCGTCCCCAGGTCGGCTGGCCATCAAAGCTATCCGCGTAGGTCAGGCGATTGAATACCGCATCATCCACCGCCGCCAGATACAACTCCGGGTTACCATCCTGATTGCTCTCAAAGGCCACATACCGGCCATCCGGCGACCAGACCGGGTTGCAATTGAAGGTCTGGACGTTGATCAGGTCGCGCGTTTCTCCACTCGTCAAATCGTAAACTCGAATGCTCCACAGGTCATCACTGCCATTGCAGAACAACAGCCGCGAGCCATCCGGCGACCAGCGCACCGCAACATCATCCGCCTGGCTATCGGTAATCGTCCACAGCTCAGCCGTATCGGCATCATAGACCAGAATATCACTGTTCTGATTGCGATGCGAGAGGAAGGCCAGGCGGTGACTGTTCGGCGACCAGACCGGCGCAAGGTCCGCTGCTTCGGGGCGATGATCCACCTGCGTCAACTGACTGCCATCCGGGCGCAAAATGTAAACAGCCGCATTGCCTTCCACACTGCTCACATAGGCCAACCACTCGCCATCAAAAGACCAGACCGGCATCATTTCGGTACCCGGGTCTGAAGTCAATTGCACCGTTGTAGCGCCATCAACACTCATCAGATACACATCCGTATTGCCATTCAAGAAAGATTCAAAAGCAATCCAATTCCCATCCGGCGACCAGGTCGGGGCGCTATCACGGCCCGGCAGACTGGTCAATTGATAGGTGCTGCCATCGTTAATGTTGAGTACATACAGGTCCGTATCACCACTGCGACTGGAACTAAACACCAGGCGCGAACCATCCGGCGACCAGACCGGCGAAAGGTCATCGGCAGGGTCATCCGTCAAACGGCGAGCTTCGCCTGAAAGCGGGTTGAGCAGATACAGCTCCGGGTTGCCATCCTGCTGCGAGACATAAACAATCCATCCGCTGGGAGCCGGGTATGGCTCTGGGGTGGGTTCCGGGGTGGGTTCCGGGGTAGCCTGCTCAACCACCTCGGTTGCAACCGGCTGCTCAACGTTTTCCACCACCTCGGTCGCAGCGGGTTGCTCAATGACCGGCTCAGGGGTCTGTTCGGCGCCGGCTGCGCCCGCCAAATTGACACCGCAACCGGAAAACAACACCGCAACAAAGAAAAACCCCGTCACCAAGATAATTGCCTTTAATGTTTGCCTGGTCATGTTGAACATGATCATTACTCCTCAAATGAACTTGTTTTTTAAAAAGCCACTTATTTAGTCGCTTTTCCAGAAACAAATCGGCCTGAGTTTGCGGGGTTGTAAGGTGTCTGTAAGGTCAATCATCTCGGTCGGCGCGCAGGTCCCGCACCAATTGCCGCAGGTCGCGGAACTCCTCGCTGTGAACAATTTTTTGCACTTCCTGCTGTCGGCGCGCCTCATCAATTTCAACCTTCAGCTGCACAATCTGACGCTGCAAATCATCCTCTCGTTTTTTCACTTCCAGGGCCATGCGAGCAAATTGTGCCGCCAGGTTCGCCATATTGGGGTTGGCATATGAAGCGGTCAGGTGTTCAAAATCTTCGGGGCGATAATTCCCCTGCCCCACCAATTGCGCCCACTGCCCCACTTGCAACAAAAAATCGGTCGTATAGCGCACCCGTTCGCTCAGGCTGCCCAACATCACCTCAGACAGGTTGGGGTTTTCGGCCAGCAGGCGATGAAAATCATCGGCGCGCAGCACCCAAACACGGGTCGGCTGCTCGGCGCGGGCGCTGAGTGAGCGCGGCTTGCGCTCGATGATAGCCATTTCGCCCAACGTTTCGCCCGCCTCAAAGCAACGAATGGGGGCGGTCGGCTCCTTGGGGTCAAAGATGGCAATCCGGCCCGCCTCAACCAGAATCATCTCCTCGCCAGGGTCGCCCAGATTGAAAATGACCTGTCCGGCAGAATATTCATGCGGCATCAGGCAGCGTTCAATCTGCTGTTGCGCCTGCTCAGACAAACCAGCAAATAGCGGAACATTTTTCAACAAGTTGTTCATAGGGTTTCCTCTTCGTCAATTGGGCTTAAAGAACAGACGGATGCGCAACAAATCATCAAACGCCAGCCAACGCCACTGCGGCCAACGGGTTGTGGCAGCCGCCTGCACACGGCGCAGCGCCTGCCGCACCAGGTCGCGCCCTTCGGCAAACACCGAAGGTGGACAACCCGGCAAAAGCCCGAGCGCCTCTTGCAGAGCAGCCTGCGCTGACTCGGCCTGCCCGGCGCGCCAGTGCGCCTCAGCACAGCGATAGGCTGTCAGCGCCAGACCACAAACCTCTTTTTCGACAGCAAAGATTGTTTTCGCCTCCTGATAGCGGTCAAGCGCCAGGCCAGGGTCATCCTCGGCCAGCAAAGCATCGCCGAAACGCACAGCAACCAACGCAGCAGCCAGGTCCAGGCGCAGGGTGCGGTAAGCAGAACGGGCCAGGTCATAATCCCCCGCAAAATCATCCAACAGGGCGCGCAGCGGGTGCGGTGCGCCGCCTTCCGGCAGCAAGGCACGGCTTTTTGCCAGCCAACCGGCCAGGTCGGGTGCGGAAAAACGCCAGGCCAGCCAGGTTCGCGCAATCAACCAGGCCAGGTCTTCGGGCTGCTCGGCTGCCTGCACCTGCTGCATTGCCTCCTCACCACGCCCATTGGCAGCCAGCGCCACCCCCAACCGCAGCGATAAAGCCGTCAAAGGCAAAGCAGCAACCGTCGCCGCCTGCTCAAAGGCGGTCAGCGCCGGCGCAAACTCACCCTGCAAGAGCAAAGCATCCCCCTGTCCCTGACAGGCCTGGGCGCGCAGCGTCAGCAGCGGCAGGCTCATCTCATCCAGGGCCAGGTTTGCCAGGTCTTGCTGGGCGCGCAGGAAACAACCCGCCGCCCGGGCATAGGCCAATTGCTCAAGCGCCGCCCGGCCAGCGCGCAGCAAAAATTCAGCCGCCTGCGGCCAAACCTGCGCCAGCTCATATTGCTGGGCAACCCCCTCATTTTCCAGCACCGGGCTGCGCTCCAGGCCAGCATCCAAAAAGGCCGACATGCGGTCGCGCAGCGAAGAGCGCTCCGTCAGCGCCCGGGCCTGAAAATCGGCCAGGCGTTTGTGCAGTTCGCGCCGTCGGGCAAAGGGCAAAGTCTGATACAGCGTCTCGCGCACAATCGTTTGTTGAAAAGCATAGCGACGGTCGGGGCCACGTTCCACCAGGCGCAAAAAACGCTCCATCACCAGGGCGCGCAGGTGCATATCCAGCGTCACCGGGTCATAGGTCGTCGAAAGCAAAGCGTTCAGTTCGCTGGAGCGAAAATCTCCCCCCGCAACAGCCGCCACACGCAACACCTCGCGCTGCGCTTCGGGCAGACTCTCCACCCCGCTCAGCACCAGGCGGGTGAGGATGTCGGAGCTTTGCAGCGTAGCCTGCACATCGGCAGCTGTAATCTTGCGCGTGCGTTGCAACCAGCGTGAAATTTCCTCCACGTACAGCGGGCTGCCACCGCTTTGCTTGTGAATGATTTGTGCCAGTTCCTGCGCCAGAATGGCAGTGACAATCGCCAGCGTGCCTTGCTCATCCAGCGGTTTCAGATCCATCAGCACCATTGGAGACTCCAAAAGCGGCAAGTCCTGACGGGTTGAAACCAGGACAAACAACGCACTGTCGGGCAGGTCTTGCAAAAGGGCCGCCAGCAAACCCTGCGAATCCTCATCCATCCATTGCGCGTCTTCAAAAAACAGGGCCAGCGGGGTGCGCGCCGCCAGGCCGGCCAGAACCTGCGCCAGGGCGCGCTGCAAGCGCAACCGCTCGGCGCGGCTGAATTGCCCCGGTGAAATGCGAAAAATGTCGCCGCTTTCCGAAGTCTGATGCGCATCGAAACGCTGCAAAACCGAAAGGTCGGCCCCGCGCCGCCCAAACTGCCCACGTCGCAGTTCCGCCGCCAGCTGACTCAAATCGCCAGCCGTTGCCGAATGCTCAACCTGAGGCCTGGGCTGAACAGCGAGGGGCGCCAGGCCCATCAAAGCTGCCAACAACGGCAAATCTGCCATGCCCAAATTCCACTCCGCCCGCCAGGTCTCCAGTTTTTCATGCTGAGTTTCGGGCTTGTCGGCAGGTGAAATTTTGCACAGCCCGCGCAGCAACAGCGCCCAGGCCGCATAGGGTGTTTCGGATTGATAAGCACGGCAGGCAATTGGCAAAATGCGCATGCCGCGTTGTAACGCAATTTGCAACACAGAATCGGCAAAATGGCTCTTGCCCAGGCCCACCGCACTGCGCAGCAAAAGCGCCGCCGTGCGTCCGGCCAATGCGTTTTCCAGCATTTGCACCGCCTGCTGCACTTCCCCCTGCCGACCAAAGAGTGGGTCGCGCTGTTGAATGCGACGCAACAGGGCATCTTCCAGCGTGCCATCCACCTGATAAACAGCCACCGGCTTGCTCTTGCCCTTCAATCGCACCGGCTGCAACTCGGTAAAGGCGAAATGCTCACCTGCCTCATCCACCACCGGCTGACTGACCAGCACCTGCGCCGCACCGCCCGCGCTCATCAAGCGCGCCGAAAGGTTCACCTCATCCCCCATGACCGTGTACTCACGGCGGTTGGTTGTGCCAACCTGCCCGGCAAAGGTGCGCCCCTGCGTAATGCCCAGGCGGTGTTGCAGCAGCGGCCCCTGCCGCAATTCATCCGGCAAGTAACGAGCATATTGCCGCACCCATTGACGGTTGAGCGCTTCCAGCTCAGCCGTCATTGCCAGCGCCGCGCTCACCGCCCGACGGGCATCATCCTCATGGCTAATTGGCGCCCCAAACAAGGCAAGCAGTTTGGTGCCTTTGTTGTACGGGTCAATGCGGCTGACCATGCCGCCAAAACGAACCAGAATGCCATTCATTGCCTCAAAATAGGCACTCAGAATGCGCGTAACGCGCGCTGCCCCATCCTCGCCCCATTGGCGCAGCAATTGTTCCGGGCCAAAGAAATTGCCAAACATGACCGTCGTCGGGCGAAACTGACTGAAGAGCCGGCGCTGTTGTGCATGTGCCAGCACCTGCTCGGCCAATTCGGGCGCCAGGTAAGGCAACAATGCTTCCAATTGACGCTTCACCGCCTCCATCTGCACCACCAGCTCGCGCGGGTTAGCGCTCCAGGCCAAAACGCCGCGCGCCCGGCGCTTATCGGCACGAATTTCAAAATCATCCAGGTCTTTTTCTGGCGGCAGCGGCAGGGCATAGAGGCCCGGAGCGCGCGGGGACGCCGCACCACTCACTTCCACAGCCTGAAGAGTCGGCGTATCCACCACCAGCAGCCCGGCCGCGCCCGCCCCTTCGCACGCCAGGGTGCGCTCAACCACATCGCCGAGGACAATGTATTCCATGCGCTCGGCTGAGCCAATGCTCGCCATCAAGAAACGCCCCGTCGCAACGCCAATTTTCATCCGCAAACTGACCGAGCCACCCCCCGGCGTTTGAATGCTGGAAAATTTCTTCACCGAGCGCAACATACGCTGCGCAGCCCGCACCGCAAACCCGGCCTGCCGATTCTCGTCCTGCTCCGGAAAGTAGACCAGCGTTGCATCACCCGCAAACTTGAGCAAAATCCCATTTGAGGCAGCAATGATGTCAATCATCTGCGAGAAAAACTCATTAATGTGATAGGTCAGGCGCTCGGCCCCCTCCTGCCCCAAAACAGCCAGGCGCTCCGCAAGCGCCGTAAAGCCGCTCACATCGGTGAAGAGCAGGCTGCCCCCCACCATGCGCCCACTCACCAGCCCGGCAACCGGGCGGTTCAGCTTTTCCTGCACCACATGGCCGGGGATGAAGGTTGACACCTGATAGAGCAGCGAGCGCAAATATTCCAGCGCAGCCGTCCAATCGGCCTGCTGTGGAGCAGAACCATTGATTTTACGCCACAGGTCGGGCGGCAAATAGCGCTGCAAACGCTCCGGCAAAACAATCGGCGGCTCAGCGCTCGCTTCAACCGGTTGCGCCGGGGCCGCCTCCGCCTCGGTTTGCAAGGCGGCTGTCAGGTCAGCCAGCGAGCGGCGCGGGCGAGCGGCAGGCGTCAAATCCGCCAATGGATTGAGCGGCGGCGGCGGCTCAGCACGGCTCACCTCATCCAGCGCCGAAACAACATCAGACAGCGAACGACGCGGACGCCCGTCCGGGGCCTCGGTCTTTGCAGGCGTTTCGCTCAACGCATCGGTTAAATCGGCCAGTGAGCGGCGCGGACGGGGGGTAGAAGGGGGTGGATTGGAGGGAGTTTCTGGATTCATGAGTTTCTGGTATTGACAGACTCATTATATCTATTATCATAATGATAAACAAGCGCCCAACGGCGCATTCTCTCCCAGGAAGGAAGCCCCAATGAAATCTCGTTCTGCCGTTTTACGTATGTTCATCCTGCTGATTTTGCTCAGCCTGGCATTCACTGCCTGCAACGAAACCACCCCAACCCCCACCCAGGGGGTTCCACCCACCCAACCGCCTGTTCAGTCGCCAACCCAGCCAGCAATCCAAACCCCGCCCACAGCCACCCCGCTGCCCTTCAGCGGCCCACTCACCACCATGCCGCCCGTCAACCGCGACCTCAAGCTCGACCCCGCCATCACGCAGGATGCCGACTCGCTGTTAATTAGTGGTTACCTGTACGAAGGTCTCGTCAGCCTGAGCAGCAGCGGAGAACCCGAAGCCGCACTCGCAACACGCTGGGAAGTATCCGATGACGGCCTGGATTACATCTTCTACCTGCGCCCCGATGTCAAATTCCACGATGGCAGCACACTCACCGCCGATCTCGTCCTGGCAAACTTCAACCGCTGGTTCGACCCCAAAGACCCCTTGCGCGGCAAGGGCAGCTACGAGGCCTGGTTGGCAGCGTTCAAAGGCTTCCGCGGCGAGATGGATGACAAAGACATGCCCAAGAGCAATTTTGATGGCATCGAAAAAGTGGATAACCTGACTGTGTTGATTCACCTCAGCCGCCAGGAACCCGACCTGCTCAAGATTCTTGCCCAGCCGGCCTTTGTCCTGATCCAAACCGACGTACTGACCACGCAGGGCGAAACCTATGGCACCCTGCAAGGCAGCGCCATTGGGAGCGGCAAATATCAAATTGGCGCATGGAACGATGCTGGCCTGGTGCTGGTACCCAACAGCAGCTATTGGGGCACCATCCCAGGCGACGGCCTGGAATTTGCCTGGAAGTAGAACTCACTGCGGGCGCAGCCGACGCTCAAGGCGCAGCAGCCCAACCTGAAAGATCAACGCCAGCACAGAAACAAGCAGCGCACCCAAAAAAATTTTATCCGGGCGGTTCTGGGCCACCCCGTCAAACAGCAGCACGCCCAGGCCGCCCGACCCAAACCTTGCTCCAATGGTGGCAATTGCCACCGTGATAATCGCAGCCAGCCGCACACCAGCCAAAATGGCTGGCAGGGCGAGCGGCAACTGCACCCGCCAGACCACCTGCGCCGGGTTCATCCCCATACCACGCGCCGCCTCCAAAGCCGCCGGGTCCACTTCGCGCAAACCGGTCAGCACATTGCGCACCAAAATCACCTGACAATAGAGAATCAGCGCCACGACCACAGAACGGGCATTCAGGCCAAAGAGCGGCAGCAACAGAATCATCAACGCCAGGCTAGGAATGGTATACAGCACCCCCAAAAAGCCCAGCACTGGGCCGCGCCAGCGCGGCCAACGGTAGAGCGCCCACCCCAAGGGCAAGGCAATGGCAGAAGCAATCAGCAAGGCCGTCAGCGTCACCGCCAAATGCTGCCCGAACAGGCGCAACACAACCTCCGGGTATTGGAAAAGGAACCTCATCTCGTCTGCTCGCAACCAACAGCGCGCAACGCCTCAAACGTCACCTGTCCAATCGGGCGTCCCTGCTCCATCACCGTCACCGCCTGCACATCGGGGCGCAGCATCAGCGAAAGCACCTGACGCAAATCCTGCCCCAATCCAATCTCAGGCTGCCCCGGCGGCGCACCCTGGGCGGGCAAGGGCGTCATCACCGCCTCAACGCGTATTAACCCAATCTGCCGCACCCGGTCATCGCTGTTCAACAGTTGACGGATGAAGTCATCTGCCGGACGGTTAAGCAACCCGCACGGTGTGTCCATTTGCACCAGGCGTCCCTGACGCAGCACCGCAATCTCATCCGCCAGGCGCAATGCCTCATCCACATCATGCGTCACAAACAGAATCGTCTTGCGCAAGCGACGCTGCAACTCCAGCAATTGCTCTTGCAGGCTAGCACGGGTAATGGCATCAATTGCCCCAAATGGCTCATCCATCAACAACACTTCTGGGTCTGCTGCCAGGGCGCGCGCCAGCCCAACCCGCTGCTGCTGTCCACCCGAAAGCTGGGCCGGGTAACGCGAGCGAAAGTCGAGCGGCAAATGCACCATCTCGAGCAATTCCTCAACCCGCGCCTGAATGCGGGGGCGCGGCCAGCCCAACAAATCTGGCACCACAGCAATGTTTTGCGCCACGGTCATGTGTGGGAACAACCCCACCTGCTGAATCACATACCCAATCCGCCGCCGCAGGGCCGTCACTTCCAGGCTGCGCACATCCACCCCATCCAACAGCACCCGCCCGGCATTTGGCTCCTGCAAACGGTTCACCATCTTGAGCAAGGTCGTTTTGCCGCAGCCAGAAGGCCCCAACAGCACCACAAACAGCCCGGGCAACGCCTCCAGGCTCACCTGATCTACCGCTGGTGCAGTGCTGTTGGGATAGGTTTTGCTGACCTGCTCAAAGCGAATGCCATTCATCTAGGGAATCAGTCCTTGTTGCTGCAAGAATTCGCGCGCCACATCAGCCGGCTCGCGCTGTTTGCCACTGACCTCATAGTTCAACGTTTGCATCACATCATCCGTCAGGCGCTCCGAAACGGCATTCAGCACCGCCGTCACCTCGGGGTGATCATCCAGCACCTGCTTGCGCACCACCGGCGAAACCTGATAAGGTGGGAAAAGGCCCTTATCATCCTGCAACACCACCAAATCATAGGCAGCAATCTCGCCATCCGTGCCAAAAGCGACTGTGATATCAGCCTTGCCCTCCTTCAACGCCTGATAGCGCAGCCCAGGGTCGAGCGATTTGTACTCCTTGAGTTCAAAATCGCCATACTTGGCCTTAATCCCCGGCAGGCCATCCTCGCGCTCCTGAAATTCGGGTGGGCCAACCATAATCAACTGATCGGCCTGTGCCACCATATCCGAGAAGGTGACAATGCCAAGCTCGGCGGCGCGGGCGCGCGGCATGGCAAGCGCCTGCGTGTTGTTGAATGGAGCAGGCGTCAGCCAGACCAGGTTATAGCGCGAGAGGTACTGCGACGCCACCATCTCATACACCATCCTGGCATCCGTCTGCACCGGCAATTTGAGAACCGTCAGCAACCCCGTTCCGGTATATTCCGGGTAGAGGTCAATTTCACCATTTTCGAGCGCCTTTTGCGCCACCGGCGTTGCCCCCAGGTTGAGTCTCCGCTCCACCTTGAAGCCCGCATTTTCCAGCACCAGAGCATACATTTCGCCCAAAATGAACTGCTCGGTGAAGTCCTTTGAACCAACACGGATTACCTTCTGATCCGCTCCACCCGTGCAGGCCGAAAGCAGGATGGAGAGCAGCACCAGGGCCGCCAACAAACGAGAAACACGTAGCGTACTCATTTCTACCTCCTCCGAATCCAAACAAATGGTTTAGCCCGGCGCTTGAAGCCGGATTTGCAGCCATCCCAGGCTGCCTTCGAGGAACAAGGCCAAAAGCGCCACCGGAATGGCGCCGACCATCAAGATTGCATCATCATAGAGAGCAAACCCGCGCGTGATGTAGATGCCAAGCCCGCCGCTGCCAACAAATGCGGCCAGCGTCGCCGAGGCAATCACCTCCACCGCCGCCGTACGCACCCCCGTCACAATCAATGGCATGGCAAGCGGCAGTTCCACCTGCTGCAGCACCTGAACCGGACTCATGCCCATCCCGCGCGCCGCCTCGCGCACCGCCCCATCCACACTGCGAAAACCGGCATCGGTGTTAATCAACACCGGCGGCATGGCCAGCAAAATCAGCGCAAAAACCGCTGCCCAGCGGCTGAGGCCCAGCAATGGAATGACCAAAAACAACACCGCCAGGCTCGGCACCACACGCAACGTATTCACCACGCCCAGCGCCGCCAGCGAAAACCGCCGCCAACGGGCCGAAGCAACACCCAGCGGCACACACACCAGAATGCTGAAGCCAAGCGCCAGCCCCGACATGCTCAGGTGTTCACCCAGCGCGCCCCAAAACTCGGGCTGCCGGCTGAGAAAATAGCCCCAGGCCTGCTGCAAAGTCTCCAAAGCATTCACCAGCCGGCGCTGCCCGGCTCACCCTTAAAAGGCCCCACAATGTCGGCTGTAATCCAACCGCCATAGAACTGCCCTGGCTGCGGAATAACCCGTTCACCATCCACCCGGCATTCATCCATCGGCTGCGGATAAAAGGCAACATACTCTCGCAGCGCCGCAAACGGCAGGGTCGGCTGCGGATAATACCAGGCAGCCGCCACCGCTTCGCGCTCCCCCACCCGCACCGTGTAATAGAGCGCAGCGCCCTTCCATTCGCAAAATGTGCGACGATTGAAGGGAATCAACACCCCATGCGTAATGTCTTCCGGAGGAAAGTAATAGACCGGCGGATGGCTGGTTTCCAACACGCGCAGCCCGCGCTGCGTATCTGCAATCTTGACACCATTAAACACCACCTCAAGGCGGCGCGGCGTTGCTTCCAGGCGCGGCGGCCGGGGATATTCCCAGACCGATTCTTGCCCTGGGCCAGGGGGGAAGGGGATTGGCAGCATGGCAAACGCTCCTTTCTCATTTCATTATAGCGAAAATTTACAAAACGCGTCAAGAAAATGAGATAGCAAATCGCTCATCTTGCCCAAAAAACAAGCGATCCGCCAGGCAGCATCAACCCTGCCCGCAAATCAAGGTACCTTGCCCACACCGCTCACACTCAAACTGAATCGTCGTATGTTCAATCTCATAGTCATCGTGCAATCGCTGCTTCAGCTGCTGCATCACCGCCCCCGATTGACTGAGCATTTGATCCGCAAGCACAACATGTGCGCTCAGCGCCACATAGCCGGGGCTAACCGTCCAAATGTGCAGGTCATGCACCCCAACCACGCCCGCCACCGTTTGCATACGCTCTGCCACCGCCGAAGCCGTCATGCCTTTTGGCATTCCTTCCGAAAGGATGTGAATCGTCTCCTTCAACAAACGCCCCGAGCTGAACAAAATCAACAGGCTAATCAAGACACTCACCAACGGGTCAATCCACAATTGTCCAGTGAGCAGAATGGCAATCCCTGCGCCAATGACGCCCACCGAGGCCAGCGCATCGCCAAGGACGTGCAAAAAGGCCGAGCGGGTATTGAGGTCTTCATGGTCATGTTGACGCAACACAAACGCCACTGCCAGGTTAACCAACAGGCCCAGGATGGCAATCAGCAGCATCGGCCCGGCCAACACCGGGCGCGGGTTCTGGAAGCGCTCAATGGCATCTTTGAGAATCTCAAATGAAATCAACAGCAAGGTTGCCCCATTCGCCAGCGCTGCAAGCACTTGCAAACGATGATAACCATAGGTGTGACGATCATTGGCTGGACGAGCCGCAGCGCGAATTGCCAGGTAACTGAGCCCCAGAGCAAACATATCCATAAAGACATGCGCCGCATCAGAAAGCAAAGCCAGGCTGCCCGTCCACCAGCCGCCCACCAATTCCGCTGCAAAAATCAGCCCGGTCAGCGCCAGGGAGAAAAACAGTCGCTTGCGATTATTTTGTGAAGTGTGATGGTGATGCATGGCGAGATTATAGCATCAGCCGGGTGCGGCGTCAAGCGTTTCGCTCCAGTTCAAACGCAAATTCACAAACCCGTTTCAGCAGCCGCCAATTGTTTTTGATAGGTCAACCAACGGTTGACGACCTGAAAACCAACACTTTCATAAAGCCGAATGGCAGGCGGGTTATCGGCACGCGCACAAATGCGCATTGTGCGCATCCCCAGGGCCTGTGCCTGCCGCAGCCCGGCCAGCAACACCGCCTTGCCCAGCCCACGGCGCTGGAAATCTGGCGCAGTGCCAACCGGCTCAACCTGCACACTGCTGCTGAACGCATCCATCCAGACCATGCAAAAAGAAGCCACCTGCCCATCCGGCGCAACCACCACCCAATCGCACCCCGCCGGATAGCCCGGCGAAGCAAAAAAATTTCGGTAGCGCGCCAAATATTCCGGCCAGGCCATGCCCGATTGAAAAGCAGCCCGTTGCGCAGCCGCGCGCGCCTCAAGCTCACCGGCGCCCACTGCCCGCAGGCAATAGCCAGAATCCGGCAGAGAAGGTAGCGCCAATTCATGCGTCAGGCTGCCCTTCATCACCAGCAAAGCCTCACCCTCAAGCAGGGTAAACCCCCGACTCCGCAAATGGTTTTGCAGCACACCATCCGTCTCAGCAACATTCATGCGCAGCAATGTTGAGCGATTGCGCCGATGCGCATCCTCGGTCAATTTCTCTTCAGCCCATCCATTCAGCTCCCCAACCCAGGGCGAATCAGCCAGTTCGGGCTGAACAAAAACTTCCATCCCGCTCCAGGGCGTCGCCAGCAAGACCCAGCCCAGCAACCGGCCCTCATCCAGCGGGTCATCCCAAAGGAAAATGTTTTGCCAGGGATGGTGCGAAGAGAGTGCGTTAAACAACCACCATTTCAAATCGCCCGGATGCGGATAATAGGTATCGGTCTGAGCAAGATAACCAGCGCTCAACAACGCACACATTTTTTGCAAATCACGCGCATCCCGATAAGCACGCAGGAGCATTTTCACACAACACCTCAAGCAAACAATATTCCACCATTATACCGGAGGTTTAAAGAATCTCCGCCCCCAGGCCAGCCAAACAACCGGGAGCGGAGACACAGAAAAGCAACCGTCTGTCAGTCGGCCTTGCCCAGCCAGCCCTTGCGCACCATCCACTTGGCAATTTCCAGCACCGGAATAATCGTCACTGCCAGCCCAGCAACAATCAGCCAATCCTGCCAGGTCAGCGAATAGGTACTGAAGGCCTCGTGCAGGAACGGAAGGTAAACAATCAGCCCCAGCAACACCAGTTCCCACACCACCGCCAGGTTGAGCCACTTGTTGGCAAATGGCTTGCTCCAGACCGAATGGCGATCGGAGCGAAAGTTATAGGCCTTGAAGAACTGAATCAGCACCAGGGATACAAAGGTCATCGTCATCGCCTCCTCCAAGGAGCGCCCCGATTGGTATGCCCAACTGAACAGGCCCAGGTTAATCAACGTAGACCAGAGACCGCCCAAAATCATCAACAGCACAACCGGACGGGTGAAAATGCCAGAACGCGGATTGCGCGGCTTGCGCTTCATCAAGTCTTTTTCGGGCGGGTCTACCGAAAGCGCCAGCGCCGGCAGGCCATCCGTCGCCAGGTTGACATACAAGATCTGCACCGCAGTCAATGGCAGCGGCAGCCCAAGCAGCGCCGAGCCAGCCATCAGGCCAATTTCGCCAATATTGGAGGAGAGGAGATACATGAGATACTTTTTGATATTGCCAAACACCCCCCGCCCTTCTTCAACCGCCGCCACAATCGAAGCAAAATTATCATCGGTCAGGGTCATGGCGGCGGCCTCTTTGGTCACATCGGTGCCGGTAATGCCCATTGCAATCCCAATATCGGCCTTCTTGAGCGCCGGAGCATCGTTAACACCGTCGCCCGTCATGGCAACAATCTGCCCACGCGCTTGCCAGGCCGAAACCACCCGCAGCTTATGCGCCGGAGAAACGCGCGCGTAGACCTGAATATCCTGCACCTCGTGCTGTAATTGCTCATCCGAGATGGTTTCCAGCTCAGCGCCCGTCACCACCCGTCCGCCCTCGCGCAGCAGGCCAAGCTCGCGCGCCACGGCCTGCGCCGTAACCGGGTGATCGCCGGTAATCATCACCGGGCGAATGCCCGCCTCACTACACACCGCAATGGCGGCGCGCGCCTCAGGGCGGGGCGGGTCAATCATCCCCACCAGGCCCAGAAAAGTCATGCCGCGCTCCGCGGTTTCGAGGGTTGCATTGGGTTTGGAAGCAATCGCCAGAACCCGCAGCGCCTGCCCGGCCATCTCCTGGGCGCGCTCCAGCAAAGCCGCGCGCTCTGCGCTGCCCAACGGCCGCAGCCCTTGCGCGGTCAGCAGCATCGAGCAGCCATCCAAAATCACTTCCGGTGCGCCCTTGGCATAGGCCGTCATCCCCTCCGCCGTCTGATGCAGGGTCGTCATGCGTTTGGTTTCAGAAGAGAAGGGAATTTCATACTGACGCGGATTCTCAATATCCAGTCGGTCCTTTTGCAAACCAGCCTTGGCCGCCGCAACAACCAGCGCACCCTCCGTCGGGTCGCCCTTAATGTCCCAGTTTCCACTTTCCAGGCGCACAAGTGCCGCATCGGAGGAGAGCGCACCAGCGCTCAACAACTGCTGCAACGCCTCGCTGGGCGCAACGGTCGTTCCATCTTCCGCACCAAACTGGCCCTCCGGCGCATAACCCGCACCGGAAACGCTCAGCATCTGCCCGGCAACAAACACCCGTCGCACAGTCATTTCATCCTTGGTCAGTGTGCCGGTCTTATCCGAACAGATGACCGAAGTGCTGCCCAGGGTTTCCACCGCCGGCAAGCGGCGGATGAGGGCATTGCGCTTGACCATTTTTTGCACGCCAATCGCAAGCGAAATCGTCACAACAGCCGGCAGCGCCTCGGGAACAACAGCCACCGCCAATGCAATCCCAAAAATGAGCATCTCAACAAAGGGTTGCCCACGCAACAGGCCCAGGGCAACAATCAACCCAACCACCACAATCGCCGCCCGCGCCAGCACCGCCCCCACCTTATCCAGGTTCTGCTGCAAGGGCGTCTTGCCCGTTTCCACCGTTTGCAACATCTGCGCAATTTTGCCAAACTCGGTTTGCATGGCCGTCGCCACAACCAACGCCCGTCCGCGCCCATAGGTCGCCGCCGTCCCGGCATAGACCATATTGCGACGGTCGCCAATCGAAAGCTCGCCATCTTCCAGCGCACCGGTATATTTCTCCACCGGGTGCGATTCGCCGGTCAATGCCGCCTCTTCCACCTGCAAGTTAATCGCTTCCACCAACAGTGCATCCGCCGGAATGCGGTCGCCCGTATGCAACAGAACAACATCACCCGGCACAAGCTCGCGGGCCGGAATTTTGATCTCCATCCCATCGCGCAACACCGTTGCGGCCGGCGCTGCCATTTGGCGCAGCGCCTCAATGGCGCGCTCGGCGCGGTATTCCTGCACAAAGCCCAGCAAAACCGCAAACAAAACAATCACCGCAATCACAACCGATTCCACCCCATGCCCCAGGAACAAGGAAATCACTGTTGCAACCAACAAAATCAGAATCAGCACATTTTTAAACTGCTCCAGCAGAATCCGCCAGGGCGAAATGCGGTTTGCCGCCTGAAGTTCATTCAGGCCAAAACGCTGCAAGCGTTCCTGCGCCTCGGCCTGTGTCAGGCCAATTGGCTGGCTTTGCAGCTGCTCGAACGCCTGCTCCGCAGAAAGGGTATGCCAGGGGTGATTTTGCATAAACAATTGTCTCCTCGTCAAAAAAATAAAAAAGACCGTCGCCTGAAACAAGCGATGGTCTTGCGCTTCGCACCAGGCAGCCGGGAAATTGCTTTCCGTACTGACGACTACCCAACCCGTAGGAACGGGGCGCTACTCCCCATCGGAGTAACAAAAGTTTACCCTATTTTGTACAATTTTGCAAGCCAACAACTTCCCTGAACCATTTCATCCCAACGGCTGGCAAAATTTCACAAACTGGCTTAAAATTATCTCATTCCTGTTCTCTTTTCAGACCAATGCTATTTAACTCTTTCCCCTTTTTAATTTTTCTCCCCATTGTTGTTCTTGTCTATTACCGTCTCTCCACACGGGCGCAAAACATCTGGTTGGTGTTTGCCAGCTGGGTTTTTTATGCCTGGTGGGATGAAAAATTACTCTTCTTGCTGCTGGGCTCCATCGCCCTCAATTATCTGACAGGGCTTGGAATTGCAAACACACCCAACGAAAAACGTCAAAAAACATATTTGACGTTGGGCATCCTCGCCAACCTGGTTACGCTTGGTTTTTTCAAATACTTCAACTTCTTCATCGAATCAGCCCAACAACTGAGTCACCTCTTGGGCTGGCAATGGTCCCTGCCTTTTCTCCAGGTCGTTTTGCCGATCGGCATCTCTTTTTACACATTTCTGGGAATTTCATACATCGTGGATGTATACAACGGAAAAATTCCCGTGCGCAAAGACTTCTTCACCTTCTCTCTCTTCATCAGCTATTTTCCCCTCCTGGTTTCTGGGCCAATTGTCAGCCCGGCCAAAATGCTCCCCGCTCTGGAAAAGAAGCGCCAGGTTAATCTGGATTGGATCCGTCAGGCACTGTTTTTGATGCTGTTGGGCTTCTTCAAGAAGGTGGGCATTGCAGATGCGATTGCGCCACAGGTCAACACAGCATTTGCAAACGTCAATGCATTGGCCGCACAAGACCTGCTCTTTGCCATGTATCTCTTCGCCATTCAAATCTATTGTGATTTTTCTGGTTACACCGACATTGCCCGGGGGGTGAGCAAATTGTTTGGGATTGATTTAATGCTCAACTTTAATCAACCCTACCTGTCCACCTCCATCACCGATTTTTGGCGGCGCTGGCATATCTCCCTCTCCGCCTGGTTTCGCAACTATGTTTTTTTGCCGCTGGAATTTTCAAGAAAACGCCAGAAAGTTCTGCGTCAGGAAACCAACATTTTGATTGTCTTTCTACTCACCGGTTTGTGGCACGGCGCAAACTGGACCTTCGTGGCATGGGGTGGGACACATGGTTTGTTTTTGTCATTGGAAAAATGGGCCAATGACCTGGGCAAAAAAATGAACCTGAAACTTCCCCAATGGACCGAAAACATCGTTCAGCCCATTCAAATCCTATTCACTTTTAACCTGGTCAGCCTGACCTGGATCTTCTTCCGCGCCAGCAACTTTAGCACCGCCTGGAACTACCTTGTCAACCTTTTCACCTGGAAAACAAGCAGCACCGTTGACATTTTGACAGCCAATAACCTGATCCGTTTTTCTCTGTTGGGCGTGGTGTTGTTTGCTGTCGAAATCTTGCAATGGCAGGCAAAAGATCATACGGTAATCCTGCGCTGGCCCTGGCCGGTGCGCAGCCTCTTCTATGCACTCCTGATTGTGCTGATCCTGGTTTTGGGAGGGCTTGATGCGCAAGCTCCATTTATCTATTTTCAGTTCTGAAACGCTTCGCCTTGAAGGTCTGCGACCAGCAGAAGCCTTGCGGGTACTCCTGCTGAGCTTGTTATTCCTCCTGGCTGCCGAGGCTGGAACGCGCTACCTGCTGCGCAACACTGGCAATGCCTGGTTATACTGGAGCGATGCAGCAGCCATTAAATTTGAGCATTATCGCACCCTGAGTGCATCTGAACAATCGCCCCAAATTCTAATTATTGGTGATTCAACCGCAGCCCGAGACCTATCCCCGGCTGCGATGGAAGAGGTGCTGGGGAACTCCCACACGGTCTACAACCTGGCTTCTCCGGCCAATTTTCCAATCGCCTATCGCTGCACAACCCTGCCATTGCTTGAAAACGCTGCCTACCCGCCCAAAATCGTTGTCATGCAATTCAGCCCGGCAAGTTTTCTAGACCTGGATGATGTCATTCGCTTTGAACAAGCAATCCTCACCAGCCCACTCTGTAAACAATGGAGCGGGGAACGGCTGGTGGGCGACTTTCTCTACCTGGGGCGCTTTTGGCGGGTATTTAACTTTCGTTCCGCCTGGAATCAATGGTGGCAGGGCCAACCCATCCCCCAACAACCGCTGAATGCCGGCTTTATGCCAATGGATACCCTATCCAAAGACATGAAAGAGCAACCCATCTACCAAACAACCGTCACTCTCGCCCCTCAACGCATCCAGGTAATTATTGAAAGCGCCGAATTGATCCAGAAACAGGGTGGCAAGCTGATTGTGGTCATCCCACCTTTTTATGGTCATTACAATCAACACACCTCCGATGCCTACCTGACCACCTTACAAGACCTTGCCAAATCATACCCGTTGATTGTAATAGATGGTCGCGACCTGTCAGAATTGGGTGTTGAAGCCCATGCCGATTATGTTCACCTGAACGAAAGTGGCGCCATCGTCTTTTCCCAATTTCTTGCAAAACAAATTGCACCCTACCTGACAACAACACCCTGACGCAAAAAACCGCAGGCGCTCAAACAGGCACCTGCGGTTTTTGAATCGGGTGGCTGGATGGTCTAGTAGTAGGTAATGTCCCAGTGATTGCCCTCGTAATAGTAGATATTGCCCGCTGCATCTTTATACTTGCTGCCGCCAATCGAGGTGTAATGATTGTAGATGTAGTTGCTGATGCAGGAAGAAACGCCAATATCCACCTTGTAGCCATTCCAGTGCGAATAGGTGCCAGAAGCATGGCCGGTTTCGGTACCGCCCGTCATGGTGATGGCACAGCCCGAAGCACTCTTGAAGTTGATCAGCCCGGTGATGGCACTCTGACGCAGGCTGCGCAACCCGGTGCAGGAAGAATTGCAACGATTCGAGCAAGAGCCGCTTGAGCTAATCACGATTCCAGCATTGGTCAATTGGCTGCGCACCGAAGATTCGCTCAGCCCCTCATAACCGCTGACCAGATATTGCCAGGTCGTTGTTCCCACCACCCCATCAGCGCTCAGGCCATTGGCGCTCTGATAGGCAATTACGGCACTCTTCGTCCCAGAGCCAAACGCCCCGTCCACCGTCACACTGCAACCATAGCGATTGGCAAGCTGATCCTGCACGGCGCGCACATGGTTGCCATTGCTGCCATATTGCACCGTAGCAATCAATTTCGTCCATGTATTTTGCCCAACAATGCCATCAGAAGTCAGCCCATTGGCCGTTTGAAAGTTCTTAACCGCCGTCTCGGTTGTAGTATCAAACGTACCATTGACCGACACACTGCTATAGCCGCGATAGCGCAGCAAGTATTGAATGGTGACCACATTCCGCCCGGTGTTGCCCTTCTTGACCACCGGCCAGTAGGCCGCCGAGACGATGATGGTGGTGAGCAGCAAAACCGTCACCGCCAGGAACAAAGAACGAAACAGAGAGCGCGATTTCATCAACAAGTCTCCTTTGGAAAAAAAGATGAGGAATTGAGGTTGACGCTTGTTTGCGTCAGTCGGTAACCGATAGTATCGCGCCAGCACAGCCTCAATTCCATCGCGTTTTCGTCTAAAAGAGCCTCTGATTCCCCCCTCCCCAATCCCAGGCCAACCCTTGCTAAGCGGGCAACGCAGTCGCTAAAACCGATTTAACCAACGCCTTCAACTCCTGCGGCGAAGCCTCAACCTGCTGCGGCAGAAGTATAGCCAGGGCCTGCTCAGCAATCAGGCGGCTCTCCTCTTCCAAGGCCGGGTGATGAAGCACAACGCCCAGCACCTCCCGGGCTGCCTCTTGCCGCCCAGTGCGCGCCAAAACGCCCGCCAGCCCCGCCAGCCCATCCAACATATCCGGCACAGATTCAATGGCAACCGCCGTTTTTAACCCCGAGCGGTAATATTGCTCGGCTGCCAGATACTCACCACAGGCCTGCGCCGTATGTCCCAAATTGCCCAGTGTCATTGCTTCCAGCAATTCATCCCCAATCTGCCGGTCAATTTCCAACGAGGCTTCATAGAACTGCTGCGCCGAGCGGTAATCTCCCTGACGCCGGGCGGTTTCGCCCAGGTTCACCAGCGCAGCCGATGCACCGGGCTGGTCATCCAGTTCCCGGCACAGCGCCAGGCTCTCACGGTAGAGGGTGCGCGCCTCCTCGTAGGCCTCCAGGTTCAGCGCAACGCTGCCCAGGCCGTTCAATGCATCCGCCAGCCCGCGCCGCTCACCCGCTGCCTGATAGAGCGTCCGGCTCTCAAACAACAAGGCCCGTGCCGCCGGATAATCCCCCTGCCGAATATCCACCCATGCCAGGCCATAGAGCGCATGGGCAATCCGCACCGCATCGCCCTGTTTGCGGGCCAGGTTCAGGCTCTCGTTCAAACAAGCCCTGGCAGCAGCCCAATTGCCATATTTCCGTTCAATCCCGCCCAAATCGCAAAGTGCATCGGCACAAGAGCCATCATCGCCATACCGTTTTCCCATCTGCACCCCGGCCTGCAAAAGCTCCTGAGCGCGTCCATACTCACCCAGATACCAGTGCGCCCGCCCCGATTTGACGAACAGGGCAATGCATTCCTCACTATCCGCTGACAGCAAGTCCAGGGCACGCGCAAAATACTCGGCTGCCTCCCGGTATGCATAGGTTGCAAACCCATTTTCGCCCGCCCGAACAAGATATTGGATTGCCAATTCCACCTGCCCCGAACGCTCCAGGTGATCCGCAATCAGCCCCAAAAATTCCCCCTCGCGCGTGCCGCAATGTTTCAACAACCAGTCCGCCACACGGGCATGATAGGCGCGGCGCTGACGCTTGAGGACACTTTCATACACCGTATCGCGCAGCAACGCATGCTTGAAGATATATTCATCGGTTGTCGCAAAAGCCGATTCTGGCTGCAAAAAGACCATCTCGCGCTGCCGCAAAGCCAAAAGCGCCTGCAACGGGTCCCTCCCCGATGAAAGCGACCCTTCCAAAAATTGCAACGCCTCGGCCCAAAATGTGCGCCCAATCACAGAGGCGCGCTGCAAGGTCATCTTCTCCTGCCCCGAAAGCAAATCAACGCGCGCCTGCAAAACCGCCGTCAAGGTCGGCGGCACACGAACACCCGCCAGCCGTTCGGCATTCACCTGCCAGGCCTGCGGCTGTTTGACAATCACCCCATCTTCCAAAAACATTTTGATCAGCTCTTCCAGGTAAAAGGGGTTGCCCTCCGCCGTCTGAACCAACAGCTCACGCAAAGAGAGCGGCAAATCTTCAACCTTTTGCAAAATATCCGCCACCAGGGCATGGCTTTCCTCGGCAGAGAGTGGCGGCAATTGCAAACAAGCATGAAAAGCACCCGCTGCCCAATGGGCGCGGCGCTCAAACAGCACCGGACGGGCCGCTCCTACAATCAGCACCCGGTGTGCCGATAAGGCCCGCAACAATTGTTCCAGCACATCCAACGAGCTATCATCTGCCCAGTGCAGGTCTTCCAACCACAACAACAGCGGAGACTCTGCCGCCAAAGTCTTGAAACAATCGCTTAAATATTGCACAGCCCGGTCGCGCAGCTGCCGGGCATCTTCTGCCCAATGCCCCACATCCGCATCAAACCCCAGCAACCGGGCAAGAAGCGAGGCGCGGTAATTCGTCTCATCCGATAACCCAACGGCCAACTTATCATAAACGACCTGCAATGCATCACTATCATAAATTTGAAAAGCATGAGAAATCAGGTTGCGCATCAGGGCATAAGGCACCGTCTGCATTTCCTGGCTCGCCCGCCCCCGAAAAGCCACCACCGGCTCGGCCTGAGCCTGCACCCAGGCATCGAACTCGCTCAGCAGGCGGCTCTTGCCCACCCCCGCCTCGGCGACAATCGTCACCATGCGCAGCCGCCCGCCCGTCAATACCTCCGCATAGGCCTGACGCAGACGCTGCAACTCTGCTGCGCGCCCCACCAGGCGCGTCTCGACCCCCTCCACGCCACGCGTGCGAACGCGAAATTCAGCCGGACGGATGCCCGTCACCAGGTAGGTTTGCAAGGGATGCGACTTGCCCTTGACACTCAACAACGGCTGGGCCTGCACCTGAAAGATGCCACGCACATGCCGGTACGTATCCTGCGAGATGAGAACACCGCCCAACGGCGCCGCCTGCTCCAGCCGGGCCGCCACATTCACCGTATCCCCCATGGCGGTAAATTCATGGGTTGAGCCAATGTTCCCCAACAAAACCGAGCCTGTGTTCAGGCCAATCCGCATTCGCAACCCGGATAAACGCTCTCTCACCACCGCGCGCACCGGCACAGGGTCAACAAACACCTGCTGCATTTCCAAGGCGGCCTGAATGGCCCGCTCCGGGTCGTTTTCCTGCGCCGCCACCACGCCCCACACGGCCATCACCGCATCGCCAATGTGTTTATCAATCGTCCCACCATGCTCCAGGATAATTGCATCCAGCTTTTGCCAGAGCAAATTGATAATATCGCTGATTTCTTCAGCGTCCAGCACCTCGCTCATTTCGGTAAACCCGGCCAGGTCGGCAAACAAAACCGTCACCTGTTTCCGCTGCTCTTCCACCTCACCCTCTGCCGCAAGCATCGCCAGTTTTTCGCGCAGCGGGGCAAGCGCCGCCTCCACCACCGCATCACCCAATAAGGGACGTTGTGCCTGGAGTGTCGCAATGGCCTGCAGGAGCGTTTCTCGTTCCGTCATAGAATTGATTCTATCGCATCTCTCCGTTCTGTCAACGCGTTCATTCACCCGGTTCAGCCCCACCCAAAAACTGCTCCAGGTCGGCAATGAATTTCAGCGTACCGCGCTCAACCTGCCCGGTCAGAGCTGGCAAGTCGCCAAAATTGGGCTGTTCCACCAGCACATGCTCCACAATTGCATCCGAACCTTGCAAAGCTGGCACAAGCGGATATAAATTCCATCCCCCATCTCGAAAGCGCTGCCAGTAGTGCAATTGCACCTGTTTGTTATAGCCCGCCAGCCAGGCCTCAAAACGCATCGTTGGGTGAACAAAGACGATTGCAACCTTCAACTTCTTTTGTCCCAGCGCAGGCGGGTAAAAGGAAAAATACGTCATATCCATGTACCCAAAATACAAGTTTCCAGAGACAAAGAAATCGGGATGACGATCTTTCAGGTGCGTTTTCAGCGACAGAAGGTATTGCATCAGACCTTGATAGGCCTTTGGCACAAGGCCAAGCGTCATTTGGCGGCGATATTCTTCCATACATTCAACCCATGGTTCCATTTTCGCTCCTAATTCGGGTTCGACATTCTGTGCCATCTATTGCGGACAGTAATCCCTGACAAATCGCTCCAGCAATTGCGGCAAGGGGCAGCAAGTCTGGTGCGGCAGCCCAAGGGTTATGGCCGCCAATTGATTGAAGCGCTCAGCCGCTGCAACAGGCCACCCCGACAGGCCACTTGTCTGCGCCAGCCATTGCAGGTTAAACAACACCGCACAGGCAGCCACTCGATTTTGCGCCGCCGCATAACAATCCTGCATTTCCCACAACAGCTGACAGGTTTGCAACGGCTCAAGCCCATCTCCTTGTTCCAGCCGGACAAGCGCAGAACGCACCTTGCCCAACACAGCCTCTTCCTGCGCGCCCAATGCCGGATACTGCTTCAGTTCCGTTCCACAGGCGCGACAATGCCACCACATACCATCGCCGAACATGGTATCCACCGGCTTTTTCAGTGCTTCTTCCATCGTTCGTTCCGCACGGCATTTCTTACACCACAGGCGCATCAAATCCCTCCCAGCCCTGCTGCTGCGCCCATTGCCGCGCCGCCTGTGCCGCCAAAGGACGGTTCGCAATCATCTGCGCCAACCTGCGCCGCGCCTCCGCTTGCTCCCCCGCAGCCAGTGCAGCCGCTGCGGCAAGGATGGATGGCTGCTCGCGCAGTGCCTCCGCCATGCTGGATAGATTGGAATGGCCCTCCAACCAGGGCAAGCCGCATTCCTCAAGCGCCCAAACAACCTCATAGCCAACAGATTTTTGCCCCACATCCCACCACCAGTCCCTTTTGACCCGTTGCAAACCACCAATCCGGGTCCGCACCTGACATTGCTCTTCCTTTGGCCCATCTGGGCAAGGGGCAACGCCCGCCAGCCGGGCAATCGCTGGATGATAGAGACCAAAATTGAGGGTAAACTTGCGGCGCAGGCCAATGTTGCCCTGGCTGGCCTGGAAATTCACCACCTGCCAAATCTCTCCCACCTGCCGCTGAAAGGTATGTGCAACCTTGCGAAAACCGACCGATTTCAACAATGGCGCAGCGCTCAACCGGATTAGCTCATCCAGCGTTTGAGGGGCAGCCATTTGCCCCTCCTGCTGACTGATGCGAAAGCGCGAGATAACCTCTTGCCCGGCAAAAAACAACCCCGACAGGTCATGCCGCCCAGTTGCCAGCTCTTCCTCATCGCCTTCGGCAGTATAGATTCCAGCATACGCCAAGATATAGAACCGCACCTTGCCGGGCAGCGGCACAGGAAAAGCCTGCGTTTGCGGCATGTTTGCATACTGCATCTCCGCCGCCGCAATCCATGCCTGACTGGCATGGGCCACAGGCAAAATCTGCCCACCCCCCAACATCCCCCCGCCATTGCTAAAATAAAGACTGGTTGTGCCATCCGCCAGCAAGGCAAGGGTCACCACAGCCTGCGGATACCGCATCTCCATCAGCCCACCCCAGACCGTAGGCAATGCCTGACCGGGGGAAATGCCCACCTCTTGCGGAACAAGCTGCAAAATCTGATTGCGCAGGCCAAGGTAAACCGGTTGTAGTACCAGCGCATCCTCACGACCGTTCAAATCCATTCTTCCTCAACCAACCTTTCATTCAATATTTGCACGTTCCAATTCATCAATCAACCGGCCAACGACCCGCACACAGGCCAGCAATTCGCCCAGGGCACGTTTTTCCTGCAAAAAGCGCTTTGCCTGCCATTCCAGGCAGAGCGCCTCAAAGCCCTGCCAGGCGCGCCAATCGGTCAGCGGCTCACCCGCCCAGGCATTCAACACCATCAGCAAACGGCCATCGCTGCGCAATTCACCGGCCTGCCATGCCGCCCAAACAGCCCGCCCCGCCCGGGTTTTGAAAGCCACCCCCTGCGCCTGCTGTGCTTCGGCAGTCAAAGGCGGCAAGAGCGCCGCAGCTTCCATCTCATCCGCCAGGGCACGCAGCAAACCAATGAACCGATTCCGTTGCTGACGCCGGTCTGTAGCCTCCATCCGCACCTCAGGCAACAACAATCCCCAGCCGCGCCAACAAATCGCGCCCACAATCGGCCCGGTAGCGAATGGGCGGTTTCTCCGGGCCATGCGAATCCGATCCCACCCCGGCCAGCCAATGGTGCCGCCGCACATAATCGGCATAGAACTGCACCTGTGCCGGGGTATGGCGCGGGTAAGTAACCTCCAGACCATCAATTGCCACCTCACCGCCGAACGCATCCAGCAAAGCCTCATCAAAAGGCCGATAGCCATCATCGCGTCCCGGATGCGCAATCAGGCACACCCCGCCGGCGCGGTGTGCCGCCTCGGCCACGGCGACAGGGTCGGCTGTCGCAAAATCCAGCAGCATCTTGTCAGCCAGCTCATAGCCACGTTGCTTGAGCTGCGCCACCAATCTATGTGGCTGACAGGAGCTGGGCTGGGCAACCACTTCCTCCACCACCGCTTCCGGCAGTTGACAGCCCTGCTGCCACAACCGCTCGCACACCTGACGGGTATTCTGCTTCTGCCGTTCCAGCACATCGCGGGCAATTTCCACCATCGCCGGGTGCAACGGATCGAAGCCATAGCACAAAAGGTCGGTCATTTCCCCGCGCCAGGTAGTCGTCATTTCCACCCCCACCAGCAGCCGCAGTTGCCGTTGCCGGGCCAATTCCTGCAATTCCGGCACCCGGTCAAAACAATCGTGGTCCGTAATGGCGGCCAGGGCAAACTGCGCAGCCTGCAAATGGTCCAGCAGTGCTTCGGGCGTCCAACGTCCGTCGCTATAATGCGTGTGCAGATGCAGGTCAATTGCTGCATCCGCAGCCAATGGCTCATTCTCGCCTTGAATCTTTTCTGCCATACCTTGCTCCATTTCCAAATCCTTCAGCAAGCCGGTTCCATTTTCTCAGGAAAGCGGCATGCCATTCGAAACCATCAACGCGAAGAAGGGCAGCGAAGCATCCAACAGGAAGTGCGTCAGCATGAGATACGGCAAAATTGTTGGCCGGCGGTCAATCACAAAACCGCACAACAAAGCAAAAGGCAAAAACTTAAAAGCCAGCCAAACATCATACCGCCAATCCCATTGAAAAGCAAAAAACATGTGTTGAAGGGAAAGCATCAGCCCCACCACACCAATCACAGCCCAGCGATTCCAGCCAGAGGCACGGAGGCGTGGGGCAACATAGCCCCAATAGATGGGCAATTCCGCCAAAGCCTGCGTTACAGGCATCAACAAAAAGAGCGGATAAACCGCCAGAACGGGCAAAGGCCGAAAAAGCAAAGCATTTGGCAAATCGGCATCTCCCCACAAAAATTGGGCCAACCAGATCGGCGGCTGCATGGCAAAAACGGCACTGCCAAGCAAAGCCAGCAAAAACCACAGCAAATCGCCTTTCCAGGTTGTGCGATCGAGAAAATAAAGATCCCGCAGCCGAACACCTTCCAAACGCCCCAGGCGAACCAGCAAGACAATGCAAACAATGTTTGTAATGGAGACAAACCACAACCACCAGGCCGACGAGTCGGCAAGCGGCGATTGGCTGCCCAACAACCAGTAAACGCCAGCCAGGAACAGCAACAATCCAAAGCTAAGCCCCGAACGCAAAGCCAGCATTCCCCAAACACGGCGCGCCGGAATGATCCCTTCGGCCAATTTGGGTGCAAGACGAACTGGAGAATTGGGGTGTGCATCCATCATTCAGATTCCTTTTCAGAGCCTCCGCGCTCCCTACACCAAAAAGATCAACAAAGCTGGCGAAAGGCACAAAGCCACCAGCAAAATCAGCAACGCTCCCCCTGCAGCAATCAGGTAGGCCTTCCAGGCCCGCCGCATCAGGAGATAGATGTTGGCCGCAAGGAATGCCAGGCCGCCGGTGGAGAGAAAGAAAATCGCCGCCCAGAGCAACTGCGGAATATCCTTCGCCCCCGGCTCATTGTCCACCCGCCAAAAGAGCAGGTAAAAAGCTACCGAAACCAACATTCCCGACCAGCCCACCAGCAACAAGAGCAAAGCAGCCATCTCTTTTGCCTTCACACCAGCCTCCTTGCAATCCAGATCCAAAACCGTTCTAGCCCACTTCATAAGCATATCACGGTTTTTGCAATCAACAGCCAGAAACGTTCACAAATCCCGAACCGGACCATGGGCCGGGTAAACCCGCTTTGCGCCGCACTGACGCAACAGCTGCCAGTCTGCCAGGGCGGTTGAGTTCTCAAATGCCAATGCCTCCAGCGGCAAATCACCGGTAAAGGCTGTCCCATCGTCCAATAGCAGCGAGACACTATCCGGCGAATGGCCGGGCGTGTGCAAAAACTGCCCGGCAATGCCAAGCGTTGCCAGCAGAGCGCGGCCCTGCGCACAGGAGATGACAACATTGCCCTGCTCTGTAATCGGCAGGTAGTGATCTTGCGGTTTCATGAACGGTTTCATGAGCGGAATGGCGGAAACCTGCACATCTAGCACCAGGAGAGGGACGCCCTCGCGCTTCAGTTCCTCGCCCAAACCAGCATGGTCCATGTGATAGTGCGTGGCGAACGCATAGGCAAGTTTGCCAATTGGCACACCCATGCGTTTGAGATTGGCCTTCATCATCCCCAGGCTACCCGGCCAACCCATATCCACCAACAGATAAGAAGCGCCGCCCCCCACCAGCCAGTAATGGGTCGAACGATAACCAATATCCAAAATAGTCGTCATGGCTTTGGGAAGAACAAAAAGCGCTTATGGACGAAGGGCGCGCACCAATTCATGGAGCGCATGGGCAATTTCAACCAGTTTGTGACAATCCACAATCGCCGGGTTGTCTTTCGGCGTGTGGGTAATATCCTGGTTCTCCATCTGCTCCAGGAGCCACAGCGACGAAACCGCAAGCGCCGGGCAGCCCTGCTGCAAAAAGATGCTGTGATCGCCCTGATACCAGGGCGGCCCCTCGACAATGCCCGGATAGTTTTCCAACACCCGGCTTGTCTGCGCCCGCAAGTCCTCCGGCAATTCCATCAACGAAAAAGCAGCCGGGCCTTCTTTGTAACCTGCACCGTCAATATTGATATTCAAAAGCAGTTCACCAAAGCGGCCCTCATGCTTGCGCAGATAATCCATCTGCCCCGGCACGGCATAATCATCCTCGCCATTGAAGGCAATCAGCTCCACCCGGCGCGCAGGCGTTTCTTTTGCCAGCAGTTCGGCCAGCAAAAGCAGGACGATGACACCGGTTGCATTATCAATTGCGCCGGGCGTGCCGCGCTTGGCGTCAATATGGGCCGTGATGACAATCCGCCCCACAGGGTCGCTGCCCTGATGCGCGATGACGTTGAAGGCGGTTGCCGGCACACGCTGCGAACGCGACACGAGCGAAACGGACTTACCACAATAGGGCAGCAACCGTTGGCCTTCCTCCGCCGTCATATAAACCGACGGAATGTCAAAATCGCCATCCTCAATCAACGGAAAGGGATAAACCCCACCCGCCACCGCCGAATTTCTGCCGGTTGCCGAGATGATGGCCGCTGGTTGTTTGGCCTCCAGCAGGGCAATGATGCGCTGATGC
>CAYVRT010000016.1:0-86906 GCA_964453115.1 uncultured Anaerolinea sp. | reverse complement strand
TCGCGAAGGTGGTCTGACGGTTGGCGCCGGCGTGATCACGAAGATTTTGGACTAGTAAAGGAGTTGCATCTTCGCTGAAGGTGCAGGAAGAACGACATGGCTTCTAAGAAGAAAGATATTCGCCCGGTCATCACATTGGCGTGCAATGAATGCAAGGAACGCAATTACACCTCGCAGAAAAACCGCCGCAATGACCCCAATCGCCTTGAGTTGCAGAAATATTGCCCGCGCTGCCGCAAGCACACGGCTCACCGCGAAACCAAGTAGTTTCTCTCTGAGCGAGGGAGGTTGCAACCCTCTGCCGCCCTCCCTCGCTCGATACAGGCCAGTAGCTCAATTGGCAGAGCACCGCTCTCCAAAAGCGGGGGTTGTGGGTTCGATTCCTGCCTGGCCTGCCTCGTAACAGGCGACGCCGCCTTCAAGGCGGCGTTTTGGCCGTAACGTAAAATGTGGAAGAATTTTGAAGGAGCAATTGTGGTAAAACCGACCGATAAGCCCGTCAAAGTTGAAGAGAAAAAACCGGCTGTCCAGCCCAAGAAAAAGGCCGATGGCCCAAGCTTTTTCCAGCGCACGAGCCGCAAGGTGAAGAACTGGTGGATTGACACGCTGGGCGAACTGCGTAAAGTAACCTGGCCCACCCTGCCGGAAGCCCGTCGGCTTTCCATCATTGTCCTGGTTACCATGTTCAGCATGGCTGTTTTGCTTGGGACACTCGATTGGCTGTTTTCCAAGCTGATTGGCTGGATTGTTGCAGGTTAATTGTAGATCGGAGAAGATGGTATGGACGCGGATAAACTAACCAAACCGAAACGCGTTTCTCGCAAGAAAGCGGAAACTCCGCGCCCGGCTTCGGTTTCAACCGCGTCGCAGGATTCGGAGGCCGAAGTCTCGCTCGAGGGTGTCAGTGATCAGAGCGCCTGGTATGTCATTCATTGTTACTCGGGCTACGAGAACAAAGTGCGGCATAACCTGGAGCAGCGCATTGAGACGATGAACATGAAGGATAAAATCTTCGATGTTGTCATCCCCACGCAGGAAGAAATTGAGGTCAAAGAGGGCAAGCGTCGCACGGTGGAACGCCATGTCTTCCCCGGCTATGTGCTGGTGAGCATGATCCTGACCGAGGAATCCTGGTATGTGGTGCGCAACACGCCCGGCGTGACTGGTTTTGTGGGCATGGGCAATACCCCCACTGCTTTGCGCCAGGAAGAAGTGGTGCAAATTCTGCGCCGGATGGAAGCTGAAGCGCCGATGGTCAAGGTGACCTTCCGCCTGGGCGAGCGTGTGCGGATTGTGGATGGGCCGTTTAACGATTTTCGCGGCACAGTGGCTGAGATTGACATGGAACGCACCAAGGTGCGGGTGATGGTCAATTTCTTTGGCCGTGAAACGCCGGTCGAACTGGACTTTTTACAGGTCGAGAAGGCATAAAAAATGTAAAACAAGCCCGGGCGTCCGGGCTTTGTGGGAGGGTGCTCCCCTTATCACCCGCTATTACCACGAAGGAGTGAAACTGTGGCAAAGAAACTGAAAGCTGTTGTGCGCCTGCAATTGAATGCGGGCAAAGCCAACCCCGCACCGCCGGTCGGCCCGGCCCTGGCAGGGTATGGCATCAATATTATGGCCTTTTGCAAGGAATACAACGCCCGCACGCAGAATCGTGTTGGCGAAGTCTTGCCGGCTGAAATCACCATCTATAGCGATGGCTCGTTCACCTTCATCCTCAAATCTCCGCCAACGGCTGTGCTGTTGAAGAAGGCGGCAGGTGTGGACAAAGGCTCCGGCCAACCCAACCGCGATAAGGTCGGCAAAGTGACCCGCTCGCAGGTGCGCGAAATTGCCGAAATCAAGATGAAAGACACCAACGCAGTTGAACTGGAAGACGCCATGCGTCAGGTGGAAGGCACAGCCCGCAACATGGGCATTGTGGTGGTTGACTAAGTTTGTGGGAGGGCGGCCCGGGCTGCCCGTTGGAACCACGAGGAGTAACGATGGCAAAACACGGAAAGAAATATTTGGCAGCGCGTGCGAAAGTAGACCCTGCACGCAATTATAATCCCCGCGAAGCGGTGGAATTGATTAAAGACACTTCGTACAGCACGTTCGATGGCTCGGTTGAAGTTCACCTGCGCATGGGCCTCGACCCACGTCAGGCGGATCAGCAGGTGCGCGATGTGGTTGTGCTGCCTCATGGGCTGGGCAAGACGGTGCGCGTGTTGGTCTTTGCACAGGCCGAAGGCGCTGCTCGTGCTCAGGAAGCTGGCGCCGATTACATTGCCGATAGCGATGAATGGATTGCCAAGATTCAGGGCGGCTGGACGGATTTTGATGTGGCAATTGCCACGCCCGATATGATGGGCAAGGCCGGTCGCTTGGGTCGTGTGCTTGGCCCGCGTGGCCTCATGCCGAACCCCAAAGCCGGGACGGTGGTGCCAGCAGAAGACCTGCCGCGCGTCATTCGCGAGGCCAAGGCCGGTCGCGTTGAATTCCGCCTCGATAAGACGGCCAACATTCACGTGCCAATTGGCAAGGTCTCGTTCAGCATTGAACAGCTGTATGAAAACCTGGCGACCTTCATGGATGCAATCAAGAAGGCCCGCCCCTCCGCTGCCAAAGGCATTTACATCAAACGCGCAACCCTGACGGCGACGATGGCCCCCGGCATCCGCGTGGATGTCAATGCCATTCAGAGCATGGCGCGCGAGTAGAGGTTGACAGACAACGATTTTCGGGTATAATTGCCCTTCGTTGAACACCGCTGACAGCAGGCGCCCCTTGTGGGCTTAATCTCCTGCCGAGGTGAAGACTTGTGCGAAGTAATTTGCAGCCGGGGGTACCCGGTGATAGAAAGTCTTTGCCCGCATCTGTCAGGCAAAGACTTTTTTGTTAAATGGATGTTCCTGCAATTAAAAAAACAAAATCTGAAAACGAAAGGAGGTGAAACCTCATTGGCTTTCACAAGACAACATAAGGAAGATATGGCAAAGCAATATGCCGCATGGGTCAATTCCAGCCAGGGCTTGTTTGCACTCAGCTATTCGAAGATGCGCATGGTAGACATCAACGACCTGCGCGCCAAAGTGCGCGAGGTGGGTGGTGAATTACATGTCGTCAAGAACACCCTGCTGACGCGCGTCCTGCGTGAACATGGCGTGACCAATGTGAGCTTGTTGGAAGGTACAACCCTGTTGGCAATTGCATTCAACGATGCTCCAGCGGTTGCCAAGGTGTTGACCGATGCAACTGCGAAATCGGAAATCTTTGCGGTGAAGGGTGGTTTCCTGGGACGCGATGCATTGAGCGCTGCTCAGGTCAAAGCACTGGCGACTCTGCCGCCGCTGCCCATCATGCGCGCAACCCTGCTCGGCACGATTTCGGCCCCGGCCTCCAAGCTGGTGCGCACGCTCGCCGAACCTGCCCGCCAGGTTGCGGCTGTGATCAAGGCCCATTCCGAAAAGGATGCTGCCCCCGCAGCGGCTTGATCGTTCGTGATCCGTTCGTAATTCAAAAAACACTATTCTCAAGAAAGAGGAGATTTTTAAAATGGCTGATCTCGCCAAATTGATTGATGAATTGAGCGCTTTGACCGTTCTGGAAGCTGCCGAACTGGTGAAAATGCTGGAAGAAAAGTGGGGCGTTTCCGCCGCCGCTCCTGTTGCTGCCATGGCCATGCCCGTTGCTGCCGCTGCCGCTGCTGAACCCGTCGAAGAAAAGACTGAATTCGATGTCGTCCTCAAGGACGCCGGCCCCAAGAAGATCGAGACCATCAAGGTCATTCGCCAGCTCACCAACCTGGGCCTGGTGGAAGCCAAGCAGATGGCCGAAACTGCGGGCGCCAAGGTCCTCACCGCCGTCAGCAAAGAAGCTGCTGCGGATGCCAAGGGCAAGCTCGAAGCCGCCGGCGCGGTTGTCGAAGTCGCCTAATTTTCAGGCTTGTTTTCCATGCGGGGCTGCCATCAGGCAGCCCCGTTTGTTTTTTTAAACCTCGCCCAATGTTAAATTTTATGAAACTGGTTTGGTTTTCCTATCCCCGAAAACACCAAAATCATGTATGATAGAGGTATGCTTATCCCTGCCCTGTTGATTGCGATTTTAATTCCAGCCCTGGTTTTGTATTGGATGCGGACATTGGACCTCTACCGCACGGGAGAGTTCCGCCTGCTGCTGGCCTGTTTTGGCGGTGGCCTGTTGGGTTTTGGGCTGGCCTATTGGGTCAATCGCAACCTGATTTTAAATGGCGTGGTTAGCAGCCTGAACGTGGTGCGCTTTAGTGCGCCCATCGCAGAAGAAATCCTCAAGGCGTTGATCCTCTTTTTGGTGGTACGCAGCCGCCGTTTTACCTATTTTGTGGATGGCGCACTGTATGGGTTCGCGGCCGGGGTGGGCTTTGCGATTGTGGAAAACATTGAATATATCCTTGGGTCGCCGGGTGCTGCTTTGGGGATTGCGGTGACGCGCGTCCTTTCCACCAACTTGATGCACGCTTCGGCCACAGCCGTGATTGGCGTTTCGTTTGGCCTGGCGCGCTTCGAGCGCGGTGGACGGCGCGCCTTGTTGGTGCTGGGGGGCTTTGCGCTGGCAATGGTGTTGCACATGCTCTTCAACAACCTCGTCACGCGCCTTTCCAGCCCGTTGATTCTGCTCCTCTGCGCAGTGGCAATTGGCATGGGCGGAGCCGGTTTTGTCGTCGCAACCATCCGCCGCGGCCTGCGTGAGGAAAAAGGCTGGATTGAGGAGAAACTGGGCATGGCCGACCGTGTGACGAGCGCCGAGGCCGCCTCGGTGCAGCGCCTCGATCAATTGAAGACGATGCTCAAGCCTTTGGTGCAGCGTTTTGGCCCGGCCAAGGCAGACCAGATGGAGCAGCTTTTGCTCTTGCAGGCTCGCCTGGGCATTTTGCGCAAGACGATTGAAAAGCTGAGCGATGAACGCATGCGCAAAGGGGTTGAGGCACAGGCAGCCGAAGCCTATCAGCAAATGGAAGCATTGCGCCGCTCGCTTGGGCCCTATGTCATGTTCTATGTCCGCAACATCTTCCCTGAAGAAATTAGCCCCGTCTGGCAACGGCTGGAGAACGTCCTGGCGGAAAAAGCCGCAAGCCGGGCGCGGGGTGAAGCACCTGCTGTGAATGTTTGGTCAACGCTTGGGCAGCGCGTCCCTGCTCAGCCGCCCGCCGATCCTTCCCATGATCCCGATTCCCCCCCTTCTTGACCCTTTTTGATCGAGGTTTTCTATGGCAAAATTCATCTCCATCCATTCGTTTCGCGGCGGAACAGGCAAATCGAACCTGACCGCCAATCTGGCTGCCCTGGCTGCTTTGCGTGGCAAACGGGTTGGCATTGTAGATACAGATATTCAATCACCCGGCATTCATGTCCTGTTTGGCCTGGATGATCAGAGCATGACGCACACGCTCAATCAATTTCTGCGCGGCGAGTGTGAAATTGAGCAAGTGGCCTATGCGGTGGGCGAGGCGCCGCAGCAAAAGGCCGGCCTGCAAAAATTGGCCCGTACTAGCATCTGGCTGGTGCCTTCCAGCATCAATGGCGGCGAAATTAGCAAAATCCTCAAGGAAGGCTACGAGGTGCGCACGCTCAACAAGGGACTCAGCCGCATTGCAAAGGCCCTGACACTCGACTATCTATTCATTGATACACACCCCGGCCTCAATCAGGAGACGCTCCTCTCGATTGCCATTTCGGATGTGCTGGTGATTGTGGTGCGCCCGGATCAGCAAGATTTGCAAGGCACAAGCGTGACGGTGGATGTGGCGCGCAGCCTGGATGTGCCGGCGATGTTCATTGCACTGAACAAGGTGCCGCGCAAATTTGATTTTGCACAGGCGCGCCAGGAGGTGGCACTGAAATTTGGCGTGCCGGTTGGGGCAGCCCTGCCGCTCAGCGAGGAAATGGTGGAACTGGGCAGCGCCGATTTGTTTAGCCTCCTATATCCGGATCATCCCTGGTCGTTGGCGGCGCGCGAACTGGCCGATGCCATTTTGGTTTAAATAAGGAGACCCTATGTTATGCTGGCATTGTGAAAAACCGGCTCATGCCGTGTGCTATTTTTGTGGTCGGGCGGTGTGTAAGGATCACGCCAAGATCATGCCGGCCTTTATCACCATGTTCCTGGCCGGTAATCAGACTCCGAAAGGGTTGGCGGTTGCAGATGCTGTCTGGTGTGGCCTGTGTCAGCCACAGCCCGAGCCAATCCCCATGCCGGAGTTATACTAAGGAGGGGTGGAATGGAAAGCATGTATGACCGTTTGAGCAAACGGTTAAAGGTTGAAAAGCATAGCGAGGGCATCAGTCCGCTGGAAATTGCCGAGCTGCCGCCGCCCTTGCGCCGGGTGATGCGCTTGATGTTGCGCGAGAATACCCTCACGCTGGAACAGATGGTTGAAGTGGTGTGCAATGCCGGGGAGATGACGCACTCTGAATTGGAGCAGGCACTGGATGAATTGACGCGTCAGAACTGGCTGCTGCGCCATGAAGATCAATATGAGGTCAATTTGCGCCGCCGTGCTTCGGCTATGTCGGGCATTTGGGCAACGCTGAATGACCGAATTGCACAGGCCCAAAATTCGCCTGCGACGGATGAAGGTGAATCGCAGGCTGGTTGAAACTTTATGATGTTTGGAGGATAAAAAGGTATGGGAAAAATTTTGTCGGTTCACTCGTTTCGGGGCGGTACAGGAAAATCGAATACAACCGCCAATCTGGCTGCCATTTATGCGCAGCGCGGCCTGAAAGTGGGGGTCGTGGATACAGACATCCAATCACCGGGGATTCATGTCATCCTGGGCCTGGAAGAAGAACGCATGGTGCATTCGCTGAACGATTATTTGTGGGGCAAATGCGAAATTCGCGATGCCGCACACGATGTGACGCCCTATTTGCGGGCACCGGTGCCGGGCAAGGTCTTCCTCATCCCTTCCAGCATCAAGCCGGGCGAAATTGCCCGCGTGCTGCGCGAGGGCTATGATGCCGATTTGTTGAGCGATGGCTTTCAATCCATCATTAATACGCTCAAGCTCGACCTGCTTTTGATTGATACGCACCCTGGTTTGAACGAGGAGACACTGCTCTCGTTGGCTATTTCCGAGGTGCTGGTCATCATCATGCGCCCCGATGCGCAGGATTATCAGGGGACGAGTGTGACGGTGGATATTGCCCGGAAGCTGGGCGTCCCGAACCTCTTCCTGGTGGTCAACAAGGTGCCGCAGCAGTTTGATATGGCAGCGGTGCGCTCCAGGGTTGAGCAGACCTATAGCTGCGAGGTGGCGGCAGTCTTGCCACATTCCGATGATATGATGTCGCTTGCTAGCTCGGGTGTCTTCTCCATGCAATTCCCCGACCATCCCGTCACGCGCACTTACAAGCTCTTGGCAGAACGGATTCTGAAATAAAATGATAAACGACGGTTTTAGCCGCTTCTTCCGCATCCGGAAAGGGGAGGCCGGTCTGGTTTTGACGTTGGGCAGCATCTTGCTAATCAACGCCTTGTGTTCTGGGCTGGCTGGGATTGTGGCAGTGAGCGGCTTTTTGACCGCCGGTGGGGTCAATCAGATTCTGATTGTGTACATTGTGGATTACCTGCTGATCTTGTTCAGCAGCGCGCTGCAAAGCCTGATCATTGACCGGTTTGGGCGCGACAAACTGGTGGGTGGGATGTTGTTGCTGTTTGCCCTGGCATTTGTTGTGCTGCGGATTCTGTTTTTGGTGGGGGCACCTGGCTGGCTAAATTACTCGGTCATGTTTGTTTTGGCCGAGCAGCAATTTGTCTTCTTCCCGCTCATCTTTTGGGTGCTGGCCAATGATACGATGACGATGGAGCAATCCACACGCTTGTTTCCGTTGATTTCGAGTGGTGGCCTGGTGGGGCAGCTGGCCGGCATTTTGCTGGCCATGTTGCTGCCCTGGCTCTTGCAGGCGTTGGCACTGCCGCCCGAAGCAGTTCTGACCTGGATTGTGGTGCTGTACCTGGTGGCGATTGGGCTGCTGGTGCTTGGGCTGCGTGGCGTCAAACTGCGCCAAACTGTTCAACAAACCGAGTCGCTGCGCCAAACATTGGCCGAAGGCTGGAGCTTCATCCGCGAGGTTGATTCCTTTCGCTACCTGACCTATGGCGTGCTGGCGATGGCGTTTTGCAGCATTGTGCTGGAATTTCGCTTCTTTGTCGTGAGCGATGCTTCCTTCCCGACCCAGTTTGATTATCAGCGTTTCTATTCCATCTATCGTCTGGTGTTGGCTGTGCTGGCCTTTGCTGTGCAGGCGCTGCTCACCAGCCGCATCATCCGAGACCTGGGGCTGAAACGCACCCTCTTCATCCTGCCAATTGTCACACTGCTGGGCGCGGTGGCGGCGTTGCTGGCACCCGGCTTGTGGGTGATGGTGCTTGGGACGGGGGCCTTCATGCTCTTCCGCCAAACCACCTACGATTCGGCTGTCAAATCCATGCAGGCACTCATTCCAGAAGAGCGGCGCGGACGGGTGAGCGCCTTGCTGGATGGCTATGTGCCAGCGTTTGGGATTGTGCTTGGCTGTTTGTTGACTGGTGCGGTGGTGTGGCTGGGCCTGACGTTGGGTCTGGAATTGCACCGCGCCTACCTGGTGCTGGCAGTTTTGGCATCGGCGCTGGCGTTGTGGTGGATGTATCGCATGGTGCGCACCTATGATGCCAGTTTGCTCAACTGGCGGCTCAAGCGGCGGCAGCGCACACGCTCCGATGTGTTGGATAAGTTGGAGTTTTAGGATGAAGGATTGCTCGCAGCTTGGTTTGCAGGTGCAAGAACTGGCCGGTGGCAATGGTCAGGGCCTGGATGAATTGATTGCACTGTGGGCTGAGTACTTCCCCGACTATGCCGAGTTGCCGGCGAATGTGGACGAGCTGCGCCTTGCGGTGCTTGGGCAGGCCGTCGTGCCGGGGCTGCGCCCGCATTTGTGGCTGGTGCGTCAGCATGAGCAGCCGGTCGGGATGAGCTTTTTCCTCTACAACCCGGCGCGTGCCCTGGGTATGTTACTTTTTTTTGCCCTGCGCCCCGAAGCGCGCCGCCTGGCCCCGCCGGGTTTTGATCGCTTATCCGATTTTTTGGTGGCTGAGATGTTGGCGCAGGTGGACGAGGATGGTGCGGGCCAGGCCTTGGGGTTGGCACTGGAGGTGGATAGCCCGGCACTGGCCGAGCGCTATCAGCACATGGGGCTGCGTCTTTTTCATTTGCGCTACGGCGAGCCATCTGGTGGGCAGACGGCCAGCATGCGCACGGAACTTGCCCCTCAGCAGGATGATTTTCACCCGTTGTTTTTGGGTATTTTTGCACTGCCGTTGGCACACCAACAGCCTTTGCCGCAGGTCGCACACAGCGTTGTGCTGGCCTTCCTTTCCGATTATTATGGCCTGCCGGATACACATCCGGTGCTGCGACAGGCCATTCAAACTATTGATCAGGGGGAAACATGGACTACCTGAATAGGATTGACGCCCGTCTGATGGGCCTGGAATTGACCAACGGCGCTCATGCCGATCGTTTGCCGGTGGTGAAGGCAATTTATGACCAGCTCTTCCCACAATATGCAGCAACGCCTTTTTTGTGGAAGGCCTTGCAAGACTTGGCGCTGGCGCCAGCCGATGCTGACCCGAACTTCATTCATCATTTGTGGCTGTTGTATTTTGATGGGCAGCCGGTGGGCATGACCCACTTTTCCTATTGCGTATCCCGGCAGGTTGGGCTGGGGATTTATATTGCTGTTTTGCCGCAATATCGCAAGCAGATGGTGGGCAGCTATGCGCGCCTTTCTGAGGCGAGCATCGCGGCAACCCACCTCGCCCTGGCAGAAGATGTCAGGCGGCTTGGACACGCGCCCTTATCCGGCTTCTTTGCCGAGGTAGATTTGCAAAAACTGACGCGGCAATATGAGAAATATGGTTTTCTCTTGCTGCCGGTTGCCTATGAAGAACCGCGCCTACCGGAGGGCCTTGAGTCATACCCGGGCCCGCAGGTTTATCAGTTTCACCCTTTGCATTTGGGGTTTTTTCCCTCTTCAGCCTGTGCTGAGCGACCAACGGTGGACGTGCTGCGCCGGGCTGTACAGGCTTTCCTGGTTGATTTTTACGGCCTGCCAGAAGATCACCCAAAAGTTCAACAATCCTTACAATCTTTAACATCCCTGGAGGAATAGAGAATGGCCAAACGTCAGCGCTTTGTCAGTGTCCGCATGAAATTGCTTCGGACGATTTTGTTATTACTCGTTGTGGCCCTGGGCGGTACCTTTTTCTGGTTCTATAATTTCGTCACAGACCAGGTTTGGGAACAGATTAAAGAAGATGCTCGTAAGACACTCGATGGGGTGGTGGTGGGGATTGATGGCGATGCGTTTGAGGCGCTCCCCAAAGAAATTGTCCTGCGCGAAGATGGCTATACCGATTTGCCGGCCTATTGGGAGCATGTCCAATGGCTCAAGCACGTTAACGACGTGGAGCCGCGCGCCTTTGTTTATACCTACATCAAAGGCGATTTGCCGAATGAGGTCAAGTTCATTGGTAGCCATGGTGCTATGCTGGAACCGCGCGATGGTGCCAGGCCATTGGATGCTTATCAGGAGCCAGCGGATAATTTGCTGCTGACGATTGGCCTGGAGCGCTTTGTGGAAAACGAGAATTTTAACCAATCAACCGGCGGGGATGAGTATGGTCAATGGGGGGTGACGGTTTGTAAGCCGATTTATAACAGCAAAGGGGAAGTGGTTGGTGCGGCAGGGGTTGATTTTTCGAGCGCCTATGTCCAGCAGGTGCAGGGCAAAATGTTGCGGTTGTTTTACACGGCCATGGCGGTGATTTTCATCGTGATGTTTGTGGCGGTTTGGTGGTTCTCCGACCGCCTTTCGCGCCCCATTGCGCAGCTGACGCGCATTGCCGAGCAGATTGGCGAAGGCCGCTATGACCAGGACCTGACCGCACTGACTGGCATGAAGACCCGCGATGAAATTAGCAAATTGGCCGAAGTGTTCGATATTATGATTGATAAGGTCTATGCCCGTGAGCAGACGTTGCGGCAGCGGGTGGAAGAGTTGCAGATCCAAATTGATGAGTCCAAGAAGCAAACCGCCATCAGTGAAATTGTGGATACAGACTTCTTCCGCGATTTGCAATTCAAGGCTGTGCAGTTGCGTGAGCGCAAACGGCAGCAGGAGCAACAAGCCCAGGATGGAGAAGCGTAATGAAGACAGTTATGGTGCATTCGTTTCGACGCGGCACAGGCAAATCGAACCTGGTTGCCAACCTGGCAACCTTGCTCGTGCAGGGCGGGGCCAAGGTGGGGGTAATTGACCTCGATTTTCTCACCCCCAGCCAGACCTTGTTGTTTGGTTTGCAGGAAGACCAGATTGAATGCTGGTTGAACGATTACCTGTGGGGCAATTGCCGCCTGACACAGCTTGTCCATCCGGTGATGCTCTCGGGGGCTGGCGGCAAGATGTGGGAGGTGCTGTTGGCCTCCGCCAGCCCACGCCCCAACGATGTGGAGCGAATGTTGCAGGGCCGGTATACCTTTGAGGTGTTGGGCGAATTGCTCAATCAATTCTCCCATGCCTATGGGCTGGATGTGGTGCTGCTGGATACGATGGCCGGAATTAATGCCGATACGCTGGCAACCATGGCACAGGCGCAGGTATTGGTCACCATGCTCCACACCGATCAGCAGGATTACCAGGGCACGGCGGTGTTGGTGGATATTGCTGCGCGCTATTTGAGCATTCCCCGTCAGGTTTTGGTGTTGAACGATGCGCCGCTTTCGCTGGATGTTGGGCAGGCGGTGGATGAGATGCGCACGGCGTTTTCAGCACCGGAGGCCTGGGTGCTGCCACATTCCGATGAACTTGCTAGCCTGGCAAGCTCAGATGTATTTGTGTTGCGTTACCCGCTGCACCCGCTTTCGCTGGAGATGCACAAACTGGCGCAATCACTGCTGGCTTAGCGACTCTTTTGGTATTGCTGATAGGCCCAAACCAGGCCCCAGGTTCCACCTATGCACATGCCAATGCCCGGCAGCAGATATTGACCAAAGATGGCTGTCGCGCCGAAGGCGCTGGCGGCAATTTGTAAATCGCTCATCTTGGGTGAGAGCATGGATAAGATATAGGCCAGGCCTTGCCACAGTTGTATCAAACCCGGAATGAGGATCGTGATGGAGAGCAGGGCGATGACCGTCATGCGGCGTTTGCTGATTGAGCCGCTGCGATAGACCTGGACGGTTTGTACAAATTGCTCGGCTTCTGCCCAATTCATTTGCCCCATTTCGCAGACGTGCAGAATCACATCTGGCATGGCCATGCCGCTGCCAACTTTCTCAACCACCCATTGTTTGAGCGCTTCTTCATCCAACAGCTTGTTCATTCTATTTTCAATAGACGTGCCTGCCAGGCTGCCAAATCCACAAACAGCCCTTCCTTCTGCAATGAACTGCCGCTCCGGCGGGCGCTAAAGGCTTGCAACCGGTCGGAGAAATGCCAGGTGCGTCCGGCAAGGTCGGCCCAGGGCAGTTGAAGGCGGCTGCGCACCCGCCGCGCCGAGAGGTTCACCAGCACCAGCCAGCGCCCGGCCCGGCCCTGCCAGCCCCAGCCAATCAGGGCGCCCTGTGTGGATGGGCAGAGCTGCCATTCGGCGTGGCGCAGGTCGGCGGCTTGCAGTGCGCTGAGCAGCTCACGGTAAAAGGCCACACATGCGGCATCGTTTGTTTCTGTTGGGCGGCGGCGCAAAAAGACCGGCAGGCGTTCCTGCCAGCCCTGGAATTGCTGTTCGTGAAAGAGCTTGGCGCCCGGCACACTGAAGCAGGCCAGGGCCGCGCCTTGCTGCCGCCCGGCAAAGACCTGGGCAGCACGTCGTTCATCGTGGTTCTCAATGAAATGCGTCATCTGTTCGCAATGGCTACCCAGCCCATGCAAATGTTGCCAGAGCGCATCTGCATCTCCGGCCAACAGATGATCGTAGAGGCGCTTGTCATAGCAGCTGTCAAAGCCCTGTGCTAGCAACTCAGCTTCCATGTCCCAATATACCTCAGCCAGGAATTGGAAGCCCGGGTGCGCCTGTTTGACTTGCGCAATCAGGCCCGGCCAGAATTCGCTCGCCGGTGGTTTGCCGGCGCGCCGCTGCCAGGTTTTGGCAAAGATGCGATTGACCAGCAGCATGGCCATGTCGCAGCGCACGGCGTCGCATTGGGCCGCAATTTCCTCAACTACAGCGGTCATCGCCTGTCGCAGCGCAGGGGAGAATGCATTCAACTGCACAACATCGGGCCAGGCGGGGAAGAATGGATCGCGCCCATGGGCGTAGATGGTTTCGCCAATTTGCACAAAGTCGCCGGGGTGTTTCTTCTGGTCGTTGGCGGTACCGGTGATGAAATATTCGGGGTGTTGCGTCACCCATGGATGGTCGGGGGCAACATGGTTGGGGACAAAATCCAGCACCAGGCGCAGGCCGCGTTGGTGCAGGGCTGCCCGTGCAGCTGCAAGCCCTGCGCTGCCGCCCAATTGCGGGTCAACCTGATACTTGCGTACACAATAGGGCGAGCCAACCACATCTTCGGGGCTGAAATCGGGCAGCACACGCCGAAACTCAGCCAGCAGCCCCGGGTTTTGCAGGGCAAGCTGTGTGCCGTGTGGGCTGCGTTCCCACACGCCCATCAACCAGATGGCATCCATGCCCCAGCCAGCCAGTTCATCCAGCACCTCACCGGGCAGGTTGGCAAGCGTGATGGGGCGTTGATAGCGCTGACTGAGTTCATTCAGCCAGACCCAGGTGTTAATTTCGTAAATCCAGGGGCGCGGCGGCCAGTTGCTCAAGCGCAAATCCTCTCGGGTGGTGTGCATGTATTATAGCATATCTGGGGTATACTATTTACAAAAGCTGCTACCCGGGAGAGAATTGAATGAAAAATGGCATTTCGTTTGCTGCTTCGTTGGGGTTGTTGTTGGCCTGTGTTGTGACTGTGCTGGGCGTTTTGTTGTTGACTGTTTCGCCCATCCCAAAGGATGCTTCGGCCCCGCTGGATGAATACGCAGCACAGCGCGCCTTTCAACATGTTGAGGCGCTCTCGGCCTATGGGCCGCGCCCAATTGGCAGCCCGGCACACACAGCCGCTCAGGCCTACCTGATGGAGCAATTGCAAAAATTGGGGCTGGAGCCGCAGGTGCAACGTGCCTTCTCGGTCAGCGCTGATGGCGATGAATTGGGCATGGTGGAGAATGTGCTGGTGCGTTTGCCGGGCAGTCAGACGGGGGGCAAGGCCGTTCTGGTTGTGGCGCATTATGATGGCGCACCCACGGGCCCGGCGGCAGCTGATGATGGCGCAGCGGTTGCAACCTTGTTGGAGGTGCTGCGGGCCATGCAGGCACGACCTGCGCTCAGAAACGATGTGATTTTTCTCTTTTCGGATGGGGAGGAGATGCGCTTGTTGGGGGCGCGTGTCTTTGCCCAGCAACATCCCTGGATGGCCGATGTGGGGGTTGTTTTGAACCTGGAGGCGCGTGGCACCAATGGGCTGGTCTATGCCTTTGAGACCGGGCCACATTCGGCCTGGGCAGCGCAGGCGCTGGCTGATGCAACTGGGGTGCCGGTTGCCAATTCGCTGATGGCGGATGTGTACCGCCAATTGCCAAACGATACCGACTTCACCGTCTTTCGCGAGCGCAGTTTGCCAGGCTGGAACCTGGCCTTCATTGGCAATGGCCTGGCTTATCACACCCGGCTCGATTCGCCACAAAACCTCAGCCTGGCAAGTTTGCAGCATCAGGGCGAATATACCCTGGGCCTGGTGCAAACCTTTGGCATGGCAGACCTTGGCGCTGTGCCGGGGACGGGGGAGGCAATCTATTTTGACCTGCTCGGGCGCACCCTGGTGCATTACCCGTCTGGGCTGCGCTGGATTTTGCTGCTGTCTGGCCTGGCGGTTTGGGGCTGGCTTCTGGCGCTTCAATGGCGGCGAGGGGAAGTGCGCCTTGGACGGGTGGGGTGGGGCGTTTTGGTTGCTCTGGGGACGGTTGTCCTGGCGGGGCTGGCAGCCTGGCTGGGCCTGTTGCTCTCGGAGCAGGTAGATGAGACAAGCTATTTGCTGCGCGGGCGCTACAATGATATCTGGTATTGGGGTGCGGCGTTGACATTCGGGCTGGCGGTGGCCTGGGCCTGGCAGCGCCTGGCCTTGCGCTGGCTTTGGCTGCAAGAGGCCGAGCTAGGGGCGGCTGGTCTTTGGTGGCTGGCGAGCCTGGGGCTGTGCATTGCCATGCCGGGTGCTACCTATGTTTTGCAATGGCCGTTGCTGTTTGTGCTGGGGGGGCTGGCCTTGCAACGAATGCCTGCTTTGGCGCAGGGCTGGCGGATGGTGTTGCTGTGGGTAGCCACGCTGCCATTGTGGCTCCTGGTTGCGCCACTGGTGTGGATGTTGGAACAGGCGATGGGGGCCGGCATGGCTTATGTTTCGGTTGCACTGGCCGGGTTGATCGTCAGTTTGCTGCCACGCCTGCCGCTGGGCCTGGATTTGCCCTTCGCCCGGCAGCGCAAGCTGTGGCTCTTGCCGCTGATGGGGGCTGTGTTGGGGGTGGGGCTGTTTTCGGTGGCCTGGGTCGGGCGCGGCTATGACCAAAATCGCCCGTGGGCCAATTTTTTGATGTATATTTACGATGCCGATGGCGGGCAAGGGTATTGGGCGACGACAACTGATGCCCCTGACCCCTGGTTGAAGCTGGTGATGCCGCCGGAAGAGACGACGAAAGATGAACTGAGTGAGGTCGTCTCGTTCTTTGGCCGTCCGATGCCGGTCAGCCCGGCCCCCGCTGCTGCGCATTTGCCCACCAGCCAGGTAACCCTGCTGGAGAATCGCCGCATTGAAGCTGGCTATGAACTGCGCTTGCAGGTTGTGCCAGGTTTGCCGGGGGCGGTGCATTTTGCGGTGGGCGAGGAAGAAACCGTGGTCGAAATTCTGGCGAATGGGCTGCCGGTTACGGAGCGCGAATTTGTGGTCTGGTCACCGCCTCTGGAAGGGTTTGAACTGCTGCTGCGAGTGAACGGCGAACAGCCCTTGCGCCTGATGGTGATGGATAAGGCCTGGGGGCTGCCGGAACTGCCGGGCGTTTCTTTGCCGCTGCGTCCGCCTTCACTGATGCCCTGCTCTTCCTATTGGACGGATACGACCTTTGTCAGTCGGCGCTATACCTTTCTCACCCCGCAGCCCTGACCAGCACGCGCCCCCAGCGTGGGAAGAGCGGCACGCACAGTGTGCCATCGCTTGTGGGGCTGAAAGTTTCGCCGGGGTTGAGCTGATCGAACCATTGGCCGGGCAGGTTGGGTAGTTGCAGTGTCACCATTTCCGCTGCGCTGTTGAGCAGCACCAGCACGTTTTGCTCATCCAGCGAACGGCAAAAGGCCAGTTGCCCGGCGCTGACATACACTGGCCGATATTCGCCATGCCGGAGGGCTGGCAGAGCGTGCCGCAGCCCAGCCATGCGGCGGATTGCATCGGGCAGGGCGGCCTGACGGTCGGGGCGCCCTGTTGCCCAGGCATCCAGCGCCGGGCGCAACATCCGGTCGCTGTGTGGGGTGCGTTTGCCTTGCAGGCCCCACTCGCTGCCATAGTAGAGGCCTGGCACACCGGGCATGGTGAAGAGCAGCAGATAGAGCGGGTAGAGCAGTGCCGGGTCTCTCAGGCTGCTTGCCACTCGATTCACATCGTGATTATCGGCAAAGTTATAGAGCGGCAGATTGGCATAAATGCCACCATTGCCAAATTGTCGGTTCAGGGCATAGGCAATTTCAAAGTAATTGGAATCGTTCAGGCTGGAATAGAGGCCTTTGTAGCATTCGTAATTGGTGGCCGAATCGAGCCGCCCGGGCCCAACCAGGCTGCGATAATCGTGGAAGACAACCTCGCCCATCAGCCAGAAGTCGCTCCGCAGGCTGCGGCAGAAGCGGCTCAGTTCCTCGATGAAATCGGGTGCCAGGTCTTCGGCGGCATCCAGCCGTAGCCCATTCAGGTCGAAGGCTTCCACCCAATACGCAATTGCCTGAAAGAGGTGTTGGCGCACGGCCGGGTTGGCAAGGTTGAGCTTGACCAGGCTTTCATGCCCGCTCCAGCCGCTGTAGGTGAAAGGGTCGCCATAGCGGTTTTGGCCTTCAAAGCGCAGGTCATGGAACCAGTCGCAATAGGGCGAGGAGCGCCCCTGCTCGCGCACCGAGCGAAAGGCCCAAAAATCGCGCCCAACGTGATTGAATACGCCATCCAAAATCAGGCGCAGACCGCGGCGGTGTGCTTCGCGGCTGAAATGCATCAGCGTGGCATCTTCGCCCAGGCGCCGGTCGAGATGATAATAATCGGCGGTGTCGTAGCCATGCGCGGTGGATTCAAACAGCGGCCCCAGGTAGAGGGCGTTGACGCCCAGAGACTGAATTGGGTCGAGCCAGGTGTAGAGCTGTTCCAGGCGTGGGGTGGGGGGGGCAGAAAAATCGTTCCGCTCCGGTGCATTGCACAGCCCAAGCGGGTAGATATGGTAGAAAAAGGCATCTTGTGCCCAATGGGTCATAGAAGGTCTCCAGTTGTGAAAGGGTCAGGAATAAATGCCATATTGAAATTGACGCACAATCCGTTGCGCCAGGTCTTCATCCAGCACCAGGCTGCCATCCAATGCCATGCCAATACAGCTGTGCAGCAGGCCAAGGAAGGTGGCGGCATACAGGGCCTGACGCCCGCGCATGTTGCCATGCTGTGCGGCGGCTTGCTCAAACAGGCGCTCAATGGGTTGGTAGAGCCGCCGATTCAGCTGCGCCGATTGGTGATGCCCTTCGCTTTGCGGTGGGGCAAACCACAGCCCCAGGTAGAGGCGATAGTAGGCGGGGTGCTGTCGGGCGTGGTCAAAGAACATGGCGGTTAATCGGTGCAGGCTGCGAGGCAAATCGCCCTGATAGGCAGCAACCTGTTCGAGGCGGGCGGCCATTTCATCCCCATCCCGTTCCAGCACGGCTTGCAGCAGGCCGGTCTTGTTGCCAAAGTAATGATAGAGCGTGGGCTTGGTCAGGCCAACAGCTTCAACAATTTCTTGCACACCAACGGCATCGTAGCCGCGCTCGGAAAAGAGATCCAGGGCAGTATCCAACAGCAGGGTTCGGTTATCCATCATGGCGGCTATTATACCGTTCGGTATACAGCCTGTCAAGCGATTGGGTTTGAATTTACGCATCGTTAATCAATTGTTAATCCTTTATTAAAATGGTGCGCTGGCTTTGCGGGATAATTAGAAGAAGCCCTGATGGGTGAAATTGTTCAAACCTGGTGAAATGGATGAATGCGCCGAGAATCAATCGCTGGTTGTTTGCCCTGTTCCTGGTGGCAAATTTGGTGGTGTTTGTGCTTGCGCTGATTTTGCCAGGGTTTCGCAGCCTGGCCTATGCTCCGCTGCGCGAGTGGCTCTTGCCGCCGCCCAGCCCAATTGTGGTGACGGTGCTTTACTCAACCGAGAAAGAGGATTGGCTAAACGAGGCGGTTGCCAGTTTTGAAGCTACCCGGCCAACCTATCAAGGTCACCCGATCCAAATTCAGCTCTCCAAAATGGGGTCGCGTGAGATGTATCTGGCGGTGCTGGATGGCACGCAACAGCCGGTTGTTCTCAGCCCGGCTAGCTCGCTGCAAGCAACCATTTTGCAGGACCTTTCGGCGAGTAAGTTTGGCTCTCCATTGGTACTGGCACAGGACCCGTCTTCGTGCCGTTCGGTGCTGAAAACACCGCTTCTATTGGTGATGTGGCGTGAGCGGGCGGCGGTGCTGTGGGGCGAAAATCCCAACGGCACACTTTGGCTGCGGCTGCAAGAGGCAGTTGTCAACGAACGCGGTTGGGAGGCCTACGGACACCCGGAATGGGGCTACATTAAGTTTGGTCACACCAATCCGCTCAAATCCAATAGTGGGTTTATGACCATTCTGTTGATGACCTACAATTATTTTGGCAAAAGCAGCCATTTGACCGAGCAGGATATTCTTGGAAACCCGGAATTCAAGGCCTGGTTTCAGGCTTTTGAGGGTAGCATCAACAGCTTTGGCGATAGCACCGGCACTTACATGAAGGATATTGTGGCCTATGGCCCCAGCACATACGATGTGGTCGCGGTATATGAGGCAACAGCAATTGAACAGGCAGCCAATGCCGTTGGCCGGTATGGTGAACTGCGCTTTTACTACCCACCCGTGACCGTGCTGAGCGACCATCCATTCTGTGTGCTGAATGCCAGTTGGGTTGCGCCAGAGCAGGCCGCGGCTGCCGACCTGTTCATTGACTACCTTTTGAGCCGTCCGATGCAGGAACTGGCCTTGCTTAAATATGGCTTTCGTCCGGCGGATGCCTCGCTGCCGATAGACCAACCGGGCAGCCCCTTTTTGCAGTATGCCAACAGTGGCCTGCGCCTCAATTTGCCGCCTGAAGCGCAATTGCCAGATGGCAACGTTTTGAATACCCTGCTTGAATTTTGGGATCGCACGATTTTGAAATGAGGTTTGAGATGAAACCCTTCTTCCGTTTGTTGGCTGTTTGGCTGGTCTTGAGTATCCTGCTATCGGCTTGCGGTCTATCGGGTGGGCTGGTGGGCAAGCAGGTCACTGTCCAAATTGTCTACGGCTCCGAAAAACAGGATTGGCTCGACCCGCTGGTGCAGGAATTCAATGCGGCGCGCCATAAAACTGCCGAAGGAACGCTGATTGTCGTTGAAGCGCTGCCAATGGGTTCGATCGAATCCATGGAAGCAATTTTATCGGGCAGCTTGCAGCCAACAGTTTGGAGCCCGGCCTCGACCCTCTATTTGCCGGTTGCCGAGAGCGAATGGCGCAAGAGCCATGCCGATGATTTGATGAGTGGCCCGCCAGAGGAACTGGTGCTTAGCCCGGTCGTCATTGCCATGTGGAAGCCGATGGCTGAAGTGCTTGGCTGGCCAGACCGCCCGATTGGCTGGGCAGATATTGCTGAGCTGGCAACCTCGTCAGAGGGCTGGGCAGCCTATGGTTACCCGGAATGGGGGCAGTTTAAATTGGGACATACCCATCCTGGTTTTAGCAACAGCGGGCTGATGGCCGTGCTGGCGCAAACCTATGCCGGTGCCGACAAACAGCGCGGCCTGACAATGGATGATTTGCAAGACCCCGGGGTGCAACAATTCATGGCCGATGTGCAACTGAGCATCATTCATTATGGCACCAGCACCGGGTTTTTTGGCTCGCGCATGTTTGACCGTGGCCCCTCGTACCTGAGCGCAGCGGTGTTGTATGAAAACCTGATTGTTGCTCAAGAAACAAAGCGCCTCAGCGGTCAAAGCCAGCAATTGCCAGTGATTGCCATTTACCCCAAAGAAGGCACCTTCTGGTCGAATCACCCCTATGTGATTTTGAACGCACCCTGGGTGACGGATGAGCAGCGTCAGGCGGCAGTGCTGTTTCAGGACTTTTTGCTGGCTGATCCGCAGCAACGCCGGGCAATTGAACTGGGCTTCCGCCCTGTTAGCCCGAGTGTGCCGCTTACTGCTCCGCTTGATATGGATCATGGTGTGGATATTGAACAACCCAAAACGGTGCTGGCTGTGCCATCGGCTGAGGTGATTGTTGGCGCCCAGGCGTTATGGAAGCAGGTGAAAAAACCAGTGGATCTGGTGGTGGTGATGGATACATCGGGCAGCATGTCTGGCTCGAAGATTGGTGCGGCGCGCACCAGTTTGGGACAATTTGTGGATTTGCTCGATGATCGCGATCGCCTGCAGGTGATTCTCTTCAACAGCGAAGTGATGGAGCTGACGCCGCTTTCCGAGCTTGGCCCCAAGCGCGACGATGTCAAACGGCGCATTTCTGGCATTATCGAAGGCGGTAACACATCCCTCTATGACGCTGTCCGTCAGGCATATGCCGATTTAGAGCGCAATGGCAATCCGCAGCACATTCGGGCTGTGGTGGTGCTTTCAGATGGGCAGGACACTTCTTCGGCGTTGGTGCTTGAACAAGTCTTGGGCGAAATTGGCAGTTTCGGCGAAGACCCCGGCAATTCGATTAAGCTATTCACCATTGGTTATGGCAAAGATGCCGATGCCGATGTGCTAACGCGCATGGCAGAAATGACCGGCGGCAAATATTATCAAAGCTCGCCCGAGAATATTCAAAAAATTTATGCCGAGATTGCAACTTTCTTCTAAAGGATGCTCATGATTCGTTCGCCCTGGTTGCTGGCTTTGTTGGAACCTTTGCACATTGCCACCCTGGTTGTGGCTGTGCTAGGGGGCTTGTTGGCTGCCTGGTGGTTGTTTTTTGCCGGGGTCTTGCTGTGGCTGGCAATGGTTTTGATTATGGCAAACGACCCGGCAATGAAGCTCAACCGCGAGATGGAGCAGCGCGAGCCGCTGCCCCAACGCTTTCAGCCGCTTTTCCGGCGGATTGAACGCACCCGCCTGGCGATTTTCAACACCTCACAGCGCAGCAACTCTGCCCGGCGGCTGGCTGAGGTGTTGGACGCACTGACGGAGCTAACCGAACAGACCTATCAATTGTGCAGCCGCGTCACACCGCTCGAAAACTTTCGCGTGGTGCGCGCAACCACCCCGGGCGGCGCAGCTTTGGAAGCCGAACTGTTGCAAACCAAAATTCAGGCAGCAATGGAGGAGGCGACCCGCAAGCAATATCAGGACGCGTTGCAATCCTTTCAGGAGCGGCAGGACGCGTTGCAGCGCATTTCCAACCTGCTCGACCGGGTGGAGGCACAGCTTTCCGGGCTGGCAAATGAAGTGGAGATGTTGCAGCCGGAAGTGTTGCGTTTGCAAACCAGCAAAGATCCGCAGGCCGTGTTGCAGCTGGCAAACCTGGCCCAGACTTTGCGGCAGCGCCGGGAACAAATTGCACAGTTTGAGCGCGAGATTCAGTCATAACCAAACGTTAACCTGCTGTTGAAGTTGTTTTAAATCGGCCTTTCTTGTTGTTAAACTTGGCGTGATACGATCAATGCGTATTGCATCCGCAGACAAAAGGAGTTTTCACATGGGATTGGCCGATTTGCACATTCACAGCATTCACAGTTACGATGGCACAGCAACCATTCCGGCCATTTTGAAGTATGCTGCTGATCAGACAAAATTGAACGTGTTGGCAATTACCGATCACGACACGATGGATGGCGTGGCCGAGGCAATGCGGCTTGCCCCGCGCTATGGCCTGGAAGTGATTCCGGGGCTTGAGGTTTCAACTGCCGATGGGCATGTGCTGGCCTTGTTTGTCCACCAGCCCATTCCAGCCGGGCTTTCGCTCGTCGAGACCGCCTGGCGCGTGCGTGCTGCCGGCGGCATTTGCATTGCTGCACATCCGCTGGCGTTTGGGACGAGCAGCCTGCGCTTTGAGACGATTTGGGATGCCCTTCAGCAGCCGGGCGTCAAAGGTTCATTGGTCGGGGTGGAGGCTTTCAATGGCGGCCTGGTTTACACACGCAAGAATGATGCCATCGCCGAACGTTGCCGCGCTTTGCCGCTGGCGCAGGTCGGGAATAGCGATGCACATGTGGTGCAGATGATTGGCGGTGGCGCAACCTGGTTTGAGGGCCGGACGGCAATGGAATTGCGCATTGCTTTGCTGCACCGCACCACACAGCCGATTGCCGAACGCGGCCTGAGCGGGCTGGATGTGGTCACTTCGTATGTACCACGTTACATTCTGCGCAAATTGGGCTGGGCTGCCTGGAATGCGCACCCTGCCGCACCGTTGACATATATCCGCTTGCGCTAATTTTTTTTCATCTGCCTTCCCAAACTGTTGTACAATAAGAGGACATCTTCGGATGTCCATTTTCTTTTTGGGGAGCGTTGATCATGAGGAAAAAAGCAGGACTGGTTATTTTGAGCTGGTTGGTGTTGGTGATGGTTTTCTCGGCCTGCCAGCCAACCCCCACCCCGCAACAGCCAACGCTGTTGCCAACTTTGCAGATCATGCCAACATCAACGTTGGCTGCTGGTCAGGAACAATTGGAGGTTTTTCACTGGTGGACTGCGCCAGGAGAAGCTGAAGCAGCTGAAGCCATGTTTCGCGTTTTTCGTAGTCGCTACCCGAGTGTGGTGGTGGTGCAAAATCAGGTAAAGGGTGGCGGTGGCACCAATTTGCGCTCCGTTTTGCAGGCCCGCCTGGCCGCTGGCAACCCGCCCGACACCTTTCAAACCCTGGGAGGGGCCGAACTGAAGGCCTATGTTGATTCGGGCGCTTTGCAGCCCCTGGATGATCTATGGGCAACGCTTGATTATGCTTCTGTCATTCCGCAACCTTTGGCAAACACAATGACCGTCAATGGCCGTCCATATGCCATCCCGCTCGATATGCACATTCAAAATATCTTATATTACAACATTCCCATCTTCAACGAGCTCGGCATGGACCCGCCCGAGACCTACGCAGAATTGTTGACAACTTGCCGCACCCTGGCCGAAAAGCACCCCGAAATGAGTTGCCTGGCGCTTGGTTCGCAGGATCCCTGGGCAACGGCCTTTATCTTTGATAGTATTTTGTTGCAAGTTGGCGGCCCCGGCCATTATGTGCGCCTCTATAAGGGCGAGATTGATGTGACGAAAGATGGGGTGTACCGTCAGGCGCTGCAAAACTTTGCCACACTGCGGCCTTTCATCCATCCCGATCATGGGTTATATACCTGGGATCAATCGGTTGGTCTGGTTGGCACGCGTCAGGCAGCAATGGTCATCATGGGCACCTGGGCAATTGGCGCCTTCACCAAAGGCTCTGGCTGGCAGCCAGGCATCCATTTTGGGGCGGTCATTTTCCCCGGACGCTCCGATGCAACAGTCCTGTTCCACCCCGATTCATTTGGCCTGACGGTTGGTGCCCCCAACCCGCAAGCTGCCGAGAAGTGGTTGCGCACCGTTGCTTCCCCTGAACTTCAGGTGGCGACGGATGTGATTCAGGGCGGGCTGATTGCCCGCACCGATGTGGACCCGCAAGTCTTCCCTGACCCCATTCGCCGCGAGTTTCAGACCTATGTCAGCACACACCCAAGCCGTCTGGTACTGGATCAGCATGGCGGCATTTTGCCGACCGAGGCGCAGGCCATCTACTGGCAAATTTTGACCGATTATCTGAACGGCACCCTGGATTTGGATGCAACCCTTGCGGCGGTGGATGCGATGATGCAGGAACATCATGTCAAGGAGGCGGCTGCCTGGTATCAGTGGCCGTAGGGACGGCGTTTTCAACCATCCATTTACTGAAAGGCAGATAAGCGTTTTGGGTTTGACAATCTTTGCTTTGTGATGGAACGAGAGACTTTGAAAAGTTGAGCTTTATGGTTATAATTTGCTCGAGGAGATGATTCGATGAAATCGCTTTTTCGAGTGTTTCTTATTTTGGTGTTGTTCAGTTTGGCGCTGAGCGCCTGTAATTTACCCACCCGTCAGACCCCCACGCCAGCCGCAAACCTGCCCGCCACACAGATGGCGCAGACAGTCCAGGCAATTGTGGATGAGCAGGCCCGCCTGACGCAGCAGGCACAATTGCCACCCACCCAGCCACCGCAGCCAACAGCGCAACTGCCGACCTTGCCGCCGCCCCCCACGGCTGTGCCGCCGACTGCTGTGCCACCTACCGCCGTGCCACCTACGGCAACGGTTGTGCCGTGCGACCGGGCAGGCTTTGTCAGCGATGTGACCATTCCCGATGGGACGATGTTCGCCCCCGGTGCCAGCTTTGTTAAGACCTGGCGATTGAAGAATACCGGTTCCTGTTCGTGGACGACGAGCTATAAGGTGGTGTTCGATAGCGGGAACGCAATGGAAGGCCCAGCCAGCGCAGCTCTGCCGCAGAATGTTAACCCAGGCGAAACAATTGACCTTTCGGTGACACTCAAGGCGCCAGCCACCAATAACACCTATCAGGGCTTTTGGAAACTGGAGAATGCAACCGGCCAACGCTTTGGGGTGGGGGATGCGGGCAATGCGTTTTGGGTCAAGGTGGTTGTTGGGGTGACGACCGCCCCCTTTGCTGTAGTTTCGGTGCCAATGAGCGTTAGCCCGGCCAACCATACCGGTGCTTGCCCGGTGACCATTACCTTCAGCGGCCAAATTACGGTCAATGGCCCTGGCACAATCACCTATCACTGGGAGCGCAGCGATGGTTCAAGCAGCCCGGTTGAGAGCATCACCTTCACGGCCGCAGGCAGCCAGACGGTGACGCGCACCTGGTCACTGGGTGGGGCGGGTACCAATTACAGCGGCTGGAACCGCATTTACATTGACACGCCCAATCACCAATATTTTGATAAGGCCAATTTCACCATCACCTGCAACCCATAAGAGCAGAGGTGTCGCTGCGGGCCGGCCATGGCTTGCCCGCAGCGTTTATTTTTTATCCGGCCAATGGCGCAGCAGCTCAGGCAATTCTGCCAGGGTGGCAATGCTGGCTTCTGGCACAATTTGCTCTCGGTCGCGTTCGTTTTCGGCATTGGCTGCGCGGCGAGTGATCCAGATGCCGCTCATGCCAGCATTGTGCGCGCCCAGGATGTCGGCTCCGAGCAGGTCGCCAATCATTGCCATGCGGGCAGCTGGCAGGTCAAAATGCTTCAGGGCTGGCTCGAAACTGCGGCGGTGTGGCTTGCGATAGCCAATGTCGGCAGAGACCCAAATGCGTTCAAAGCATTCCGTCAGGTGCGCCTTGCGCAGCAGCATGTTAACATCTGGCGTGTCGCCAGCATTGGAGAGCAGCCCCAGGCGATAGCCCTCAGCAAGCAGGGTTTGCAGGGTGGGCAGGGCATCCAACTCGGGCAACCAGGATTGCTGCATGACGGCGTAGAAGGCATCCAACGCTTGCCGTTGCCGCCTGGCGGGCAAGGGGCAGGTCATTTCTTCCAGCACCCGGTTCAAAATTTGTTCAGCCGGGGTTTCAACCAGGTCGCGGTCGCGGCGGGCGTAATTGCTGGCCTGTTGGGCTTTGAAGTGTGCGATCAATTCAGCCCGGGGAAGTTCAGGCAGGGCATCGGCCAGGGCATGCCGGGCGCATTCCATCCGTTCATTCCACGAATCGGCAAAGTAAATCAGCGTGCTGCCCAGGTCGAAGAGCAGAACATCAAAAGGACGGGAATTAGTAGCCGCGTTGTGGGTCATAGACATTGAAGAGCGGGTCACCATCGAGAAAGTGTTTTAGATTTTCAGCAAACAATTGTGCAGCGCGCCCATCGTAGTGTGAACTGATTCCGGCAATGTGCGGAGAGATGAGCAAATTGGGTTGTTTCCAAAACGGGCTATTGGCAGGTAGTGGCTCTTCACCGAAGACATCCAGTGCCGCCGCAGCCAGGCGTTTTTCTTGCAGCGCGTTGAGCAGGGCAGCCGGTTCCAAAACCCCGCCTCGCCCAACATCAATGAGAAACGCACCGGGTTTGATGGCTTCCAGCATTTCGTGGTTGAGCAGGCCACGCGTGACCGGGCTAAGCGGCAGGCTGAGGACGATGAAATCGCTGAGTTTGAGCACCGATTTGAGTGCCTCAATCGGGTAGAGACGGGTGAAGTAGTCGCCTTGCGGGTCACCCAGGCCGGGTAAATTGTAGCCGCCATCCTGCGGCTGCATGGCGTTGCGCTTGACGGCCAGGATGGTGACGCCCAGCGGCAGCAGCAGGCGGGCCAGTTCGCGCCCAATGCTGCCATAGCCAATCAGGGCAACGGTGCTGCCGCGCAACTCGCGTGGGACGAGCCGTTCCCAGCGCTCTGCCGGCCATTCGGCCTTGCTTTGCAAGCGAAACAGGTCGGGCAGGTGATGCCCAAGGGCCAGCATCATCGTCAGGCAGTGTTCGGCCACCTGCGGAGCGGCGGCACCGCTGAGCGTGGTGGCCTGTAGGCCTGGTTTGTGGAGGATGGGTGCATCGGCGGCAAAATCAATCCCTGCGTAGTGAAACTGAATCCATTCCAGGCTGGGGGCCTGGGCGGGCGTGGGCAGGATGCGGTCTGTATACAGCACCTGGGCGCGCGCCCAGACCTCAGCGGGAATATCTTCGGAGCGACGGGGGGCAAAGATGTTGAAGTGCAGGCGTGGTGAAATGCGCTGCAAATCTTCCATGGCAGCAGCAGGAAAGGCCCGGGTAAACACGACTTCGACCGGCGTCGCTTCGCTCACGGCTTCTAGCCTTTCAGGTAAATGCCTTGCGGGTCGAGGCTGCGCAGGATGCGTAACTCGTCCTCGCGGATGGGGTCTGTGGTGCGCAGGTTGGGCGAAACTTTGAGCGCCCAGCCGGTGTTGGCTTGTGCTTCCTCGGGGGTTGCACCCGGGTGCAGGGCGGTGAGGGTTAATTCGCCGTTTTCATCTGGCTCCATCAGGCCCAAATTGGTGACAACAACCTGCGGGCCGCCGCCGCGCACACCAGTGGCCTGGCGCTCGGCGCGCCCACCCAGGAAACCAGCCGAGGTGCGAAAATCCACCTTTTCGGGGAAGCGCCGTTTTTGGTGCGGTGTCATGATGTAGCAGCGATTGGCCCAGCCAGAGATTTCCATCGAGCCGCCCGAGCCGGGCAGCCGCACTTTGGGGTGGGCATAATCGCCAATCACGGTGGCATTGATATTGCCGAAGCGGTCAATTTGTGCGCCGCCCAAAAAGCCAACATCCACATTGCCGCGTTGCAAGTAGAGGGTGAAGATGTCGTACATGCTGCACACAGCCAGCGCGCCGCTCACCAGGGTGGGGTCTCCAATCGAGAGCGGCAGGCGCGCTGGACGGGCGCCAATTACCCCGGCTTCGTAGATCATCAACAGGTTGGGTGCATGGGTGCGCAAGGCCAGGTTACAGGCCAGGTTGGGCAGACCAACGCCAACAAAAACCACGTCGCCATCCCGCAGCAGGCGGGCGGCATGGACGGTCATCAATTCAGAAGCGGTGTAGTCCATTCTCAATATTCTCCATAGTTGACCGGTGCAGCATAGCGCGGCTTGACAGCCAGGCGTTGGTGCGTTTCGTTGCCCAGTTTTTGCCAGTATTCCAGGCTGTCGCGCACGCCATAGACCCATTCATCCAGCCAGGCCTTGACGGCCTCAGGCGATTCGCTGATTTTATCCCACTCCAGGTAGAAGCTGTTGTCACGGTCATAATAGCCCTGTGTGTAGGAGGGGTGAGCGCAATAAGGTACGTGGCAAACGGCATCCACGATGAAGCCCGGAATGAGCGTGCGGTTGGGGTCCGAGCGAATGACTTCTTCGGCAACGATTTCCTCGGCGGTGAGGATGACATGTTTGGCAGCGAAGGCCACTTCTTTTTGCTCGCCGAGGATGCCCCAAATGTGGGCGTTGCCGTTGGCATCGGCGCGCTGGACGTGGACGATGGCAACATCCGGGTGCAGGGCCGGGACGACAACAACCTCACGGCCCGAATAGGGGTCCTGCACACGGCGATATTGAGGGTTGGCCTGTTCCAGGTCGGTGGCAGCGGTTTGATTCATGGGGATGAAGGGGATGCCGCTTGCTCCAGCCTGAAGGCGCGAAATCATGCCGAAGTGTGAATATTCCTCAATTTGCACCTGCCCCGATTCGGTGGCGGCGCGCAGGATGCGCAGTGAGCCAACGCCGGGGTTGCCCATATAGGAATAGATGACTTTGCTAGCGCAGCCGGCAGCCACCATTTGGTCGTAGATCAGGTCGGGGGTGGCACGTGCCAGCGTCAGATTTTTGCGCCCCTGGCGGATGATTTCATGCCCGGCTGCAAAGGGGATGAGGTGGGTGAAGCCGGCCGCATAGATGCAGTCACCATCCTGCACCAGGCGGGCAATGGCTTCTTGTAGAGAACAAAGTTTGGTCATGGGGTGTTCCTTCAGTATCAGGCTTTGCGCACATGGGTGCGAATTTGTTCATGCATGTATAGTTGCAGGTAGTGCAGGCCGCCAGCGTTTTTGCCGCTTGAGCCGGAACCTTTCCATCCGCCAAAGGGTTGGAAGCCCGGCCATGCACCGGTGGTTGCGCCCTGAGGGCGATTGGCATAGGTAACACCGGCCTCAATTTGGTCGAAGAAGCGGGCAACTTCTTCCTCGTTGCCATACACACCGGCCGTTAGCCCGTAGGCAACGCTGTTGGCAATTTGTAGGCCTTCTTCCAGGCTGCCAATTTTGCCAATCGTGCTGATGGGCAGGAACATTTCCTGCTGCCAGAGCGGGTGTTCGTAGGGCAGGTCGGCAACCAGGGTTGGAGCGGCGAAATAGCCTTTGTTGAATGGCGCATCGGTGAGGGTCTGTCCGCCAGTCAGAACCCGCCCGGCCTTGCTCAATTCGCTACAAAAGGCTTGATAGTCGCGGTAACCGCTTTTGTTGACAACCGGCCCAAGGTAGACGTTGCGTTCACTGGGGTCGCCAATGACCAGTTTTTCGGTCAATTCCACCAGGCGCGCAGTCAGTGCTTGGTAGATTGCTTCTTCAATCAGGATGCGCGAGCAGGCTGAGCATTTTTGGCCTTGCAGGCCAAAGGCAGAGCGGATGATGCCGAGAGCGGCAGCTTCCAGGTCGGCGTGACGGGTGACGAGGACCGGGTTTTTGCCGCCCAATTCCAGGATGGTTGGGCGCACCCAGCGCCCGGCGGCGAAGTCGCGGTAGATTTTCATGCCAACATCATACGAGCCGGTGAAGGTGATGCCATCCACTTCCGGGCTTTCGATCAGTGCCTGGCCAAGGGTCGAGCCAGGGCCGGTGATGTAGTTGAAGCTGCCATCGGGCAGGCCGGCCTCGCGCAGGCATTCGGCAATCAGGCGTGCCGTCCAGGGCGTATCGGTTGCGGGTTTCATCACCACACTATTACCGGTGACGAGCGCTGCGCCAATGGGTCCACCGGTCAGCGCCCCGGGGAAGTTGAACGGACTGATGACCACCCAAACACCATAGGGGCGCAGGAAAGAGGTGTTGGTTGAACTGTAGCCGGTGAGCGGGTCGCGGCCCATTTCGGCCACAAAGCCCTGGCTGGCCTCCATGCGGTCGCAGGCATAACGGATCAGGTCGGCGGTTTCGGCAATGTCGCCCAGTGCTTCCATGCGGTTCTTGCCAACTTCCATGCCAACAATCACGCCCATTTCAAAGGTGCGCCGATCCATAATCTCGGCTGCTTTGCGCAGCAAAGCAACCCGCTCCTGCCAGGGGGTGTGGCTCCAGATGGGGAAGGCGCGCCGGGCGGCGGCGAGCGCATCGGCGGCATCTTGAGCGTTGCCCTTTTGGAAAATGCCCAACACCTGCTCGGTGTTGGTGGGGGAGCGATTCTCAAATTTTTCGGGAGCGTAACGTTCCTCCCCATCAATGATCATGGCATGTTCTTTGCCCAGCCGGGCGCTTACTTCACGCAACGCCTGATCGAAACGGGTGTGCAGCTCTTCTGGCGGCTGAAACATGGTTGAATAGGTCAGCTTGAACGTACCATCCGCAGACATGTGCGAAACCTCCTGTAGGTTTTGGGGATGGCTTAAGTATAGTCCAGTCGGGGGCGCGCGTCAAATTCAGGGCTGTGAGGATTGTCGCCTTAAAACAGTCAACCTTAATGAAAACCCCAATTGTTATTGCAACTCGTTCAGGCGCTCTACTAGTTGGAAGTAATTGCGTTCGGTTTGTTCACCGCCACACAGAATTAACAGATGTGGTTTGATCTTGCGCTCTGCCACTCGGCGAGATTGCTGCGGTTTACCCTTATCGGGAAATTGGTTTTTACGCACCATGGCTCAATTGATCCTCCAGGTAGGGGCGTAGCGCATTCAGGTGAGGGATGGCGCTGTAGCGCCCGGCCAGGTAATTCTTGAGATACGATGCATCGTTTCGTTCACTGAACTCGGCCAGGGAATAGAGTTGCGTGGCGCCGAAGCGGTCTTTTTCGGTGAACCAGATTTGGTCACGGCGTAACATGCATTCGCTCAACAATCCAACGTCGTGGGTGGCAAAGATCAGTTGTGCCTGATGAGGGTTGCCTTCGCGCGAGTTGAAAAGCCGCACCAATTCGCGGGTCAGTTGCGGGTGCAGGCGTGCATCAAGTTCATCCACAGCCAGGGTAGAACCATTTTCCAGGGCCTGTAATAGAGGCCCGAGCAGGGCAACAAACTTTTGCGTTCCTTCCGATTCTTCTTCCATATCAAGGCGCGCTTCGCCCTGAGGTAAATCTGCTGTATAGAAGGTGTGGGCAGCTTCCATGCGTTGTAGAGCCAGTTCGCTTTCGGGGATTTTCTTTTCTTGGATCAGGTTACGTGCAAGATCTCGCAGCGTGGAGGGGAATTCAGGCGAATCAAGCGAAATGGTCCTGGCCGTTAGCCCGGTGATGCCAGTATCTGCCAGGCGGACAAGTTCAACGACACGTTGTCGAAAGCTCTCTTCTTCCTGAAAGCGTTTCATTGTGTAGCTGTCATACCCGGCATCACTGAGCCCGGAGATGGTGTGCAGACGATTGCGAAACCAATCCAGCAGGGTTTGAGCCAGTTCGCTATTGTATTGGGCCAGAACGGAGAGGAACAGAGCATTGCTGCGAGTCTGGCTTTGTAATGAGCGCGGGGCCTGCCGACGCAATGGGGCGGCAATCTCAAATTCTTGCCCTTCGCGAATAAACAGGCGTGCTTCGCGTTGGTTGGTGTGATAGAGCCATTCGCTTTGAATTTTCTCCTCATCCAGTTCAAAGCCGTAACGGTAGCGCTTTTCGCCCAGGGTGAAGATGATTTGAAAGGAGGCCGGTTGCTGTTGGGCTTCGCTACGCAGGGCGTGTCGCTCGACGCCGGTTTCTTCGCCGGCCTGCAAGCGAGTCGCTGAGTTTAACACAAAACGGCGCATGAATTGGATGGCACGAATCAGGTTGCTTTTGCCGCTGGCGTTGGGGCCATAGATGGCAGCACTGCGCAGCAGACGGACCCGGCCTGCGGTTGCGATTGCATTTTTGTCTAGCTCGTCTTTGTCTCGCAAGCGAGATGTAACCAGGCTGAGCGTCACAGGTTGGTAGAAGGAGCGAAAGTTGCTGACGGTGAATTCTGTTATCATAACGTGCCTTTTTTGTGAAAAAAACGAAAATTACGGTTTTATAATAGCGTTTTCCGCTCCTGAAGTCAAGGGCCTGTTTTGGCGCTCACAAAAAACTTTGGATATTTTCAAAAACAAGGTGAGGTTTTCTCCCGTACAACGTTTTCAGTTTTCTCCTGAACTCAATTTCCTTAAATTTTTCCGGACGTGGGGTATAATCATTGCGCTTCTTTTTGGGGAATACCTCCATCCATCAAGAGGAAATTATCCTGTCAGTGCATCAGAATTATGGAGGCAGTGTGACAAATTACCTGCAACAATATCAATGGTCGAATATATTTGCGATGGTTCGCAACTTGCAATCGGCCCCCAAAATATGCACAGATGATTGTCATCATCGTCTTGTGCTGATTACGGGCGCAACTTCAGGAATTGGGTATGCAACAGCACGAAAGTATGCTGCTCACGGAGCAGACCTGTTATTGATCAATCGCGACGAAAAGAAAACCAAGGTGTTATGTGCGGACCTGCAAAGCGAGTTTCACATCCAATGCACTTATCAAATTGCAGATTTTTCCAGGTTGGCGGAAGTCCGCGCATTGGCCAGGCAATTATCCCTTCTAGACCGAGATATTGATGTCCTCATCCATAATGCCGGTGTCTACCTTACCCATAAAACGCTCACGGAAGATAACCTTGAGATGGTTTTTCAGGTCAACTATCTCAGCACTTTTTTGCTCAACTATGCCCTTCGAGAAAAACTGAAAAGCCAAAGTAGCGGGCGTGTGCTATTTGTAAATTCCGAGGCGCACCGGTTCGCTGTCTGGGGGTTACATTTGGATGACCTCTCGTGGAACGCACATCGCTATTCAGGCCTTAAAAGCTATGGCGCCGCCAAGATGGCACAATTGCTTTCGATGATCAAGTTCAGTGAATATTTTCAAGGCACTGGCATTACAATCAATGCCATGCATCCCGGAAACGTAAAAACCAATAGCGGGCAAAGCAACGGAAAATTATATAAGTTCTTGAAACGCATCTTGGTGGATGACACAGCCAGGCCGGCTGATGTTTCTGCCGAAGCGCTGTATTACCTGGGGGTTTCTCCCGAACTGCAAACCGTATCGGGCCGCTTTTTTAACCTCACAACTGTCGAGGATCCCGCTCCTCCAGCTTTGGACAAAGAAGCGGCTGAAACGCTGTGGAAGATCAGTCTTCAATTGGGAGGTCTGAATGCGCAATAAAAAAGTCGTTATCGTTGGGGCTGGAATGGCAGGGTTAACCGCCGCTGCCTATTTAAGCCGCGAAAATTTTGACGTGCTGCTCCTCGATAAAAACGATCGAACCGGAGGGTTATTAAGTACGTTTGAGAAGAAGGGATTTTTCTTCGATTCTGGCCCGAGGGCGTTTGTGAATTCTGGAATTGTAAGGCCGATGTTGAAAGACCTGGGAATTGAGGGGCGCTTTTTAGAGAATAGGATTTCAATTGGCATCGAAGACCAGCTTTTCCAGGTAAATTCGATGTCCGACTTACAGAAGTATCAACAGATTTTGCAATCCCTGTATCCTGAAAGCCAGGCGGATATTGAAAAAATCATTCGATTGATGCGTGAGTTATCGGGCTATAACCAGGTGCTGTATGAGTTTGACAACCCCAATTTTGGAAATGTGTTGAGCGACAGAAGTTTTGTGCTTCGAAAACTGCTCCCCTGGACTTTTAAGTTTTTGCACGCCTTGCGCAAGTTCGATCAGTTCAACACGCCAATGGAAGAATTTGTGCAAAGGCTATCCAAAAACCAGTCTTTAATTGATGTTTTGATCCAGCATTTTTTCCGTAACACACCCTCCTATTTTGCCCTGGGATATTTCTATGTCTACCTTGATTATTTCTACCCGGTTGGTGGAACGGGAGTTTTAGAAAGCCTCTTAAGAGAAAAAATCTGCAATTGCGGTGGCAAAATTCAGCTCAACAAGCAGATTGTTGAAGTGATCCCTTCCGCTTCGGAGGTTGTTGATTCCGAAGGCGGTAGATATCCATATGATCAATTGATCTGGGCGGCTGACCTGAAAACGCTCTATCGTTCTCTCAATTTGGTGCGTCTCGGCCCACAAACGACCCGCAAAATTGAGCGAGAGACGCAGCGTGTTCTGGCTTCAAAAGGGGCTGAATCGGTTTTCATTATGTACATTGCTGTAAACCGCGCCCCTTCGTATTTTCAGGAGAATGGTGGGGCGCATCTCTTCTATACCCCATCCCGCCAAGGCCTGGGAGAGCGAAACAAACAGGAAAGACTGCACCTGTTAGAAAATTTTGAGAAAACTTCCAAAGCTGAAGTCCTTGCCTGGCTGGAAAAATATCTGCAATTCAACACCTTTGAAGTTTCCATTCCCGCTTTGCGCGATCCTCACCTGGCGCCTGAAGGACAAACAGGGATCATGATCAGTCTTTTGTTCGATTATGACCTGGTGGCAAAAGTGCAAAAAGCCGGTTGGTATGAAGAGTTCAAGGAAACGATTGAAAACCAGATCATTGCCATTTTTTCTGACACAATTTATAAGGGAATGGATCAGGATGTCCTTTTTAAGTTTTCTTCTTCTCCTTTGACAATCCATGAGATTGCGGGAAGTTCTGAAGGGGCGATTACTGGATGGTCATTTGAAGCAGCCCCTCCTGTCGTCAATCAACTGAAAAATATTCCCCGGTCTGTTATGACGCCCATCCCGAATGTGTATCAGGCAGGGCAGTGGGCCTATTCCCCGGCCGGTGTTCCGATTGCCATGCTAACTGGCTGGTATGCTGTACAAGATATGATGAAAAAGTTCAAGAACAGATAGAAACAGTACCTGGCTGCTGTTTAACAGTGCGCCAAAATATTCATTCAGGAGTTGACCATATGTTTGTGAAAATTGTCCTGCTGGCGTTTGTATTTCTGGAGTTTTCTAACGTTTTGGCAATGTATTTTGCCCCGGGGTCCAGGTATGCCAATGCAGTTGGCGTTTTCACGGCCTGGGAAAAATCAAAACAGCACCCCGAAATTCACGAGTTTGTAAAATACCTGGTCAATTGGGTTGCTGGAGCAAAGTTGATCTTCCTGCTGCTGCTGGTGTTGATCGTTTTCTTTGCTGACCTTGCATTGCAACGCCTGAGCCTGTTTGCGTTGGCAGTCGCAACCGCATCATTCTACTGGCGCTTGTTTCCGCTCATCCGAAAAATGGCGAAGAACAATCAGGTGACGCCCCAAAACTATTCCACAGTTTTGGGAATAATGATTTTGGTTTTTATTGTTTTCTTCCTGGTGGCTGCCGTCCTCTAAATTCTGGGCCGCGCTTTCATGTTCCATAACAGCGCGGCACTCGGGCAGCAATTCCTGCTGTCACACCGGCCTCGGAGCTGTTCCAACGTTGTACCAGTTCTTCAACGTAGATGGCCTCTTTGCCCTGACGGCCCACGATTGTCACCAGGCTGCCGGGCGGTGTGTACTGTGGCAGGCGCACCATGCATTGATCAATGCACACCCGCCCAACAACCGGGGCGCGCTGACCGCCAATCAGCACCTGATTGCCGCTCTGCCGCCGCAGGCCATCGCCATAGCCAACGGGGATGATGCCTATCCATTCATCACCGTTGGCCCGATATTCCTGCCCATAACTGACGTTCCAGCCAGCCGGTAGGCGTTTGCAATCTGCCAGCTGGGCGTGCCAGCTGAGCGAGCGGCGCATCTCAGCCGGGAAGGGGGCGTAATAGAAGGGGCGCAGCCCAACAATGGCTGAACCGGCGCGTACCATGTCGAAGCGTGCCGCTGGCAAGGCATAGGCGGCGGCAGAATTTGCCAGGTGCACCCAGGGCGGGCGTAGCCCGGCGCTTTGCAGGCTGTGCAGCGCATCGAGAAAGCGTTGCACCTGCTGTGCAGTCAGGGCGGCTTGTGGGTCATCATCTACTTCGGCCAGGTGACTGTACAGCCCTTCCAGCAGGATGCGCCCGGAGGCAGTGGCGCGTTGGGCCAGGGCGAGTGCCTGCTCGGGCAGCACGCCCAGCCGCCCCATGCCGCTATCCACCTTCAGGTGGGCATGGACGGGGCGGCCCAGGGCAGCGGCGCGCTCGGCCAGCCATTCGGCTGACTCAAAGCTGTGCAGTGTGACGGAGATGTCGTTGGCAATTGCCTCATCCACTTCTTCGGGCGTGAGCAGCCCAAACACCAGCGTGGGTGCGGCAATGCGGGCGGTGCGCAGTGCGCGTGCTTCGGACAGGCGCGCCACGCCCAGCCAGGTGGCCCCGTTTTCCAGTGCCGTGTGCGCAACCGGGATCATGCCATGCCCATAGCCCTCAGCCTTTACCACGGCCATGATGTCGGTGCCTGTGACCTGACGTAGCTGCCGCGTGTTGTGGGCAATGGCGCTCAGGTCAACTTCAACCCAGGTGGGGTGCGGGTGCTGAAAACGATTCATACCAGGCGTTTCATTAACTCGTTCAGCGATTGGGGTAAAAAGGCATAGAGCGGCACTTCCAGCAGGGTGTGGACTCCGGCTGGAAGGCGAGTGCAGGCGCGCGCTGCCGCAACCATCACCTGGGCAGTGGAGGCCGGGTTGTGGAAGGTGGTTTGGAAGTCGAGCAGCTGATTATCCACGCCGCTTGCGCCACCCTTGCGCCAGATGTGAATGGCATGGCCCATATCAACCAGCGGGGTCACGTCGTCAACCGCAAAGACGCGCACATCATCGTGGCAGAAGTAAGAATCGGCCAGAATTTGTGCCTTGACCTGCTCAAAATCGGCGCCGGGTTGCAGTTCCAGATACAGGTCGCGCTTATGGCAACCGGGGTCGCCAGGGCGGGTGATGGAGAGGGCATCGCGCACGCCGGGGTACGATTTGGCGGCAACGGTATGCCCCATGCTCATCCCAGGGCCATAGGTGACGTAGGTCAAACCGGTTGGCGCCCAAATTTCAAACAGGGCGCGGACGAGGGTGCTGATGCCGGGGTCTACGCCGGCGCCCAGGATGGCAACTGCACCATGTTGCTGTGCCGGCCCTTCGCAGGCAGCCTTGAGCTGTAGAAATGGCTCGCCGTGCATGTCGAAGCAATCCACGGTGTGAATGCCTTGTGTCAGCAGGCCGGGGGCCAGGGCTTGCACGGCGCGGGTTGGCACGCACAGAATGGCAACATCCGGGCGGGTGGGCAGATCTTCCAGCCGGGTGGCAAATGGCATGCCGGGTAGCTCGGCCTGTGCCGCAGCAATCCGTTCGGGCAGTTCAATGATACCCACCAGGTTCATATCATCGGCCAGATGGACGGCGCGGGCGGCATAGTGGCCGATATGCCCGCAGCCCAAAACAGCAACTTGAATGGTCATCGCAGGTCTCCTCAGGCTTGGGTGTGTTCAAAGCGCAGCAACTGCCCCAGTTCCAGCCCCAGTTCCAGGCCGGTTTGGAGTGGTTCGCTGCTGCGCAAAATGATGTTCATGTGATTGGGCATGTGCGTCATGTCATAGCCAGCCAGCTGCCCCAGCACTTGCTCGCCGAGGCGGATGGTATCGCCTGCCCAGAGAATGCCGCTTTCCAGCACCTCAAAGAAGGCCAGGTAGGCAATGCGGTTGACGGTTTGACCGGGGGCGGCGGCTTCGGCGGTCAGAATCAGCTCATGCACTTCGTGTTTCAGGACAGCCCGTGAGGGGAAGGGCGCCAGGCTCAGGCCGCGTGCCTCGGCGCGTGCATGGAGGATGCACACCAGCCGGGCCGGGACGGGGAGATGGGCTGCGCATGGACTGCCTGTGTTCAAAAGTTGGTTTTGATAGGGGTCGGTCATTTCACTTTCCTCAAAAAGGGTAACCAGGGTCGCAGTGCTTCGGCGCCCTGGAGCTGCAAATCCAGGATGGGCAGCTGTGGCAGGGCAGCCTGGGCCTGTGCCAACAGGTTGGCGGCGGGCAGGTAGGCCGGTTCGTAACGCCCGGCTGCCGCCAGGTAACGCGGGTAGAAAGGGTTGATCGTCAGGGCATACAACGGGATCGGCTGTGCAACGCCCACCCGTCCGCCCTGAGCGTTTTGCACCAGGTTAATGAATGCCTGCCAATCGCGCGGGTCTCCGGCGGCCATCATGCGCAGGGGGTTGCCAAAGCACCATGTGACCGGGCGGGTTGCCTGACGGGCAGCGTTGAGGCAGTGCTGCGGTGCAGCGGCGCTGGGCAAACTGACCCAATCCAGCCCGGAGCGCAACTGTTGCCCAAGCTGTGCGGCCTGTTCGGCACCCAGCAGGCTGCCATGCGGCAGGCTGACAGGCCGCTTTTCAGCCAGGGTGGGCAGGCGGAAGAGGGCTGTGAATGCGGCGGCGTGTTCCAGCAGGCGGGTTGGGTCTTCATCAAAGGCTGCCCCAGTGCTGATTAACAGCCCGTCGGCAGCCGCCAGCGGCATCAGGCGGTTGAGCGCTCCATCCAGCAGGCCGAGCTGACCGCCGCGCTCTGCAAACTCGGCCAGCACTGCTTCAATTTGCGTTTGCTGGTTTGGCCCGGCAATCAGCACCAGGCCGGGATGGATGACCTCGGCAATTTGGATTGGGCCGAGGATGGTTTGAATATCGGTTGTGTGCAGAATGCGCAGCCCCGCTGGGCTGGCTTGCAGGCAGCGTTGCGCACTGGCAACCAGGCAACCGCCGGGCAGGGCATAGCGCGGCTTGGGCAGACCGGTGACGTGGTCGCGTTCTTCGCCATCATAGCCGATGCTGGTCAGGCAGAGGCGCAGTCCGTCCTGCCCTGCCAGGTGCAGCACAGCCAGGGCGGTGGTTGTTTTGCCCGTGTTTTTGGCAACCCCGGCAAAGCCCAGCGTTTGCATCTTAGCCAATCGTTTGAATGCTGCCGCGCCCGGTGCGTCCGGGGTAGAGGCCGTCGCTTGGGGTGCCGAGCAGCCCTTCATAGATGGCGGCGACAAAATCGCCGCGTTTGGCAATCGCTTGCAGCGTGGCGGTAATGTCTTCGTGCAGCTGCGCCTGCAATTCGGCGGCGCGCTGTGTGGGCTGAATGCCCGCTGAGCCAAAGAAGCGCAGCATCTCGCGGGTTGCGCGCAGCGTGTCCACCCGGGCCGGGCCGGAGATGGGGCCTTTTGAGTAGGCCTCATCCGAGGAGGCAATCGTTGCTGCGGCCGCGCCACAACTGCTTGCCAGGGCGGCATGGATGGCGGTTGTCAGCGCACTTTGAACTCGTTCGGGCGTATGGGTCATGAAGCCAATCGGCTCGCCCGGCCAGATGGGCGCATCCACAATCTCGTGCCAGACATTCAGCTTGGCGATGTTCATATCCACGTAGTTATCATCCATCAGCCCTTCAATCGTCATATAGGGCGAATAGCACAGCAGGGGCTTGGGGATGGGGCGGGCGCCGAGCTTGAGACCGAGCATGACCATCACCAGCAACCCGGCAAAGGTCTTGTGCGGCGGGACGCCACTTAATTCATCATTTCCTGGAATGTCGAACGGCAGGCCAAATTCGCCTGCCAGGCGAACGGAATAGATGCCATCCACGGCCAGGCGTTCGGGGTCTGTGCCGCCGCCTGTGCTGCCATAAGGGATGTTAATCTTGAGCAGGTCGGCACCAGCAGCCTGGGCAAGCACCTGGGTTTCGGGTGTGTTCAGGCCACGGTGTCCGCGCACATTCCAAAGCGTGGATGGGTGCATGAAGCTGCGGATGAAGTGCAGGTTCTCGAAGGTGATGATGGTGCCATCGTGTTCATGGGTTAGCAGGCCTTCCAGCAGGCCCTCGCGCTGTGCGCCCCAGGAGGGGTCGAAGTGCAGCACGCCATCAATCCCCCAGGCCTCAGCAATGCGCACGTGGGCGGCATCCATAATTGGGCAGCCCGTGCCATATTGCGCAAAGAAAAGCGGACGGGTTTTGCTTTGTGGGTGACGCAGGGATTGAAAAGGCGGCAGGGGCTGCTCAAGGCGCCGCGGGGCGCGGGCAATTTCTTCTGCTTCCAGACGGCGCACCCCGGCGGGTAACTGACCCTGGCGGTAAAAGGCCTGAATCTCGCCATCGCAGAAGCTGAGGTAGCGTTCCAGCAGGGCAGAGCGGCTGACCGGGTTGGTTTCGCGCAATAGTTCTGCCCGGAGGCGGGCGCGCTCAATCGCCGGCGATTGCTTGTTCTGGGCCCAGCTCAGCAGCTGCTCGGTGATTGCATCCAGCAGGCGGGCAATTTTTTCATCGCGAAAGGTGTAATGGAAGCCCTCGGTCAGGTCTGGCTTGCGGCGTACTTCGGCAGCGGCAGCGGCGCTGCTGCCAACGGAAGGCAGCGGGCGACCTTCAATGAAGGCCAGCACAGCTTCCATATCCAACGTGCCAACAAAGCAACCGTCAAAGCCTAGCTCGGCGCCCACTTCCTGGGTGAGTGCCATTCCACCCACGCCCAGGCGCGTGGCCGGGCGCAGCCCGGCTGCCTCGGCCAGGTCCACCAGGTGACCGAGGGTTTCGGCCACTTTGTAACCCAGCGTGCGGCTGACCAGGATGGCAGCCGGGTGTTCTTGCAGCGCCAGGGCAATTACTTCCTCTTCTGAAACGCCGGGCGGCATGGTCAGGGCGCGGTAGCCAGCGGATTCTAACTTGCGTTTCAGTAATTTGATGGCGTTGTCGTGAACCGGGTCGAGCGGGGCGAGCAGGATGGTTTTCATCCTTCCTCCTTGAGCCAGGCATAGCCCTGCCCGGGGTGATGGATGTAGCAGCGGATGCGTACCCGTGCCCCCAGCCCTTGATGTTCAACAAACACCAGGTCGGCATGCGCCAGACCCAGTTCGCCAGCCAGTGCCAGCGCCAACTGACGTGCCTGGTCTTCATCCTGACAGATGAGGAAGGTTTCCAGGTCGAGTGCATCGAGTACATGTTCGGTAGCGGTCATCGTACCTCCTGGCTGTGTAATTGCCTGCCCCGCCCCGCAAAGCGGTGCGGGGGCGGGGCAGGTCTCATTGGATGCAGCAGGATGGAGCTGCTTTAGATCAATTTGGCGTAGCGGGCAAGGATTTCAATAATCTTGAACATGCCGCGCACTGCCAGGCGGGTTGGCCCTTCCAGCAGGCGGCCTTCTTCATCCAGGTTGCCAACGCCATTCGAGACCATGATATTGGCATCGTAGGCAATGGTTGGGATCATGCCCATTTGCGACATGGCCTGTTGCAGGATGTGACTGCCCGCATACATATCCTCGATCGAGAAGATGGGCAGGCCTTGCTGACCATTCAGCCACATGTCGGCGTAGTTTAATTCCACCGAGAGGCAATTGGGCGATTTGTAAATCGTCCAGCCCTGACGCAGGGCGGCTGGCAGCGCTTCGAATTCCTCAAGCGTGATGCGATACAAATCATCCAGGGCGGTCAGGGCAACCTGCGGCGTGTCGCGCAGAATGCGCAGGGCAGCAATTGCCCCGGCGAGTGCTTCTTTGCCCGGGTCGAAGCCCACATAGGCGGCCTTGCCGTGTGAGGAGAGCGTGCCATACCGTGCGCCATGAATGCCCAGAGCGCGGCGCACCAGCACCATTGGCTCTTCCTTGCCAATGATCAGCCCGCAGGTTGGGGCGCCAGCAGCCTTGTCCATTGAATACATCATCACATCAGCCCCGTTGAGGCGGATATCGGTGCCGATGAACGGCGCACCCCAGGCATTGTCCACAATGTAGGGAATGTCATACTCGGCGGCCAATTGGGCCATGCCAACCTGCAAAAGCGGGGCGCCATTGGCATCTTTTTCGCCATAGCCGTAGCCCGGGGTGTCGTAGCCGAGTGAGGCGATGCCAGAGAGCAACTCGGGTTGTCGGGCGGCAGCCTGTGCCAGACGTTCCAGGGTGGCGCGCGCATCTACATGCAGCATGTTGGGGATGGGATTGTATTTGATGCCATGCGCTTCATAGGTTGCCCCAATTGGCTTGACCACAATCGTATCCAGATTGAAGGCGCGCTTGCCCTGCACACCATATTCACCAGCCGCTTCGCCGCGCTCGGCGTTGATTTCCTTATACTTGGGCGGGAAGGGGCGGCCATAGGCGCCTTGATGGTGGAGGTGCCGCTCGTAGAGTGCCAGGTAGCGGGTGCGGTAGGGTTCGCCCTTGCCGAGGGTGGGCGGCATGCACAGCACATCGAAACAGGTTGCCAGCGCAGCCTCACAGGTGTTAATCAGCGCTGCGTCATAGTCATCACCGTAAACCGATTTGACGACATCGCGCAGCTGCTCATCCAGCGCTGCGCTGGGGATGACCTTGCGCGCCGAGTCGTGCATTGCTTCTTCTACCTGCCGCGAGAGCAGCCCATGGCAGCCGGAGACGGCACCGGTCAGGCCAAGGTTGCCGCGATAATCGGGCAGCAGGCCAATTTCTTCGGCGGCTTTGCGGGCTTCGGCGTAGATGGTGCCAGCATTGGCCTGCAAGTGTTTGTACAGTTGATAACGATAGGTCCATTGGTTGGGCATGGAAAATCTCCTTCAGTCTAAGGGTCTGACTGCCTTGCGGCAGGGTCATTCGGGGAGGGCGATGCGGGCCGCTACCTGGGCAATCAGGGTGTCAAAGTCCTGGTCGCGCAGGTCGGCGGCGACGCCGAGGATGTGGGCGCGGGCAGCTGCCTCGGCCTCATCGGGGTTGCCGGCTTGCAGTGCGGCAAGGATGCGCTGATGTTCAGCGATGGATTTTTCCAACCGGCCTTTTTGAAAACTAGCCAGCAGGCGGTAGCGCTGCAAGTGTTCATCCAGGTTAAAGAGGATTTGGCCCAGGTGCTGGTTTTGGGCGCATTCAATCAGCAGGCCATGAAAATGGCGGTTGAATTTGGCGGCGCGCACAATGTCGCCCGTTCGGGCAGCCCGGGCATGCTCTTCCAGGAACTCGACTGCCAGGGCAGCGGCGCGCGGGCTGAAGCGTTCGGCAGCCATGCGCGCCGAAAGGCCTTCGAGAGCGGCGCGAATCTGGAAGATTTCGTGCATGGTGTGCTGTGAAATGGGAACCACCAGGTAGCCAGTGTAGGGGATTTTGAAGACAAAGCCCTCGCGTTCCAGTCGGCCAAGCGCCTCGCGCACCGGGGTTTTGCTCATGCCCAACTGACGGGCCAGGTCGGCTTCCACCAGCCCTGAACCGGGCTGGCAGGTGAAGTCGAGAATGGCAGCTTTGATGGCGTCGTAAGCATATTGCTGCAAGGAATTGGGGGTTGGGGAGGGGGTTAGAGGTGTCATATATCGTATACCGTATACGATTATAGTGGGTTTTGCGCAAGAGTCAAGGCTTTTTCTCGAAATTCCCTTGTGTATCTGACAAAATCGGGGTAAAATTTGGTGTGAAGGAAGAAATGACAATGAGCCAGAAGATTCTCCCCAAGACAAAGTGCTTCCGCACGCTGCGCGCCAGCGGTGTGGGCTTTGCCTTGTCGGAGTGTGCCTGGTAGTCATTCATTTTATTTTAATGTTTGCGGCCACGGCGCTTCTCCAGCTCGTGGCCGTTTTTCTTTCTTAAAAACTGGCTCAGGCTGCGGGCATGGAATGAATTTTCAGATACAATATGATGGAGTGCAACAATGTCTATTCTTACAGCCCATAATCTTGGCCTTTCTTTTGGCGCCTTTGACCTGTTTCAGGGCGTGACGCTTAGCATTGCCAATGATAGCAAAATTGGCCTGATTGGCCCGAATGGGGTTGGCAAAACCTCGCTGCTCTTGATGCTTGCTGGAATCAATCCCCCTACTCACGGCCAAATTGCATTGGCGCGCGGGCGGCGCCTGGGCTATCTGCGGCAGGAGGCAATGGATGCCTTTGCGGATCGTCAGCATACCGTTTATACGGAAATGGAGACGGTCTTTGCCGATTTGCTGCGTCAGCAAGACCGTTTGGATGAACTGGCACAGCAAATGGGGCAGGCTGCTTCGGAACAATTGCTTCAAGAATATGGTGATTTGCAGCAGCGCTTTGAACAGGCCGGCGGCTACGAGTATGAACTGCGCATTCAACAAACTTTGCAAGGGCTTGGCCTGGGCAAGGAATGTTGGACGATGCCGCTCAATCACCTGAGCGGCGGGCAGAAGACGCGTGCTTTGCTGGCCCGTCTGCTGCTCGAAAAACCCGACCTGCTGATTCTGGATGAGCCAACCAACCATCTGGATGTGGATGCGGTGGAGTGGTTGGAACATGTTTTGGAAGAGTGGCAGGGGGCCGTTCTCATCGTTAGCCATGACCGCTATTTTCTCGACCATGCTGTCAACACCATTTGGGAGATGACGCCCCTTGGCCTGGAAGAGTATTCTGGTAATTACAGTGCCTATGTGCAGCAGCGCGAGGAGCGTTGGGCCTTGCAGCAGCGCATGTTTGAAGAAGAGAAGGCCCGCCTGCTGAATGAGGTAGATTACATTCAACGCAACTGGGTGCGCGATAGCACGCATGCGCAGGCGTTGGGGCGGCTGCGGCGTGTGTCGCGCGAACTTCACGCCATTGAGCAATATGGTGTGCTGGCGATGCGCAGTGGCCGAAAATGGATCGAGATGGAGATCCGATCTGAACGTCCGATGGATGTGATTGAGGTCATCCGGCGCGTCAATGCTTTGCAACTGCCCAGCCATCGTCCGTTGCACATCCGCCCGCGTTTGCAGGCGAGCGCCGATGGCGGTGCGGTGGCGCTGCGCACCAATGGGGTGACCATCGGTTACCCTGGCAATCGGCTCTTCTGCACCGGTGTGCTGGAATTGCGGCGCGGTGAATGTGCGGCCTTGATGGGCCCCAATGGCAGCGGGAAGACCAGTTTTCTCAAAACACTGGTCGGGCAGATTGCCCCGCTGGAAGGTGAGATTGAAACCGGCCCGAGCTTCCGCGTTGGCTATTTTGCTCAGGCGCAGGATGCCTTGAATGGCGAGCGTACGGTGCTGGAGGAACTGCGCACCCATAAGATGCTGGATGATGAGCCGGCGCGTGCCTACCTGGCGCAATATCTGTTCCGCGGCGAGGATGTCTTCAAACAGATTCAGATGCTGAGCGGTGGAGAGCGGGCGCGCCTGGCCCTGGCGATTTTGGCACTGCAAGGCGCCAATTTCCTCGTCCTGGATGAGCCAACCAATCATCTCGACATTCCCGCTCGCGAGGCGTTGCAAGATGTGCTGGACGCTTTCCCGGGTACCATTTTGCTCGTTTCTCATGATCGCTATCTGGTGGATCAACTGGCAACCCAGATTTGGGAACTGCGCGCTGGCCGGCTACACGTCTTTCGCGGGCGCTATCGCGAGTTTGTCATTCGTCAGGCGGCGGGCAGACAGTCGCTGGGGGTGCGCACTTTGGTGCAGAACCGTCAGCCGCTGCGCGGCAACGACAAGGAAGCGCGCCGCCGCAGCCAGTCGCTGAGCCTGGTGGAGGAGCGCATTCACACCCAGGAACAGGCCTTGCAGCGTCTCTATGCTGAGCTGCAAAAGGCTTCAGAGCGCGGTAATTTTGAACAGGCGCGCACACTGGGCCTGCAGGTGGCAAAGGTGCAGGCGGATTTGGATCAATTGATGCATGAATGGGAAAGCCTGGCCGTCTAAGCGCGGCCAGGTACTTTTTTTTTGATATTGGATGAGGTAGACATGAGCGAGATTGAACTTTCCCCAACAACCCGAACCGATGCACCGCCGCCTTTGTTCAGCAACTTCAAGCGTGTTGCAGTCTATGTCTTGCTGCGTTTGTTGACCCTCACCTTTGCTCTGGTGGTGGGCGTTTTCCTCACCATTCTGGTTGCCAATTTGGGCGGTTACCTGGATACGGTGGTGCGCGCCAACATTGAAGAAAGCCTGGGTTCCATGATTCAGGGCGGTTGGCTGCGCGAGGTGACGGACGATGTCGAGCGTCAGGCAATCATTGAGCAGACGCGCGCCGCAATGGAGGAGGCGGCTGGGCTGAACCGGCCCTTCTTGCTGCGCTGTTTGCAGTGGTTGTGGAAGGGCCTGACGCTGGATTGGGGCATGGCTCGCTCCTATTATGCCTTGGCGCAGGGTTCGCAGGCCATCACGGTGCGCGCCTCCATTTTGGACGCGCTGCCGCGCACCTTGCTGGTGTTTGGCAGTGCCAATGTGCTGTTGTTCCTGGTTAGCATTCTTTTGGCCTTGCGTTTGGCACGTCGGCATGGCTCCTGGCAGGATCGCCTCGTCTCGGCGCTGGCACCGCTGGCCGCTGCACCGAGCTGGGTATATGGCATTGTCATTTCGCTGGTGTTGATGTATGGCTTTCACTTCTATCTGAAACCGTTCACGACCTGGCCGCCGATTACCGATCTACAATATGCTGGCTTCTACCTCCGTTTCATGCTGCCGCCGATTGTGGCCATCTTCATCAGCAAATTCTTTCAAAGCATTTATGCCTGGCGGACGGTCTTCCTGATCAATTCCAGTGAGGAATACGTTCAGACCGGGGTGGCAAAAGGCCTGCCAAACAAACACCTCGAGCGACGTTACATTTTGCGTCCCATGCTGCCGAATGTGCTGACGAGTTTCGCGCTGATGCTGGTGGGGTTGTGGCAAGAGGTGGTGCTGCTGGAAATTGTCTTCAATGTGGGTGGGGTGGGGCAAATGATGATGATTGCGGTGCGCTTCTTTGATGTGCGGCTCCTGGTGGCGCTGGTGGTGACCTTTGCTTATTTGCTGGTGGTGACAGTTTTCTTGCTCGATATTCTCTACGCCCTGGTGGATCCGCGCGTCAAAATTAGCGGGTTGCGCTCCAGCCTGAGCGTCCCCAAACGTCAGGCCGGGCTGCGGGCCTTGCTGCGCCGCTCTGCGCCATTGCCGCGCCTGACTCTGCCGCCGCTGATGGCGACTGAGCAACAAACGCCGGGCAAGCTGCAAATCCGCAAGCAACGCCAACTGCACCTGAGAGAGGGTGTGCGTTTTTTGCTGCGTCACCCGGGCGTCTTGGCTGGTTCGTTGATTGTTCTGGCCCTGATGGCTGTTTCGGTTTATACCCTGGTGCAAATGCCCTATCAGGATGCGTTGCGGCGCTGGCGCGGCGATAATTTCGTCTGGCTGCGCAACCCGGTCAATGCCTTGCCGGTCTGGGTGAACTGGTTCCGCAAGGATGACTTGCCAGAATCGGTTGAAATTCGTGCCGATGACCCGATCATCGGGCGGCAGGAGAAGCTGGTCTCGGGCGATACCCGTCAAATCACCTTTTCCTTTCCGTTCGATTATCCCTATCAGGACCTGCCAACCGACCTGATCGTTTTCTTCACTGCCCGCTATCCCGAAGACCAAAAGCCACTCGTTAGCATGGTCTGGGTGACGCCGGATGGCCGTGAATTGAACATTGGTAATTTTTCGATTACGTCTTCCTATTCGTACTACATGTTCAACGATGACCGGCTCGAACGCCGACTGAAAGCGACCTTTGTGCGCGAGGGCTTGTTCTTTGCGCCGGGGACGCGCGAGGTGATGCAGGGGCGCTATGAGCTAAAGGTGACGGCCTTTGTCTTCGACCCGCAATCCGATGTGAGCGCCGATTTTGTCCTCTATGGGCAGGCGTGGGGGGTGGCCGGCACAGATGGGCAGCGCCGGGATGTGGGCTTTGCGCTGTTATGGGGGACGCCGGTTGCGTTGGCCTTTGGGCTGCTGGCGGCCGGGCTTTCCACGCTGACGACGCTGGTTATTGCTGCTGTGGCTGCCTGGTATGGTGGCTGGGTGGATGAATTGATTCAACGCCTGACCGAGATTAACATGATTCTGCCCTTCTTTCCGGTCAGTTTGCTGATTTACACCCTCTATTCAAAGAGCTTTTGGGTCATTTTGGGGGTGACAGTTTTGCTGAGCGTTTTTGGGCCGGGAATTAAGAGCTTCCGCTCGCTGTTCTTGCAAATTAAGGAGATGCCCTATCTTGAGGCTGCGCAGTCGTATGGGGCAGGGGATGGGCGGATGATCTTTCGCTACCTCATCCCGCGCCTTGGTGCAATCATCATCCCGCAGGTGGTGGTGCTGGTGCCGAGTTATGTCTTTCTGGAGGCGTCGCTTTCGATGCTCGGTCTCTATGACCCCCTCTCACCGCCAACCTGGGGGCAGCTGGTGTTGCAAGGGTTGGATACAGGGTTCAGTCAGGGGGCCTATCACCTGCTGCTCTTACCGGCGGCTTTGTTGATGATTACGGGCTATGCCTTCTTGCTGCTTGGGTTTTCGCTGGAACGGGTGTTTGAGCCGCGCTTGCGGGAGGAATGAGGGGCGTTCACGATCGGTAAAGGCCGCGCCAGCGGTTGCGCAGCACGCGCAGCACCTCGCGGCCCATCTCAACCGATTCTCGCAGGTAACGGCTTAGCTCGCCGCGGGCGCCTTTCGTGTCACTTTCATCCCGGTTGCTCCATTCCACTTCCACTTCAACAATCCGGTAGCCGAATTGCTCAAACAGGTAGAGCAGTTCCACATCGTAGGCCGAAACTTTCCAGCCTTTGGGGCGCTGCTCCTGACGGAAGAACTGTAACTGTGGAAAAGCGCGCAGCGCTGCGGTGCGCCGGCATGATTTGAAGCCGCATTGGGTATCCTGAATGCCGGGCAGCAGCAGCACTCGGCGCAGGGTGCGAAAGACAAAACTGCCCAGTTTGCGGACGATGGAGAAGCCTTCTCGCCCACCGCCGCGGCTGCCAATGACGACATCGGCGCCCTCGGCATAGTGGGGTAGCAATTTTTCCATCTCGCTCAGCGGGGTGGATTGATCCATGTCGGTGAAGAGGACGATTTCGGCCCGTGCTTGCTGAATGCCAGCCCACACGGCGGCTGGTTTGCCGCCATGTGGAATATCGAACAGGGAGAAGCCGGGCTGTTGCGCAACGAATGCTTGCAGCAGGCGGCGGCTCTCATCGCTCGACTCGTCGTTGACAATGATGACTTCCCAGGGGTGGGGCTGCTTTGCCAGGTAAGCCTGCACTTCCTGCAGCACGCCGCGCTCCAGGTTCTTTTGCTCATTATAGCAAGGGATGATGATGGATAAGAAGGGCCGGTCCGTTTGCATGAACACGGATTATACCGCAGGTTGTGCGTGTTCTGCGGGTTGCATATCGCGACTTGCAATCAGGTCAATGCCGCTTCCCAGTGCATTGGATAGCACAATTTGCCCCATCGTCACGGGCGCATCAATTTCCAGGCGACGGATTTCGGCCAAAAGCTCTGGGATGCGCGGCTTGGGGAAGGGGGCCGAGGTGGCAATTGGCAGCAGGGGGTAGAGACCGCCGCGCACCCGCACGGTCGTTGCAACCATGCGGCGCGGGTCGGTCAGTTCGGCACGCACATAGTCATGCCCGCGCTTGCAGCCATTGGTGACTTTGACGATTGTTTCGCCCGCGCGCGTTACATCCAGCGTACAGCCTTTGGGGCAGGTAATACAAATCACTTTTTCAATTTCTTCCATCACATCACCTCTTGATTACTGCAATGCTCAGTTCCTGGGCGTGTTGTACCTCGTCGTAGTGCTTGGGCGATAGTACCAGGGTTACCATTTCGCCGGGGCGGGCGTAAGGCTCGGCCTTGCGTGCAATCAGCTTTTCGCCGCAGCGTGCCTCAACCCAAACCGGGGCCTCAACCGGCTGCCGAACGCGCAGTTGCAGGCGCACTTCGCCTTCTGTCAGGCTGGCGCTGTTCAGTTCGTGCGGCACAACATAGCGCACGTTTTCGCCGGCCACCAGGCGCACGCGCTGGTTTTCTGGCAGGTGTTGACCCTGGGCATAGCGGGCAGCTTGCTTGCCAGCCGTGCGGCCTGCCTCGGTGACCCAATCTACCAGGTCGTAGACGTGAACGACATTGCCAGCCGAGAAGATGCCCGGCACGCTGGTCTGGAAGCCATCATCCACAAAGGGGCCGCCGGTGACCGGGTCCAATTGCACACCAGCCTGGCGCGAAAGCTCATTTTCGGGGATCAGGCCGACCGAGAGCAGCAGGGTGTCGCAGGGGATGATTTCTTCGCTGCCGGGGACGGGCTGCCAGCGCTCATCCACCAGGACAGATTCGATTGCCTCAACGCGCTTGCGCCCGATGATGCGCTTGACCGTGTGCCGCAATTGCAGGGGAATGTTATTATCCAGCAGGCATTGGACGTAGTTGCGCGTCAGGCCGGTCAGGTAGGGCATAATTTCCAGCACGCGCTCGACTTTTGCCCCTTCAAAGGTCAGGCGGCGGGCCATAATCATGCCAATATCGCCCGAACCGAGGATGACAAATTGTTTTCCGGGCATGTAGCCTTCCACGTTGACCCAGCGCTGCGCTGTGCCAGCCGTGTAAACCCCGGCGGGGCGGGCGCCCGGCAGGCGAATTTGGGCGCGGGTGCGCTCGCGGCAGCCCATTGCCAGGACGATGGCTTTGGCTTGCACTTCAACCATGCCGCTGTGTTTGCCCATGGCAAAAATACGCCGGTCACGGGTTACATCCAGCACCATCGTATCCATCAACCAATCCACGCCGATACCGCGCGCCTCGTTGATGAAGCGTTGCGCATAGCTAGGGCCGGGTAAATCTTGTTTGAAGATTTCAACGCCGAAGCCGTTGTGAATGCATTGCAATAGAATGCCGCCGGGTTCCAGGTCGCGTTCAATGATCAGCACATCCTCGGCCCCGTTTTGACGGGCGGCAATTGCGGCAGCCAGACCGCCGGGGCCGCTGCCGATGATGACGACATCATACACCTCTTTGATCATCTCATTCCTCCTCGGCTTTGGTTGGGCGGGTCAGAAAATGCGAGCCGCTCCCGCGTTTGGTGATTTGGGTTGGTGGGATGTGCAGTTCTTGGGACATGATTTGCACCACCCGCGGCATGTCAAATGATCCCAGGCAGCGACCGGTGCCGAGCCAGGTGCGGCGTTTGATTGCATCATAGGTGCGGGCAGGGATGGGCCCATGAAGCTCGGCCACAATTTCGCCTTCGGTCACCAACTCGCAGCGGCAAATCATCCGGCCATAGCGCGGGTCTTTGGCAATCAACTCGGCTTGTTCGGCGCGGCTCAGGTCGCGGAAGCGTGGGCGCGGGGTGCGGATGGGGTTCCAGGTGCGGCGTGGGCGCAATTCCTCACCGGCCTCGCGCAGTAGCTCAATCACGCGTTCGGCAATGGCAGGCGCAGCCGTCAGACCGGGCGATTCAATGCCGCCCAGGTTGACCAGGCCTTGCACCTCGCCCGGGATTTCGATGATGAAATCGTGATGATAATCGAGGCCGGGGGTGCTGGCGTTGCCGGTGGCGCGCAGCCCGGCAAAGGTGGCAATGACGTGACGTGGGTTGAGCGATGGCACAAGCTGCGCTGCACCGCTCCAGATTTCTTCCATCCCTTGCGGGGTGATGTCTTCGTTATCTTTTTCGCTCACCAATTGCGAATCGGGGCCAACCAGCGCATTGCCATGCAGGCTGGCAAGCACCAGAATGCCTTTGCTCACCTCAGATGGGACGGGGAAGAGGACGTTGTGAATGCTGGTCTCAGCCCGGTCCAGAATGCAATATTCGCCGCGGCGCGGGGTGATTTTAAATTCGGGGCGCACCCCGGCCTTGTGCATCACCTCATCGCTGAACAGACCGGCAGCGTTTACCACCCAACGGCAACGAATTTCACCCTGGTTGGTGCGCACGCCAACAATCCGCCGCCCCTCAAACAGAAAGTCCTTAAAGGCAGTTTCAAGCTGCACCTGAACGCCGTTTTGAACTGCGTTTTCAGCAGCTGCCAGGCTGATGATCAGTGTGTCAATTAAACCGGCTGAGGGGGTGTAGAGCGCGCCGCAGGTTTCGCTGCTCAGTGCAGGCTCACGGGAGCGCAATTCGTCACCGCTGAGGATGACGGCTCCCGGCACGCCGTTTTGGCGTGAACGTTGCAGCAATTCTTCCAGGCGTTGCATTTGTTCGTTGCGGCTGGCAACAACATAGCTGCCGCGCCGCTCAAACGGCACGCCCAGTTCACCGGCCAGGGTATCCCACATGGGGTTGGCGCGCCCGTTCATTGCTGCCTTGAGCGTGCCGGGCAGCGGGTCGTGGCCGGCATGAATGATGGCCGAATTGGCCGAGCTTGCGCCCATGCCAACATCGGCTTCTTTTTCAATTAAAATAATTTTTTGATCAAATTGGGATAGAAAACGGGCTACCATGCAGCCCACAACGCCGCCGCCAATGATCAAAATATCGCAGGTTTGGGACATTGCCTCTCCTCGGCCAACAGGGATGGCTTTATTTTACCCCAAAATTGAATCTTCGATGCGTTGTTAAACGTTGGATCGCCACTCTCTCGCGTTCAGGTCGTAGCGCTCGCAATCTCCTTCAATTTGTACCCAGGCTGATGCCCGGCCCGCTCCCTGGTTGATGGACTGCCAGGCCTCATCTATCCAGCCAACCAGTTCGTCCAATTCAATGGCCAGGGTTTCTACGCCAGCCTGGTCGAAGTATTGCATCTCTTGCTGTTCGGTTGTTGAGGGCAGCAGGCTATTTTCTGGCAGCAGGGAGAGCGCACCGTGACAGTCTTTCAACCCTTTGCTGCGGATGAGCAACTCAACCGGGCCAGTCTGCCTGTGTTGCCGCAGGGCGGCGCACAGCACGTCGGCGCGCTTGTTGAGGAATTGATGCACAAATGCCCGGTACTGGGCGGCGGTGTAGGCTGGCATGTCCTGGATCCTGAATTGCGGTGGGGCGGTCGCAGCACCGCCCCACCGCACCTTCCCTTAGAGGATGTGAATGGATTTGTCAGTGTCTGGGTTCAGCATGGTGCCTTGTAGTGACAGGCTGGCCTTGACCTTGTATTCCGATTTTTCGTTTCGGGCAAAGACGGCGGCCTTGCCCAGCGCGCCCAGCACGCCCTTTTCCTCGGATAGCGACTGATTGCTCGATTTGAGCAATTGGAACGGTAGTTGGAAGGACAGGGTGTGAGTCTCTCCTGCCTTTAGCTCCATTCCCGGCAGGGTGATTGTGCCCAATTCAAACTGCTTGCTGGTCTTGTCATCGCCGCGACCGGTGGTATACTCTTCAATGAGGACGATGCGCACTTCTTTAACGACCTGATCGCTTTTGGCAGTGATGATGACTTTGCCTTCAATTTGACCGGCACTGCCCTGCACCTGTCCCGGAATCTCAAGCTCCACCTTGGCGGTGCCGATTCCTAACCCTTGTTTGATCTTACCAAAGAACGACATGCTTTTTACTCCTGGAAAAAAAGATGTTTTGTTTACAAAACCTATCATACCTTGCACAACACCTGCGCAGTGCAAAAAAAGTGCAGAAATCCTGTACAACAAAGGGAAGTTATGGCGGTTGACGCGTCTCCATTGATGGAAGAAATCCATGCGGAAGCAGTGCGCCGCGCCCTGCGCAATTGGGATTCGGCGCGCTTGTTGGGGGAGCAGCCGCTCGCGGGGCTGAATGTTGTTCTGGGCCGCCGCCGTGCTGCTGGATATTCCGACTCGGCGATTGGCAATGGCCTGGCCCTGCGCCAAACCTTGCAGGCTGCCCTCGATTCGCTCAAACCAGAAGGTGAGGCACAGCCCGATGCGAGCGATAAACGCTGGCGGCCTTATTGTATTTTGGTCGAGCAATATCTGCGCGGGCGCAGCCCCGATGCAATTTCAGCCGATTTGTTCATTTCCCGACGCACATTTTACAATGAGCAGGAGACAGCCATGCAGGCCCTGGCGGATTTGTTACGCCAATGGGAGGAGCAGGCCCGTCAGGAGACCCATTTGCTGGATGGGGAGATGGTGTGGTGCGGCGTTCCGCCGTTGCCGGTGCATGACCTGGTGGGTCGAACCGGTATTTTGACGGAGATTGAACAGTGCTTGTTGACCGGGCCGTTGGTTGTTTTGCAAGGGATGCCAGGGGTGGGCAAGACGGCCCTGGCTGTCACGCTGGCACATACTTCAACGGTTCAGGCGCGCTTTGCCGATGGCGTGTTGTGGGCTGGCCTGGGGCGTTCTCCGGACCTGCTGGCCCTGTTGGGTGGGTGGGCAACGGCCCTGGGGGTGGATGTCCAGGCCCTGGGCCGGGCAGTGACTGTGCCGGCCCGTGCCCGGCTGGTGCATGATGCCATTGGCACCCGCCGCATTTTGCTGGTGATTGATGATGCCTGGAATGTGTCCGATGCCCTGGCGCTGCGTCTGGGGGGGCCCAATTGTGCCCACCTTTTTACAACCCGTCAGCAAAGTGTGGCGCTGGATGTGGGCAGTGAACATTGTGTGCCGGTGATGGAACTGGCGCAGAATTCAGGGCTGGAATTGTTGGCGCAGCTTGCCCCGCGCCTGGTGGAAAGCGAACCGGAAGAGGCATCGGAACTGGTGCGCAGTGTGGGCGGGTTGCCGCTGGCCCTGATTTTGGTTGGACGGCATTTGCACCGTCAGAGTTACGCGGCCCAATCGCGGCGGATTCGCAGTGCATTGGCCGAATTGCAACAGGCCAGCAAGCGTATGAGCCTGGCACAGCCCCAATCGCCGCTTGAGCAGCGCCCCGGCCTGGAAGATGAAGCCGGGCTGTCTTTGCAAGTTGTGATTGGCGCAAGTGATGCCGCTCTGCCGCACGAGGCCCGTCAGGCGTTGCGCGCCTTGGCCCTCTTTCCCTCCAAACCAAACACCTTTTCGGAGGCGGCTGCTCTGACCCTGATGCAATCGGGGCCGCAGGCGCTGGATGCGCTGGTGGATCATGGCCTGGTGGAGAGTGTCGGCGCCGACCGCTACACCCTGCACCAAACGATTTATGATTTTGCCAGTTTGCCTGGTTTTGAGCCAACCGTGCAGGCGGCGCAACGCTGCCTGGTGCGCTTCTTTGCCGATTTTGTATGCCAACATGCGGCCCATCCAGTGGTTGAAGGCAGCTGGAAGCAATTGGAGCAGGAGGCGGCGAATGTCTTGGCGGCGCTGCAACTGGCCTATGACTTGCGCCTGGATGAGGACTTGCTGCGCAGTGTGCGCGCTTTGTTGACCTTCTGGACGGATAGCGGGTTGCACAGCGTGGCGCTGGAACAGATTGAGCGTGCCTTGCAGCGCCTGACAGATACGCAGACCGGGGAACGCTATGCCCTGCTGTTGGGGCGCGAACGGATTCAGGACCTGGCGGCGCAGCGCAGCGCACAACGCCAAAACCTGGATGAACTGGAAACGATTGCCGCAGCACAGGCTTCTCCCTGTCAGCAGGCCGAGGTGGCGCTGCGCCGGGCTGCATTTTGGGCGCACACCGGGGAATATTCGTCCACCATTTCGGCAGCACAACTGGCGGTGGATTTGTTGCAATCCTGCGCTGCACCCGAGATTGAAGCACCGGCGCGCTTGTGGTGGGGGTTGGCGCTCTATCGCCTGGGGAAATATGATGAGGCAGTGCAACGCGTGGAACACACTTTGCAATTGGCCCGGCAGGCGGGCCTGCCGGTTGTGGAGGCGGATGGCCTGCGCGCCCTGGGCAACCTGGCCTTGTTGCGCGGTGAATATCCGCTGGCGGCAGAGCGCTATCAGCAATCGCTTGACCTCTCGCTGCGTTGCGGTGAGCGCCGTTCACTGAGCAACACGCTGCTGAACCTGGGGGTTGTTTCGCTGGAGATGAATCACCTGGACGAAGCCATTCAGCTGTATCAACAGGCGCTCAATCACACCCGCCAAAATGGTGACCGTCGGTTGGAGGGGCTGGCACTCGGCAACCTGGGCGAAATTGCCATCCGGCAGCATCGCATGATTGAGGCGCTCGACTACCTGTACCAAACCCTGGCCCTGTTCGATGAAATTGGTGAACGCTATGGCAAGGCTACGGTCAGTGCCAATTTGGCCGAGGCCTATGTGCTGCTGGGACAATTTGAGCAAGCACAGATGACCTTGGAGGCGGCGATGACACTTTATCAGCAGATTGGGGATCGACGCGGCCAGAGTGTTGCTTTGGAGACCTATGCCCATCTGTTGCGCGTTTCGGGGCAGTCGCAGGCTGCCTGTGATGTGGCGCAGCAGGCCGAGCAGCTTGCCGGAGAGGTGGGCGCATTGCCGGTGCAGGCCGGGGCGTTGGTCGAATTAGGCCAGGCCTGGCTGCAAGCGGGCGACTTGCCCTCGGCAGAGCAGGCCTTTACACGGGCTCTTCAGCACTATGCCCAATTGAACAAGCCAGCCCGTCAACTGGAGGCTGAGGTGGGGCGCGCCCTTTGTACCCCTCAAATGACGCAGCCGGAATGGTTGGATGGCATTTTGTCACGCCTGCAAGCGCTGAAACAGATTGGTGCGGTTGCCCGATTGCCGGTTTTGGCCTGGGGATGTTATCAGGTGTTGCTGCGAGCCGCTCACCCCGATGCGCAGCCGGTACTCTCCCTGGCTGAGCAATTCCTCTCCCAAAATGCGGCCCGAATTGCTGACCCCGATTTGCGTCGCTCGTTGCTTGCGCTTCCAACGCACCGCGCCATTTTGCAGATGTGCGGTATAATCGCTCAAAACAGTTCGTCCAAAAGGAGTTCATGTGAACTTTGAAAAAGTTTGTGTGTTAGGGTTGGGCTATATTGGCCTGCCAACGGCCAGCACATTTGCTACCTCGGGCGTTCAGGTAATTGGGGTAGATATTAACCCGGCAATTGTCCATTCCCTGCAAAATGGGCAACTGCATCTCTATGAGCCGGGGCTGCGCACTTTGGTGCAGGCGGCGCTGCGCTCGGATAATTTGCGCATCAGAGCCACACCTGAGGTGGCGGATGCATTCTTGATTGCTGTGCCAACGCCCTTCTATGCGGATAAGAGCGCCGACCTGAGCTATGTCATCTCAGCTGCCGAAAGCATTGTCCCGCACTTGCGCAGCGGTGCCCTGGTTGTTTTGGAATCAACCTCACCACCCCGCACAACGGCCGATGTGGTGCGGCCCATCCTGGAGCGTTCTGGTCTGAAGTGTGGGCAGGATTTCTTCCTTGCCTATTCGCCAGAGCGCGTTCTGCCCGGGCAAATCTTGCGCGAGTTGATTGAAAACGCCCGCGTCATTGGCGGCATGGATGCAGCCTCTGCCGAAGCGGGGCGCGACCTCTACCGAATCTTTGTCAAGGGCGAAATCTTCCTCACCGATGCGACAACAGCCGAAATGGTCAAGTTAATGGAGAATACCTTCCGCGATGTCAACATTGCGGTTGCCAACGAATTTGCCCGTCTGGCAGATCGTTTTGGCGTGGATGTTTGGCAGGCGATTGCCCTGGCAAACCGACACCCGCGTGTCCAAATCCTGAACCCTGGCCCGGGCGTGGGCGGGCATTGCATCAGCGTGGACCCCTGGTTTTTGGTGCAGGCTGCCCCTGACCTGACACCATTAATTCATACTGCCCGCAAGGTGAATGATGGACAACCGGCCTTCGTGGTCGAGTGGGCGCGCCGTGTCCTGGGTGACTTGCGCGGGCGGCGGATTGCTGCGCTTGGCCTTTCCTACAAGCCAGATGTGGATGATTTGCGCGAAAGCCCGGCGATTGAGGTTGTGCATCTTTTGCAGGCTGAAGGGGCATTGGTGCAGGCGTTTGAACCGTTTAAGCCGCAGCCCGAGTTGCCCGGCCTGCCAACGGTGGAAACCCTGGCGGCTGCATTGCAAGATGCCGAGGTGGTGCTGCTCCTCGTTCGACATAGCGAGTTCTGCCGCTGGACACCGGATGCATTGCGGGGCTGGACGCCGGCGCGCATACTGCTCGATACGGTTGGGGGCTGGGATACAGCCAGCACGAATTGGGCGGCGGCTGGCTTTGCGCTTTATCGTCTGGGGGGTGGAAAATAGCCATGCGCGTTCTTTCCATTTTTGGTACACGCCCCGAGGCAGTCAAGATGGCGCCGGTTGTGCAGGCATTGGCCCGTACACCGGGCATTGAGAGCCGGGTATGTGTCACCGCACAGCACCGGCAGATGCTCGATCAGGTGCTGGACTTGTTTGAGGTTCGCCCAGATTTGGACCTGAACCTGATGCGCCCCAACCAAAGCCTTTCTGAACTGACAGCCGCCATTCTCACCCATCTCGACCCGGTGCTGCGCAGCGAACGTCCCGATTGGGTGCTGGTGCAGGGCGACACGACGACGGTGATGACGGCGGCCTTGCTCTGTTATTACAACCGCATTCACGTGGGACATGTGGAAGCCGGACTGCGCACAGCCGATAAGTGGCAGCCCTTCCCGGAGGAAATTAACCGCCGCATGGCCGGGGTGGTGGCCGATTTGCACTTCGCCCCAACCGAACACAGCCGCCAAAACCTGCTGCGCGAGGGCATCCCCGCCAGGCAAATCGTTCTCACTGGCAATCCGGTCATTGATGCCCTGCGGCAGATTGTGGCCCGCCCGGCGCCGCAGGAAGTGCAGCAACTGCTGGCAGAAATTGGCATTGGACGAGATGGGCGGCAGCTGGCCCTGGTCACCGCGCACCGCCGCGAGAACTTTGGCCTTCCGCTGGAGCAGATTTGTGCCGGTCTGCGCACCCTGGCCGAGCAGCAACCCAACTTGCACCTGGTCTATCCGGTGCATCTCAACCCGAATGTGCAGCAGCCAGTCTATCGTTTGTTGGGAGAAGTGCCGAACATTCACCTTCTCCCCCCCTTGGATTACCTCAGCCTGGTGCATTTGATGAAGGCCTCGGTGTTGGTGTTGACCGATTCGGGTGGAATTCAGGAGGAGGCGACCGGTTTGGGTGTGCCAACCCTGGTGCTGCGTGAGGTGACAGAGCGCCCTGAGGGGGTTGAGGCCGGGGTTTTGAAGCTGGTGGGTGCCGACGCGCAGCGCATTGCGCAAACAGCCTGCCATTTGCTGCAAGACCCGCACGCCTATCAGCAGATGGCAAAGGCAGCCAACCCGTTTGGTGATGGACACGCGGCGGAGAAAATCGTCGCTGCTTTGTTGGCCTATGATGAGTGAGGGTAGCATTTGCGTCCTGCCGCGCCTGAATGGGTTGGGCGGCCCAACCTCGTTTCAGGGGCGCTTCATGGAAGGGCTGCGGCAGCGTGGTCTGCGCGCCCATCATGACCCAACCGACCCGACCACGCGTGCGGCCCTGGTAATTGCCGGCACGCGCCACCTGGAATGGCTCTGGCAATTGCGCCGGCGCGGGGTGCGCATTGTGCAGCGCCTGGATGGGTTGAACTGGGTGCATCGGCAGCGCAACACTGGCCTGCGGCATTATGCGCGCTCGGAGTGGGGCAACTGGCTGCTGGCAACCATTCGACGCCATTTTGCCGACCGGGTGGTGTATCAAAGCGCATTTGTGCGCAACTGGTGGCAGACGCGCTATGGCGCAGTGCGCAGCCCGGCGGTTGTCATCCATAATGGCGTGGATTTGAGCATCTTTACCCCGCAAGGCCCCGAGCGCCCACCGGAGGATTGCGTGCGCTTTTTGCTGGTGGAGGGGCGTTTTGGCGGCGGAAATGATTTGGGCCTGTGGACGGCAGCGCGCCTGATGGCTTTGCTGCGCCCCAACCTTGCACAGCCATTGGAATTGATGGTGGCTGGCGAGGTGCCGCACGAACTGAAGCAGCCGGTGGAATTGGCTGCCGGGCAGCCCATTGCCTGGGCCGGGGTGCTGCCGCGCGAACAAATTCCGGCCCTCGATCGTTCGGCGCATGTCTACTTCTCGGCTGAAATCAATGCGCCCTGTCCCAACTCGGTCATCGAGGCATTGGCCTGCGGGCTGCCGGTGCTGGGCTTTGCGATTGGCGCCTTGCCAGAACTGGTGCAGGGCGATGCCGGGCGCCTGGTGCCTTATGGTGGCAATGCCTGGACGCTTGACCCGCCGGCGGTGGATGACCTGGCGCGGGCTGCCCGAGAACTGTTGGCCGACCCGCAGCGCTTTCGGCTGGCTGCGCGCCAACGAGCCGAAGCTGCCTTTGGCCTCGAGACGATGATCGAACGCTATCTGGATGCGCTGCTGGGTTGATTTGTCGCAGGTTTGGGTGGCAAAGCTGCCTGCAAACCGGTATAATAGGCCGCAGGAGAAAACTGAATGGCTGCTGAACCAACCCGCGCAAGAGTTAACCCCGAAGCAATGGATACAACCCCGCTGCGCCGCCCAAGCTGGATTCGGGTGCGCGCCCCAAGCGGCGAAACCTATCAGCAATTACAGGACCTGATGCGCCGCAAGGCGCTGCATACCGTGTGCGAGGAGGCCGCCTGCCCCAACATGGGCGAATGTTGGGGGTCTGGCACGGCTACTTTTTTGATGTTGGGCAATGTTTGCACCCGGACGTGCGGCTTTTGCGACATTCAACATGGCCGCCCCGAAACACTCGATTGGCTGGAGCCGGAGCGTGTTGCCCAGGCTGTTCATGCCATGGATTTGAAACATGCGGTCATTACCAGCGTCAACCGGGATGACCGGCGAGATGGCGGCGCACCGATTTTCGCGATGGTCATCCGCCGCATTCGCCAATTGCAGCCCGGCTGCTCAATTGAAGTGCTGATTCCGGATTTTAAGGGCAGCCTGGAAGCGCTCCAAATTGTGGTTGCTGCCCGCCCGGAAATCCTCAATCACAATGTCGAGACGGTGCCGCGCCTCTTCAAGCAGGTGCAGCCGCAGGATCACTACGAGTGGGCTGAGGCAACCCTGCGGAATGCCAAACGGCTTGACCCCGATATTCTCACCAAGTCCGGCATTATGGTTGGGCTGGGTGAAACAATCGAGGAAGTTAAAGCGGTGATGCGCGACCTGCGCGCCTGGGGCGTGGATATTTTGACGATTGGACAATATTTGCAGCCCAGCCGCAAGCATCTGCCGATGGAGCGCTATGTCACGCTGGAAGAATTTGCCGAGCTGAAAACTTTTGGGATGGAAATTGGCTTTCGCTGGGTGGAGAGTGCGCCATTGGTGCGCTCTTCGTACCATGCCGCTGAGCAGGTGCGTGCCTTGAGCCTTGTTCATCAGCAGCTCTACGGCGCATAGTCGCGATTCGGTGGTAGAATTGCAGGGCTAATTTCTGGAGGAGTGTATGCCCTGTAATAAACGTTGCTTTTCTTTGCTTTTGACCCTGACCGTTCTGGTCAGCCTTTTGTCGGCCTGTGCCAGCACAGGCCATCCGGAGCGGGCCGGGCTGTGGAGCGCGACTGTTGATGAAGGCGAGTTTCGCATTTTTGTTGGCCCGGATGGCGAGAGCATTCCGCAACTGGATGCCGAGCTTTCTTGTGGTGATACGGTGCTGAAGGGTGCCGTGATTGGCCTCAACCAGGGTTTCCCGGTGGATGCCGATGGGAATTTTCGCCTCACGCATTCGGATGTGCTGGTGATTGTCGGGCAACTGAACGGCACGCAGGCCAGCGGAACGTATACCTTTGGCGCGTGCAGCGGCAACTGGGCAGCGACGCTAACGCCTGCCCCGGCGATGGTGGCGCGCGCTGGTCAGGCCGAGCTGGATGGGGCAACCTTTGTCAAATTGGTGCGCTATCAGCGCTATGCCCTGATTAATCAATTCAAAAACCTGACGGCCGCACTGCTAAAATCGCAAGACCCGGCGCTGACCCTGCGCATGCAGCAACAAATGGTGTTGATTAGCCAGGATTTGCAAATGGCGAATCAAATTGGCGAGATGGCGCTCGAACGTTGGGCCGATGATGCGCTGGTGCGTCAGGAGGCAGCGCGGCGCAACATCAAAGCCACCGAGGCTGAAATTGATGCTGAAATTCAGGCTGTGCTGGGCTATTACCCGAATGGGGCAGCGACCGTCGCCCCCAATCAGCCCGCCCCGACCAGCATTTCCAAACAAGCGTTCAATGAGAACTGGGCCAATACCCTGGCGGATATTCAACAGCAGACCGGTATGAGCGAAAAAGAGGTGCGCCAGATTTTTGAGGGGCGCGTGCTATCGCGCAAGCTGATGGATGCGCTTTACCCGCAGATGGGTGCAGCAGAAGAGCAGGTCCAGGTGCGGCACATTGTCCTTGCCGACCAGGCAACCGCTCAGGGCATCGCCGATTTGATGCTTGCCGGTGACCGTTGGGAAGACCTGGCGGCAGCCTCGCTGGATGCCGAAACCGCTGCCAATGCCGGAGATTTGGGCTGGGTGGGGCGCGGGCTGCGTGACCCGGCTTTTGATGAAGTGGCCTTTTCGCTTGAAATTGGCAAGGTCAGTGCACCGGTGCAAACCGCCGATGGCTGGGAGCTGATTCAGGTACTGGACCGGGCGGAGCGTCCATTCGATGACCCGCAGGCGATACGCGAACTGCGCCTGGAACGCTGGTTGGCCGAGCAAGGGGCTGTTGAGCGCTTCCCGAACTGGCAGGTGCTGATTCCCTATGGCCCGGCCTTGCCGCCCGAGGCCATGCAATTGATTCCGCCCAGTGAGGCGCCGCGCTAGTGAAATACATCTGCCGCCCAGTACTTTCTTTTAAGAGGACAGACGGATGAGTGGGCGCAGAAAACAGGTCTATGTGGTTGTGCGTGGACGCAGGCCCGGCCTCTATGAACAGTGGGCCGGGCCCGGCGGTGCGGAGGAACAGGTGCGCGGGTTCGATGGGGCGCAGTTTCACGGCTTTTATGAACGCACCGAGGCCTTTACCTGGCTGCGCAGCCTGGAACAGAATTTGCCGCCCGAACTGGCTGCTCTGGTACAGGCGGCCCCTGTGCCAGAACCGGTGCCGCTCGATCCGCAGTGTGTGTGGATGTATACCGATGGCAGCTCTTTAACCAACCCCGGCCCGGGCGGCTATGGTGTGGTGATGCTTTATCAGGGGCAGCGGCGCGAGCTTTCTGGTGGTTTTGCATGTACGACCAATAACCGGATGGAAATCATGGCCTGCATTGCGGGGTTGCGGGCGCTCAAGCGACCGATGGGGGTTATTTTGTTCAGCGATTCGCGCTATGTGGTGGAGACGATGACAAAGGGGTGGGCGCGGCGCTGGCGTGCCCAGGGCTGGATGCGCACGGAGCAGCAGCGCGCTGAAAATGCCGATTTGTGGCAGGTGCTGCTGGCCCTGTGTGAGCAGCATTCGGTTGAATTCCGCTGGGTGCGCGGGCATAGCGGCACGCCGGAGAACGAGCGTTGTGACCGCCTGGCCGATTGGGCGGCCCGTCAGCCGGGCCTGCCGCCCGATTCCGGTTATGCCCCAACACGGCTCTAGTCATTCGGGCGAATCGGTGCGCACTTCCCCTTTGTTTCCTGTATAATCAAGTCATCGCACAATTCTTGCACCAGACAATTCCCCTCCCTGGCAACCCGCTGGTGATATTGGAAGGAGGAAGCATGAAGCGCAGGCTGGTCTCTTGCGGTCTGTTGTTGGTTGCGCTGCTGTTGGGAATCTTGCCCCATCCGGGCCCGGTTGTGGCGGTCAGTGCACAGTCGCCAATCTGCCAATGGCGGCTGGTGAGCGAAACCCCCACAACCTACACGGCCTCCACTGCGCCGGATGCCTCGGTTTGGCTCTCGGGAACGAGCATTGGGGTGGAATGGCAGGGTCTTTCCACCAGCCATGAATGGACGGCGCCGCCCACGGTGCTCAAGCCCGGGTCCCAATTGTCCTTTTCGGTTTCTGCTGCCTGGCAGAACAAAGACAATGATTCGGTCGGTGGCCTGAGTACTTCGATGAGCTTCAACTGGGTGGATACATTCCAGGCCCGCCGCGATTCGATTGCTTTCAACAGCGAACGCAGCGGTTCCGTCTCAAACGAATACGTGTGGACGGTGCCGGTTGGCACACAGCCGGGCGCAACCCTGGAAATTGTTGCCCGTGCCGATGCAGCCGTTGCCGGCGGGAATGTGCGCTACCTCTATCAATATGCCTGTGAGGAGCAAACCGCAACGGTTTCACGGACGCCGCGCCCCACGAAGACCGCCCTTGCCTCTCCAACCGTTACGGGAACACCGGCCTGCCTGGGCTGGACGGAAGAGGAGAAACTGAAAAATATCTTGCAGCGTTATTATGCCACCATTCCCAAGGGGCTCGTCAGCACCGGTGAGCGCAACAACATTCTCGACTTTTTGGGCTACTCTGGCTATAGCGAATTTGCCTGCGGCGGTTATCAATCGAAGGTGCTAAATTTCTTGAACGCACTCAAGTTCAGTCAGGACCCGTGCGAGCAAGTCCTGCTGACAAAATGGGAATATGCGCCCATTCAGGCTTGGTGGGGTGGGCATCAGGCGGTGGTTCTCTATCCCTGGGCAACCAACTGGATGGAAACGGGCTATATCCTTGACCCATGGATTGAGCAAAAGCCGATGGTCTATGCCGTGCAGGACTGGGCGGTTTATTTCAGCGCCGCTGGCCTGAGCGGGCCGCTTGGGCGCGGTGCTGAACGTGCGGTGGGCGGCTCCTTCATTGGCATTGGCCCCAGCGAGGTCTATCGTTCGGAAGGCGCTTTTCCTGTCTTTGGCGGCGATTATGCGCCTGCCGGGCTGCAAAACCTCTCGGCGGAAGAGATGGAATACATCAAGAGCCTGCCGGATGACAAACAAGCCCTCTTTCGCAAATTGCCCAAACCGCAGCAGAAATATTACCTGCAATTGAGAAGGAATGGGCAGGCGGGGGCGCGGCAGGTGTTGGCCCATTGCCCTTTGACCCTGTATGTGATGGATGCACAGGGGGCGCGCAGCGGCATTGTTGGCGATGCGGTGCTGGCTGAACTGCCGGATGTTTCCTTTGCGGTTTTCCCCTTGCAGGATGGCACCTTTTACACCGAGCTGGTCTATCCGGCGCAGGCTGGTTACACCCTGGTGATGCAGGGCAGTGATGTGGGGCAGGCCTATGTCCTGGTGGGCTCGGCCTTCACTCTGGAAGAAGCCGGTGGAGTAGAGCAATATATCTTTGGCGTTGAACAGGGGATGCTCTATCAATTTCAGAGCGAAGATCCGGGGGCGTTGTTGACCTGGCAAAGCGGGGCGCTGCAACCGCAGCCGCTTGCCCCTCGCAGCACACCGGAATGGCTTGACCGTGTGCCATCCCTGGCGTTGCTTGAAACGGAGGCATCGTTTGCGCCGACACGACCTGCCAACTGGCAGCGCCTGGTGTTGGGCGGGCTGTTGATGGTGCTGCTGGGCGGCCTCGGCCTGGTTGTGGCGCTCCTCTGGCTGTGGATGGGGCGACGCAAGGCTGCCGTTGCCGGCGCATTGGCCCTGCTGTTGTTGATTGGTTCCTGCTTGCTGGCTGTGGCTGGGATTGCTGCGGCAGCCTGGGGATACTGGCAGGGCTGAAGGCTCTGCAATGGCTGGCAGAAAGCGGATTTTGGCGCGATACTATTGCCATGAACCTGTGGTGGATTCGACGTGACCTGCGCCTGGAAGATAATCAGGCCTTGCAATTGGCCTTGCAAGGCAGTGCAGATGGTTTGCTGCCCGTTTTCATCCTCGACCCTGCCTTGTTGTCTGTCCCGGCCCCGAACCGGCAGGCCTTTTTGTGGCAGGGCTTGCGGGCGTTGGATGAGCAATTGCACCAACGCGGCAGCCGCCTGATTGTCCGTCAGGGCGAGCCTGTGCAGGTGCTTTCTGAGCTGTGTGCTGAAACAGGGGCTGAACGGATTGTGGCCGAGGAAGATTACACCCCCTATGCTCGCCGTCGAGATGCGAGGGTGGCGGCAGCCCTGTCACTGACCCTGACCGGCGGGTTGACGGTTCATCATCCAGCACAGGTGTGCAAGGCTGATGGTGCGCCTTACACGGTCTTCACCCCGTTTAGCAAGGCCTGGAAGGCCTTGCCGCGCCCTGGGGGTGTTTTCCCTGCTCCGCAACGTTTGCCGGCGCTGCCGGATGGAATCTTTTCCTGTCCATTGCCAGATGTTCAGCCGCCTTCTCACTTTCCCCGTCCGGCGGGGGAGCAGGCGGCACAGCGCTGTTTGGCCGATTTTTTGGCCGGGCCGATTTTCGAGTATGCCGATGGACGCAACCGCCTTGACCTGGATGGAACTTCAACCCTTTCGCCCTACCTGCGTTTTGGCATGCTTTCGGCTCGTTGGGCTGTTTTGGCTGCCTGGCAAGCGATGGAGCAGGGCGCCGGGCGCGGTGCCGAGGTCTGGTTGAATGAACTCATCTGGCGCGAGTTCTATCAATCCATTCTCTATCACTTCCCACACGTTTTGCAGCAGGCGTTTAACCCAGCCTTGCGCGTCCTTCCCTGGCGGGATGATGCCGATGATCTGCGCGCCTGGCAGGCGGGCCGCACCGGCTATCCGGTTGTGGATGCATGTATGCGCCAATTGCTCGGCATGGGCTGGATGCACAACCGCGGACGGATGATTGTGGCGTCCTTTTTGGTCAAGGATTTGCTGATTGATTGGCGCTTGGGCGAACGCTGGTTCATGCAATGGCTGGTGGATGGCGACCCGGCAGCCAACAACGGTGGCTGGCAGTGGACAGCTGGGGTGGGAACAGATGCGGCACCTTATTTCCGCATCTTCAACCCGGTGTTGCAAAGCCAAAAGTTTGACCCGCAGGGTGATTTTATCCGCCGCTGGCTGCCAGAACTGGCCGGTGTGCCAGCTGCTTTCCTTCACACGCCCTGGCTCATGCCACCTGAGATACAACAAGCCTGCGGGGTGCGCATTGGCCGCGACTATCCCTCACCACTTGTGGAGCACGCAGCGGCGCGCCTGCGCACCCTGTCTGCCTATCGCCAGGCTGCGTAACGCGCCGAGCCATTGTGTTGCCCGCCAACTTGCTACAGGCTGGGAGCGAGCATTTTGCATACCCTGGATGCCAGCGCAAGAAGCAATTGCCGTGCCGATGGCGCCAGAGCATGAACCAGCCAGGAAACGCCTACTGCCGTCAGGGACTGAAGCACAGCTCCACCAACCAGAGCAGCCACAAAACTGGGCTGTGTTAGGCTGGAATTTAACACCAGTGACCAGAGGAAACCGGCCAATAGCCCATTGGTAATTCCTACAAGGAATGATACCAAACCAGGTGATTGTTTGCGTAGCAATTCATACAATGCGGTGAGTGCTTGCAGCGGAAATAGCAGCACAGCGTAGGGCAGCGCCAGAAAACCCAGCGCAACAAGCGGTGGGGGAAAAAGCGGGCCATCATTTGCTGTTTCGTTCATATACCAGAAAATGGGCGTTGCAACGATTATTGTTGCAAACATGCCAGTTGCAGCAGCAAAAAGCATTCCGATTGCCTTGAATAGAACCTTACCAAGCATAGAACATCCCTTTCAATGAGTGCGAACAGGGAATGGGGTGAGGGATCTTCACCTTGACAGTCTTTGCTGCTTGCTGAGCCTCTGCTGCTGTAAACTAATTCATAACGGTGCCCATGAAAAAGGTAAGCAGGCCCAGCAACACTTGCAGGCCCACCAGACCCAGCAGGATGTAGCCAAGGATGGTCCAGACGCTGGCTGTTTTGGTTGTGCGCACGCTTTGCCCTTCGGCTAGTTGGGTAACTGTGCGCGCCGCCTCGCGGGCGGTTTGGCCGAGCGAGCGCAATTCCACGCCTGACCAGATGCGCCCGGCCTGTGCCTGCGGGACGATGACCCATTGGCCGGAAAAGCCGTTCAACCACAGGCGCAGGGCTTCGGGCGGATGCAGCGCCAGACTGGAGGGCAGCAAAATGGCGCGGGCGCCGGTCAGCGCCTCGTCCGGTGCGCCCAGGTTGATGTCGTGTGCCGCAACGGGCAGGGTGGGTGCAATCCGTCCCAGGGCGGTGCGAATTTCCTGCACAAAGGTCTCGTCGCCAGCATGGAGGATGAGCAGCGGGAAGCCGGTTTGGCGCTCTTGCAGGGTGCGCAGGGCGTGTCGGCTATCCTGCCGCAGGGTGTAGATGTGATAGGCAAGCCAGGTGCTGGCAACCAACAGGCCGCTCAACATTTTCAGCGACTCGCTCAGCAGGTTCTCTGTGCCGCCTGCCAGAACCTGGTTGAGCAGCCGGAAGACCAGCTGCCCGCCAAAGCCGAGCATGCTCAACACGCTGATCAGGATGAAAGCATACAGGTAAATGCGACGCGAAAGCGAGCGTCGGGCATGGTCGCCCAATTCGCCCTCGTGCTGCGCTTCGGCGCGGCTGCGCATCCAAAAGACCAGCCAGTAGGGCAGGCCAATGAGCAGCATGGCAATTGGCCCAAGAATGGAACTCAGGCTGCCGCCCAGCCAGTTGCTGGCAAACAGGCGTTCCACCCCTTCCAGCAAAGCCAAAATCATCCCCAGGTAGACGGCGAGGCAGCCGGCGGCTGCCAGCAAATAGCGGTAAATGCGCTCCACCGCCACAGCGCGCAACCCGTCGGGAATGGTGGCGATGGCCTGCTTGAGCGTGCGGCGCAGGTAGAACCAGAGCGCCCCAAAAACGGCGCCGAGAGATAGCACCCCATTGAGCGATTCCCAATCGAGCTTTTCACCGTCCAATACAATCAGCAGCACCTGATTCAACAGCACACCGCCAACGACCAGAATCGTCAGCGCTGAGAGGATGGTGAGGCTGAAGAGGATCGAGAGGCGCAGCAGCGAAAGCGCTTCTTCGGGCTGCCCCAACGAGCGTTGAATGCGCAGCCACCACAAAATCCACAGCGGGAGGCCAATCAACGTCAGGGACAGGGCATTGGCAGCAATGCTGCTCAGCCCGCCCAGGTGCGGTAGGGTGATGAATTGCAGCAGCACATCCAACAGGCGGATGCTGCCAATCAGCGCCATGCCCAGCCCGTAAAGCATCCAGACATAGCGTTGCAGGCGACGTGTTTCCACCCAGGCCTCGCCGGGCGGGCCGCTTTGCCAGTCGCGCTGCAACACGCGCCCAAAATAGAGGAAGCCAAGCAGGTTGACCAGAATGGCGGCCAGGTTATCGGCCAGGTTTTGGCCGCCGCCAATCCATGCGGCGCTGCTTTCAACCCCGAACAGGCCGAGCAGGGCGCGGCTGAGAATGGCAAGCACATTTTGCACCACCGGAATCATCAGCCCAATCAAGATGCCATACAGGAAGAGCGACCGCTCGCGGCTGAACCGTTCTTCACTATCGCGCCGCGCATCCCGCTGCACGGTCAGCCAGTGCAGCAGAAAGATGGGCAGTGCAACCAGTGTCCAGGCCAGCGAGCGCGAGACCTGTGCGCCCAGATTGCCGACCAGTGAGGTATCAAACAGGATGCGAATCTGGCCGATGATGCCCCAGATGAGCACCTGGAAGCCAATCAACGCCATCAGATAAAAATAGATCCGGCGCACGGTTTTCATTGTCTCTCCTGGGGTTAGGGCTTGGGTGTTTCCTGATACCAGTTCCAGCCCCAAAACGGATAGGGCATGGATTCAATCCGCCAGCCTTCGGGTTGCTGCACCAAACGGGCTGTTTCATCACTGCGGTAAGATTCGATCATTCCATTTTGGGATTGAATGATCGTGACAACCGCACTTGTTTCGTTGCTATCCAATAGCTCCAGGCGGAACACAGAATTGTTCAGGCTGCTATGGGCAATGATCATATCCTGGCGGAAGGTGTCAAAATCTGGCTGATGGGGTTTGTCGGCCAGCAGGGCATAGGCGCGCTCATAATCCTTCTTTTGCAGCGCCAAAATGTAGTTTTGGACGATCGCCTCAGGCGTTTCATCGGTGCGGTATTGATCGTTGCGCCGGGCGAGTGTCAGTGCCACCACTGCAACAGCAATGATGCCGATGCCGATCACAATTGCTAGCAGAAATTTATCTTGTTTCATTTATTTTTGCCCTATGTAGATGAACAGGGTTGGTCCCAAAAAGGGTTCCAGTTGCAATTGGCCGCAAGAGCCAAAAGTGTACTTCAATCTGAAATGATTGTACCAAACTTCAATCAATTCGGAAATAGAGCTTTCCGGTTGTCGTTGCAACCAACGAACATTCCCAATCGAATGCTTGACATTTCGGCAAATATCATTTATATTAACCTTGTTTGATATGAAATATGTTTCATAAGAGGAGTAAGGATGACGCTCAAATATGTAATTCTCGGTTTTTTGGATATGACGCCCCTTTCTGGCTATGACCTGAAAACGATGTTTGATTCTTCGGTGCAGTTTTATTGGTCGGCGACACATACCCAAATCTACCGCACGCTGGATGAACTGCTGAAAGAAGGCCTGGTTGAGGTGGAGGTGGTTCAACAGACCGAACGCCCGAACAAGAAGGTCTATTCCATTACCGCAGCCGGGCAGGATGCCCTGCGCGCCTGGTTGGAGCAATCCTTCGACTTACCGACCTTTCATCATCCCTTGCTGGTGCGGCTGGCCTGGTGTGACCGGTTGGAAAACCAACGCATTCAGGCGCTCTTGCTTGGCTACCGGGCGCGTTTGCAGGAACGGCTCAAAACCTATCAGACCGACCTCTACCGTCCGGCGGAGGGGTTTGCGCGCAGTGAGCGGGAGGCTTTTTTGTGGCAGGCGATTGTTGAGAATGGAATTCGATTTTATCAGATGGAACTGGATTGGCTGGAAACGACCCTGCAAGGGTTGCAATCATTTGCGGAAAAGGAAAGCGAATCATGAACAAATTGGCAATATTTCAAAACAAGGTGGCAATTGTCACGGGCGGCGCTTCCGGGCTGGGACGGGCATTGTGCGCTGAATTGGTGCCATTGGGTGCGGCAAAGGTGGTGGTTGCGGATATTAATGAGCCGCGCGCCCAACAGGTGGCCGAAGAACTGGGGCCGCAGGCCTGCGCCCGCGCGGTGGATGTGACGCAGCCGGCACAGGTTGAGGCGCTGGTCGAAGGCGTTGTGACTGAGTTTGGACGCCTGGATTATATGTTCAACAATGCGGGCATCACCATTTGCGGTGAGGTGCGTGACATGCAGGCCGAACACTGGCAACGCATCCTGGCCGTCAATTTGTGGGGCGTCATCTATGGCACACAGGCGGCCTATGCCGTCATGCTGCGTCAGGGGAGCGGGCATATCGTTAACACGGCCTCGCTGGATGGCCTGGCACCCATGCCCATGTCGGCCCCTTACACGGCGGCCAAGCATGGCGTGGTGGGGCTTTCCACTGCCTTGCGCCTGGAGGCCTTGGAGCTAGGGGTACGGGTCAGCGTGGCTTGCCCGGGCGCCATTCGCACCGAGGTGTTCGATAAGGCGCTTTTTGTGGGGGTAGATGCCGAGGCCGTGCGGCGCGAGATGTTGACCGAATTTAAGTTGATTGACCCGGCGGAGAGCGCGCGCGGCATTCTGCGCGGGGTGGCGCGCAATCAGAGCATCATTTTGGATGCGCCGCATAATCACCTGCTGTGGTGGATTCATCGCCTTAGCCCGGGGCTGTATGGCCGTTTGATGGGCGTCGGCGTCCGGTTTGTGCGCAAGCACCGCCTGGCACAGGCCTGACCTGCGCCCGAGTGGGTGGGCGTGGTACAATTGCTGCCATGATGCTCACCCCCTTGCCGCGCAGCTTTTATGATCGCGATGTGCTGGCCGTTGCCCCGGCGTTGCTTGGGCAACGGCTGGTGCGCGTTGTGGATGGGGTCCGTTTGGCGGGCATCATCACCGAAACGGAGGCCTACCGTGGCCGGGATGACCTGGCCTGCCATGCACGGCGCGGGCGCACGCCGCGCAATGCGGCCATGTTTGGCCCGCCTGGCTATGCTTACATCTATTTCACCTATGGGATGCATTGGTGCCTGAACGCAGTTTGTGACCGTGCGGACTTTCCGGCGGCGGTTTTGATTCGCCGGCTGCGCCCTTGTGAGGGGCTGGAACTGATTGCCGAGCGGCGTGCCGGCCATCCGGCGGCGGTGTGGTGCGCCGGGCCGGCGCGCCTGACGCGTGCACTGGGCATTACCGGTGAACTGAACGCTGCCGACCTGTGCAACCCACAATCCGGGCTGTGGATTGAGCCGGCTGAGCAATCACCTGCCTGGCAGAGCGGGCCGCGGATTGGCATTGCCTATGCGCCCGAACCCTGGCGCAGCATTCCCTGGCGTTTTTGGATATAATAGGCCCATGAGCAATTCCATTCCCATCCTGGTCTATGGTGCTGGCGGACATAGCAAAACGGTGCTGGATTTGTTGCGCAGCCTGGGCGGCTATCAGGTGGTTGGCCTGGTGGATGATGGCGTGCCGGTAGGGGAGCAGGTGCTGGGCGTGCCGGTCCTGGGCGGGGCGGAATGTCTGGCGGGCCTGTTCGCGCAGGGGGTGCGGCAGGCAGTCAACGCCGTGGGGGGAATTGGCAATGTGGAGGTGCGCTTAGGCGTCTTTGAGCGCTTGCAGGCTGTCGGGTTTGCGTTCCCAACCCTGGTGCATCCTTCGGCAGTGCTTGAGCCGAGTGTCACCCTTGAGGCGGGCGTGCAGGTGCTTGCCCTCTCTTACCTCAGCAGCGATAGCCGGGTGGGTTTTGGCACGCTCATCAATGCTGGCTGCATCCTCTCGCACGATTGTCAGCTTGGGCGGGTGGTTAACCTTTCGCCGGGCGTGCGCCTGGCCGGGCGGGTGAGGGTGGAGGATGAGGCGCAGTTGGGGATGGGCGTAACTGTCAACCTCGATTTGACGATTGGCCGCCGCGCCCGCGTTGGCAATGGTGCAACCGTCAAGGCCAGTGTTCCAGCAGGTGCGGTGGTGTGGGCGGGCAGCATTTGGCCGCCCCGTCCGGCCTGATCTTTCTTCTCGAAGTGGAGTTTTTATTACAATGTTTCGCAAATCTTCTCCTACGCCGCCTGGTGCGGCAGCAAGTGGCAATGTTGAACGGGTGACCTCGGTGCTGGGTGGGGGCATCACCTGGCAGGGCAGCCTGCGCGGCAGCGGTGGGGTGCGCATTGAAGGGGCCTTTGAAGGCGAAATTACCCTGCGCGGCCTGTTGGTGATTGGTGAAACCGGGCGGGTGAGCTGCCCGGAGGTGCGCGCCAACACAGTCATCGTTGGCGGAGCGCTGCGCGGCAATGTGACCGCTGAAAAAATTGAAATTCGCAGCACAGGCCGGGTGTGGGGCGATGTGCGCACGGTGGCGTTTGCAACCGAAGAGGGGGCCTTCCTGCGCGGGCAGGTGTGCATGGAAGAAAAAATTGAACTGCAATTGGATGAACCCGAAGCACCCGCAGATGCGGGCGGCGAGGCTACGGCCTAGGCGATGGAAACCAAAGCGCTGCTTGCCCTGTTGAGTGACGCGCTGGGCGCGGTGGCGGTCGTGATGATTCTCGGCCTCAGCCCGCGCTTTCGGCACCCGCGCCTTGTCTTCCGCGCCCCGCGCCGCGAGGCGCTGACGGCGGTGGCGCTCTTGTTGGCCTGTCTGGCGGGTGGTTGGTTCCTGCTTGCGCATTCCTCCTCGCTCACCTGGTCGCCACAAAACGTTAGCCTGCTGAATCAGCGTCTGCGCCTGGCACTGCTCAGCCTGTTGCCCTTTGGTTTGCTGCTCTTCCTCAACCGACAGCCGCTGCGCTCGGCGCGCCTGGGTCGCGAACTGCTTGGCCCTGGCCTGCAAATGGCCCTGGCGCTGGCCTTCCTCAGCATCTTCCTGCGCGGCAAGTTCATGACCATTTTCGCGGGGCTATCGGCTGAGCAGGTGAGTGGGCTGTTCCTCTGGCTGGGGCTGGCCCTCTCCGAGGAGGCAGTGCAGCGCGGCTATCTCCAGGCACGCCTGGAGGCCTGGCTGGGGACGCGCAATGGCTGGTTGTTGAGCAGCCTGCTGAGCGTTGTCTGGCAGCTGCCGCTCTGGTTGTTTGCCACATCATGGCCGCAGCTGGCTTTGTTTGCCGGGCTGAGCTTCGTCCAGGCGCTCCTTTTGGGCTGGATGGCGCGCCGCACCGGGCATATTTTGGCGCCGGCCCTGTGGCGGGCAGTTTCTGGCTGGTTATGGATGGTATGAAATGAAATTTTCGCGTTTGTTTGGCACGACATTGCGTGAAGCGCCTGCCGATGTGGAGGTGACGAGCCATCAATTGCTGGTGCGCGCTGGCTTCATTCGTCCGCTGGGCAGCGGCATCTTTTCCTATTTGCCGTTGGCGCGCCGCACCCTGGACCGCATGGAGGCCATCCTGCGTCAGGAGATGAACGCCATTGGCGGGCAGGAACTGACCATGCCGGTTGTCAACCCGGCGCGCGTCTGGCAGGCAACCGGGCGCTACGATCAAATTGGACCCGAACTGACCCGGTTTGCCGACCGCAACGAGCGCCCCCTGGTGCTGGCGATGACGCATGAAGAAGTTGTCGCCGACCTGGTGCGCACTGAAATTCGCTCCTATCAGCAGCTACCGGCGCTCATCTATCACCTGCAAACCAAGTGGCGCGATGACCCGCGCCCGCGTGCCGGGCTGATTCGGGTGCGCGAATTTACCATGCTGGATAGCTACAGCCTGGATGCGGACTGGGAGGGGCTGGACCAACAGTATCAGGCACACTATCAGGCCTATCTCAATATTTTTGAGCGGTGCGGCTTGCCGGTGGTTGCGGTGCAATCGGATACGGGCATGATGGGCGGCAAACTGGCACATGAATACATGTACCTGACGCCAATTGGTGAGGATTCGCTCCTCTTCTGCGATTCCTGCGGCTACTCGGCCAACCGGCAGGTGGCGCGCTTTGCCCGACCGCAGCCGCAGCCGGAGGAGGCCCGCCCGCTGGAAAAAGTGGCAACCCCGGGCGCCTCGAGCATTGCCGAACTGGCCGAATTCCTGCACATCTCCCCGGCACAAACGGCCAAGGCAGTCTTCTTCACCGCCACGCTCAGCGATGAACGTCAGCAATTTATCTTTGCTGTGGTGCGCGGCGATATGGATATCAACGAAACCAAACTTGCCAATTTGCTGGCCGCCAAAGACCTGCGCCCGGCAACCGAGGATGAAATTCGGGCTGCTGGCGCCGAGCCGGGCTATGCCTCGCCGCTTGGCCTGCCGACGGATTGTGTGGTGGTGGATGAATTGATTCCGCACTGCCCGAACCTGGTGGCAGGGGCCAATGAGGCCGGCTATCACCTGCGCAACGTCAACTATGGCCGTGACTATCAGGCGGCACGGGTTGGCGACCTGGCCGCAGCCAGCGAAGGCTGCGCTTGCCCGACCTGTGGCGCAGCCATGCGGTTGCAACGCGGTGTGGAGGTTGGCAATATCTTCAAGCTCGGCACGCGCTATAGCGATGCGGTTGGCTGTCGCTTCTTGGATGAGCAAGGCGAAAATCGCCCGGTGATTATGGGCAGTTATGGCATTGGGGTCGGGCGGCTGCTGGCCTGCATTGCCGAGGAACACCATGATGAACGCGGGCTGTGCTGGCCGTCTGCGGTTGCGCCCTATGCGGCGCACTTGGTGCTGCTGAGCGGCAAAAGCGGCGCGCCGGATGCTGCCGCTCAGGCGTTGGTGGCTGAACTGACCGCCGCCGGGCTGGAGCCGCTCTTCGATGACCGAGCGGAGAGCGCCGGGGTGAAATTCGCCGATGCCGATTTGATTGGCCTGCCGGTGCGCCTGACGGTCAGTGAGCGCTCGCTCAAGCAGGGCGGAGTGGAATTCAAGCCCCGCCGCAGCGCCGAGGCGCACATTCTGCCGGTCACGGATGTATGCGCCGCATTGCGCCACTATCTTGACCATCCCTCAGACCAATAAGGAGACGCTGCCATGATGACCTTGCCAATTCCCATGTCGAACCCTGACCTGACCGATGCTGAACGGCAGGCGGTGATGGATGTTTTGCAAACCCCCATGCTCAGCATGGGGCCGCGCATTGAGGCGTTTGAGGCGGCTTTCCGCACCTACACCGGCCAAAAGCACGCCATTGGCGTCAATTCTGGCACCGCCGGGCTGCACCTGTGCGTTCGGGCGGCGGATATTGGCCTGGGCGACCTGGTGATTACGACGCCCTTCTCGTTCGTTGCCTCGACGAATGTCTTGTTGTTTGAGCAGGCAACGCCTGTGTTTGTGGATGTGGACCCGCGCACCGGCAACCTGGATGTGGCGCAGGTGGCTGAGGCGACACGCGATTTGCAGCAGGGCGGCGTCGCGGCGGAGCGTTGGCTGCCTGGCCTGGGCGCTCCGCAACATGGCCGTTTGCGTGCCATTTTGGGCGTGGATGTGTTTGGGCAGCCCGCCGATTGGGATGCACTGCGTGCAGTGGCGCAGGCCGCCGGGCTGGCGCTGATTGAGGATTCCTGCGAGGCCCTCGGTGCGGAATATAAGGGCCGCCGGGCTGGCAGCCTGGCCGATAGCGCCGTGTTTGCCTTTTACCCCAACAAGCAAATTACGACGGGCGAGGGCGGTTTGATTGTGACCGATGACGATGCTGCCGCCGGGCTGATGCGTGCCTTGCGCAATCAGGGGCGCGCCCCGGGCGACACCTGGCTCCAACACACACACCTGGGCTACAACTACCGCATGGATGAGTTGAGCGCCGCGCTGGGTGGGGCGCAGATGGCGCGCCTGGAGGAATTGCTCGCGCGCCGGCAGCGCGTGGCCGACTGCTATCAGGCCTTGCTCGGCAGCCTGGATGGAATTGAAACGCCCTGGATTGCGCCCGAAACAACCCGCGTTAGCTGGTTTGTGTATGTCATTCGCCTGGCGCATGGGCTGAACCGGGCCGAGGTTGCCCGCCGCCTGGCCGAACGCGGCGTTCCGGTGCGGCCCTATTTCTTGCCCATTCACTTGCAACCCTACATGGTGGAGCGTTTTGGCTATGGCCCCGGGCGCTACCCGGTCACCGAAGACCTGGGCGAGCGCGGTCTGGCGCTGCCCTTCTCGGGTGTGATGACGGATGAGCAAATTGAGGCTGTTTGTCACGCCTTGCAACAGGTGTTGGCGCAGCTCTAATTGCCATGAGTGAGTCGGCTGCCCTCTTTCTGCCCCCGCGCCGGCGCGGCCTGATCTTCCTGAGCGGGCTGCTGCTGGTTGGCCTGGCTGTGGGGGGCGGTTTGTTCCTGCTCGCTGCCCAACAACCGGCCGGCGTGGCCTTCATGGGCCTGCTGCTGGGCGCCTTGATTTTCCTCGCCCCCCTGCCCCTTTTGGCCTATCGCGCCTATGCCTTGTTTACCGCCCGCTACAGCCTGGAACGCGATGGCCTGCGCCTGCGTTGGGGGCTGCGCGTTGAGGATATTCCGCTCGACCGCGTGGAATGGGTCCGTCCGGCAGCCGAATCGGGGCTGCACCTGCCGGCCCCGCTGCTTGCCATGCCGGGCGCCCTGCTCGGCAGCCGCCTCAGCCCCGACCTGGGCAGCATTGAATATCTGGCAAGTGACGAAGCCTGCCTGCTGCTGGTTGCAACCCCGGAACGGGTCTATGCCATTTCACCAGAAGACCCCAAGGCCTTCCTGCGCACCTTTCGCGATAGCGTCGAACTGGGCTGCCTCAGCCCCATCGCGGCCTTTTCGGCCCGTCCGGGCTACTTTGTTCAGGAGTTGTGGCGCTTACTGCTCGTCCGCAGCTTCTTCCTGGCGTCGCTGCTGCTGAATGTGGCTTTGTTTGTCGCCGCAAGCGTGCTGATTCCGCAGCGCACGACCGTTTCGTTGGGGTTTGATGCGCAAGGTTTGCCGCTTGCCCCAGGCCCGGCGGCTAGTTTGCTGCTCCTGCCGGTGCTGAGCAGCCTGGCGATGGTCGCCGATTGGCTGCTGGGCTTGTTCTTCTATCGCCGCAGTGCGGAGCGCCCGGTTGGCTATTTGCTGTGGGCGGCTAGCGTTTTGCTGCCGGTCTTGTTGTTGATTTCTTTATTCTTCCTGAAATGAGGGGCGTATGGATGCAATTGCAAATCTAAGGGTGGCGCTTGGCTTTGGCCTGGCGCTCTTCATTGCTCTGCTGGCCTACAGGCTGCGCACACTCAACCGCAGCGGAGCGCTGGCGGCGGTGCTGTTGGGGACGGTCTTCTTTGGCCTGGGCGGCTGGGGCGGGGCGGCCCTGCTGCTGGGCTTCTTCATCACCTCCAGCGCACTCTCCCGTTTGTTTGGCAAGCGCAAGCACGGGCTGAATGAGAAGTTCTCCAAAGGCAATCAGCGCGATGCCGCACAAGTCTTTGCCAATGGCGGCCTGGCGGGCGCCTGCCTGGTGCTGTTTGTGCTGCTGCCGGGTGCAGATTGGGCCTGGGCCGCCGCAGCTGGCGCGTTGGCGGCTGCCAATGCCGATACCTGGGCAACCGAGCTGGGCGTGCTGAGCCGCATACCGCCGCGCCTGTTGACGACCGGGCAGGTGGTGGAGCGCGGCGCATCGGGCGGCATTTCGGCCTTTGGGACGCTGGCGGCCAGTGCTGGCGCACTGTTCCTGGCGTTGATTGCAATCCTCTTTTGGCCGCACCCCCTGACCGCACCGCAGGCCCTGCTGCGCCTGGGGCTGCTGGGCCTGGCCGGGCTGCTGGGCAGCCTGAGCGATTCCCTGCTGGGCGCAACATTGCAGGCCATTTACACCTGCCCAACTTGCCAGAAAGAAACCGAGCGTCATCCTTTGCATAGCTGCGGCACGCCAACCCGGCCGCTGCGCGGCCTGCCCTGGTTGAACAACGACTGGGTCAACACAGCCTGCACCCTGACGGGTGCCATTCTGGGCGGCCTGGTTGGGCTGCTCTAACAGGAACCATTCCCTATGCCTTTACGCAAACAAGAGGCGCGGCGCGTCTTTTTCACCTTTCATCTCGTCACCTCGCTGCTCAGCGGCGCCATTTTTACCGTCTATGCACTCTATTTTGTCACCGTTGCACAATTGGATGCCCTGCAACTGGTGCTGGTTGGCACGGCGCTGGAGGTGGCGGTGTTTGTCTTTGAGGTGCCAACCGGGGTGGTTGCGGATGTCTACAGCCGCCGCCTATCGGTCATCCTGGGGTATTTCATCGTCGGGCTGGGCTTTTTGCTGACCGGGCTGCTGCCCTCCTTTGGCTGGATTGTGGTTGGGCAGCTGCTGTGGGGCCTGGGCTACACCTTCACCAGCGGGGCCTCGCAGGCCTGGATTAGCGACGAAATTGGCGAAGAAAATGCCGGGCAGGTCTTTTTGCAGGCTGCCCGCCTGGAAGCAATGGGCGGCCTGGTGGGCGTTGGCCTGGCGGTGCTGTTTGCGCCCCTGGGGGTGCAGGCGCCCATCCTGCTCGGTGGGGCGCTTTACCTGCTGTTGGCGCTCTACCTGCTGCTCTTCATGCCCGAAAACGGCTTTCGGCCTACCCCGGCAGCCGAGCGCACCTCCTGGCAGCGCATGGCGGATACACTGCGCGAGGGCTTGCGGGTCGTGCGCAGCCGTCCGGCACTCTTCATCCTGTTGGGGATTGGCTTTTTCTACGGCTTCTATTCCGAAGGCTATGACCGGCTCTGGGAAGCGCATTTGCTGGGGCGCTTCACCTTCCCGCCCCTCGGCGACTCGCTGGTGGGCTGGTTCGCCCTGTTGAATGCCGGCGGGATGATTCTTTCGGCGTTGGGCCTGCGTTGGCTGGAGCGCCGCGCCTGGACACAGCCGCGTCGCCTGGCATGGGTGATGCTGTTGAACAGCCTGGGCATCATTGCTGGGCTGTTGACCTTTGCCCTGACACAGCAATTTGCCCTGGCGCTGGCAATGAACCTGTCCATCGCCCTGCTGCGCAACGTCAACTATCCGCTCTACACAACCTGGGTCAATCAGCGCCTCGAACCGCAGGTGCGGGCAACCGTCATTTCCTTCAGCAGTCAGGTGGATGCGTTTGGGCAGATGGCTGGCGGGCCGTTGTTGGGGCTGTTGGCGCAGCGTGTTGGGCAACAAGGCGGCGCCGCGCTGGGCGTGCAAAGCGGGCTGCTGGGTTCGGCGCTTTTGTTGACCCCGGTGCTGATTTTGATTGGTCTGCAATTGCGTCGCCCCGCAGGCGGCAAACCCCTTGACAATTGACCCATTCGCGGCAATAATTGGGCCAATCGAAACCCTCTAGCAACGGCTGTGACGGAGGAAAGTAGACCAGTGGAGCCTCACAGGGAGGCCGGGGCATGGACTGAGACCCCGACCGGGCAGAAACTGGGCGAAGTTCCCTCCTGAGCCGCTCCAGGGAACCCCTTGCTTGCAAGGTCAGTAGTTGGAGCCGCTGGGCCAGCGTTATCCAGGCCAGCCAATCGCCGCGTGGCTGTTGGCAAATGAGCGGGCTGCTTTGGCAGCCAACAAGGGTGGTACCGCGGGCCTTTCCCCCCCGCCCCTTGCCGGGCGGGGAGTTTATTTAACTGTCTTTCAGGAGGTTCCATGTCCGAAGAAGCCCCCATCCTCAACGAGATGGAGCAAGTGCGGCAACAGGCGCTCGATGCACTGCAAGCCGTGAACGATGAAGCTGCATTGCAGGCCTGGCGCACTGCTCACCTGGGCCGCACCGCCCCGGTGATGATGTTCTTTAGCCGTTTGCCGCAATTCTCCAAAGACCTGCGCCCGCAGATTGGCCAGGCCGCCAATCAGGTCAAACTGGCGCTCGAGGCCGCCTACGAGGAACGCCGTCAGACCGTTCAGGCGGCGGCGTTGCAGCATCGCCTGCACAGCGAGCAGCTGGATGTGACCCTGCCGGGCCGTCGCCTGCCATTGGGCCGCCTGCACCCCTCCACCCAGATTCTGGGCGAAATTTGCTCCATCTTCGGCGAAATGGGCTTTCAGGTCTTTCGTTCGCCAGAAGTCGAAAGCGACGAAAATAATTTTGAATTGCTCAACATCCCGGCCCATCATCCGGCCCGCGATATGTGGGATACCTTCCACACCACCCAGCCGGGCGTTGTGCTGCGCACACACACCTCGCCAGGCCAGATTCGCGCCATGCGTCAGCTGGCCCCCAACCCGATTCGCGTCATCCTGCCGGGCATGACCTATCGCTACGAGCAGACGAATGCCAGTCACGAATCGCAATTCAACCAGGTCGAATTGCTGGCCGTAGGGCAATCCATCACCTTTGGTGACCTGAAAGGCACCCTGACCGATTTTGCCCGGCGCATGTTCGGCGCGGCGGTGCATGTCCGCCTGCGCCCCTCCTACTTCCCCTTCACCGAGCCAAGCGCCGAAGTGGATATTGAGTGCTTCCTGTGCGGCGGCAAGGGCTGCAACGTTTGCAAGGGCGGCGGCTGGCTGGAAATTGGCGGCTGCGGCATGGTGCACCCGGTTGTGCTGCGCAATGGCGGTTATGACCCGGCGCACTTCACCGGCTTTGCCGCCGGGCTTGGCCCCGAACGGATCGCGATGCTCAAGTATCGCATCACCGATATTCGCTACTTCTTCGGCGGCGATTTGCGCTTCTTGCAGCAATTCTAACCGCATTGCCCAACGCTTGAGGAGACCTGAAGATGAAAATTCCCCTTTCCTGGTTGAAAGATTACATTGACCTTGACCTGTCACTGCTGGAGATTGCCCGGCTGTTAACCAACGCCGGGATGGAAGTTGAAGAAGTGACCGTGATTGGCCTGCCCAACCCCTATGAGCAAGACCCGGGCCTGCGGCGCGAGTATAAAGTCAGCGGCCTGAGCTGGGAGGCCGATAAGATTGTCGTGGCACAAATTGACGAGGTGCAACCGCACCCGAATGCCGACCGCCTGGTGCTGTGCCGACTGAACGATGGACAGCAGGAACACCTCGTCCTGACCGGCGCACCCAACCTCTTCCCCTACAAGGGGCAGGGGCGGCTGCCCAAACCGCTCAAGGTGGCCTATGCCAGAGAGGGCGCCCGCATCTACGACGGGCATCAGCCTGGCCTGGTGCTGACGACGTTGAAACGGGCCAAGATTCGCGGCGTCGAGTCCTATTCGATGGTTTGCTCGGAGAAGGAACTCGGCATCTCGGATGAGCATGAGGGCATTCTCTTCCTGGACGAAGATGCGCCAACCGGCATGCCGCTGGCCGATCTTCTGGGCGATGCGGTGTTTGAAATCAGCATCCTGCCGAACATGATTCGGAACGCCTGCGTGCTGGGTGTGGCGCGCGAACTTTCGGCCCTCACCGGCACATCCCTGCGCAAGCCACAGCCCCGCCCGGCCTATCTCGGCTCCAGCTTGCAGGGCGCCGTCTCGCTCCAAATTGAAGACCCGGCCCTCAACCCGCGCTTCTTGCTTGGGCTGGTGCGCGGTGTGACGATTGGCCCAAGCCCGGCCTGGGTGCAGCGCCGCCTGCGCCTGGCCGGCATGCGCCCGATTAACAACGTTGTGGATGCGACCAATTACGTCCTGTTGGGGCTGGGCCAACCGCTGCACGCCTTCGATTACGATGTCCTGGTGCGGCGTGCCGGCGGCAAGCCGCCCGTCATCCGCACCCGTGCCGCACACCCCGGCGAAAAGCTGACCACCCTGGATGGCGAAGAACACAGCCTGGAAAGCTACACCATCCTCGTCTGCGACGAGGCCGGGCCGCTTTCGCTGGCGGGCGTGATGGGCGGGTTGGAAAGCGAAGTGACGCCCGAGACGCGCACCGTCCTGCTCGAAGCGGCGGCCTGGAATTACGTCAACGTGCGCCGCACGACCAGCGCCCTGCACATCAGCTCGGAGGCGGGCTACCGCTTTGGGCGCGGCATTCACCCCGCCCTGGCAAAACTGGCCCTGGAATGGGGGCTGGAAGAGATTGTCGCCTGGAGCGGCGGCGAAATTGCCGCCGACCCGCTCGATCACTACCCCAACCCGCCGCATGACCCGCTCGTGCAGCTAAGCGAGGGCGATGTGCGCCGCCTGTTGGGGCTGGAAATGAGCGCAGCCGAAATTGCCCCGTTGCTTGAACGGCTCGAATTCACCTGCACGATTGAGGGCGATTGGGTGCTGGCGCAAACCCCGCCGCACCGCCTGGATATTGGCGAGGGGTTGGTGGGCGTTGCCGACCTGATCGAGGAAATTGCCCGCCTGGTGGGCTATGACCGCATCCCCTTCCGCCGCCTGAGCGATACCCTGCCCGAAATGCGCCCCCTGCCGCACCTGGAATTGGAAACGACCCTGCGACAGGTGTTGGTCCGGCAGGGGCTGCAAGAACTGGTCAGTTACCGCCTGACCTCGATTGAGCGCGAGGCCCGCCTGCTCGGTGAACTGCCGCCCTCTGCCTATGTCCAGCTCAAGAACCCGCTCACGCCGGAGCGCAGCGTGCTGCGCCGCAGCCTGCTTGGCTCCGTCCTTGAGGCGCTGGAAAAGAACATTCGCCTGCAAGTGCGCTGCGCCTTGTTTGAAATCGGCCCGGTCTTCTGGCCGGTGGAAGGCCAACAACTGCCGCAAGAGCCATCCATGCTTGCCCTGGCAATCACCGGGCTGCGTCAGCCGCCGACCTGGAACGCATCCGCTGAACGGATGGATTTTTACGACCTGAAGGGCGTGCTGGAAGGCCTGTTCGAGGCGCTGCACCTGACGGTGCGCTTCGATGCTGGGGCTGCGGAGCGGCCCGGCTATCACCCCGGACAATGTGCCGAGCTATGGGCGGATGAGGTTTGCCTGGGCGTGATGGGCGCTTTGCACCCCGAAACGCAGGCCCGCTTTGACCTGCCCGGTGGAACGGTGTTTGTTGCCGAACTGAACCTGGCTGCGCTGCTGACGAAGACCGGCGCCCGCCGACAGACCCGAGCGCTGCCGCTCTACCCGCCCGTGCTGGAAGACCTGGCCGTTGTCGTGGCAGAAGACCTGCCCGCCGAACGCCTTGAGGCGGTCATCCGTCAGGCGGGTGGCAACCTGCTGGCCGAGGTGCGCCTGTTCGATGTCTTCCGCAGCGAACAACTGGGCGCCGGCAAGAAGAGCCTGGCCTACAGCCTCACCTATCAATCCTCGGATGATACCCTGACCGACAACGAAGCGGCCAAAATCCGCCAACGCATCATCCGCCGTCTGGAACAAGAACTGGGCGCCACCCTGCGCAGCTGAAGATGAGCATTCCTATCTCCGACTGGTTGGGCTGGGCGCGCCGCCTGCACTCGATTGCGCAGGCGGGCCTGACCTACACCGAAAACCCGTTTGATGTGGAACGCTATCATCAGATTCAAACCATCGCCGCCGAATTGCTGGCTGCCGGGACGCAAATCCCGCAGTCAGCAATTCAGGAGGTGTTGGATGCACAAAGCGGCTATGCTACCCCCAAACTGGATGTGCGCGCGGTTGTCTTCCAGGAGGGCAAGATTTTGCTGGTCAAGGAGCATTCTGATGGCGGCTGGACGCTGCCCGGTGGCTGGGTTGACCTGGGCGAGCCGCCGGGTCGGGCCGTCGAACGCGAAGTCTGGGAAGAATCGGGCTACCGCGTGCGGGCCGAAAAACTGCTTGCCCTGCAAGACAAAATGCAGCATGGCTATCCGCCGAGCTTTTTCCACACCTACAAGCTCATCTTCCGCTGCGCTCTGCTGGGCGGTGAGGCGGCAAACAGCATCGAGACGGATGGCGCTCAATTCTTCGCCGAAGATGCCATTCCCCCGCTTTCGCTGTCACGCACCAACCCGGTTGTCTTGCAGCGCCTGTTTGAACATGGACGACACCCCGAATGGCCGACCGATTTCGATTGATTTCCGCCTTGCTTCTGTTGGTGCTGGGCCTGAGTGCCTGCCTGCCACAGCCCTTGTTGCCGAACAGCCCCACCCCCACGCCGACTGCCTTGCAGCCTGGCCCAACCTTGCCGCCCTCGCCCACCGCGCCTGCCATCCAAACCCCGCAGGTCGTCACCGCAACCCCGGCTGCCTGGCTGAGACCCGCCCAGGAATTGCGCGGCCAGGTGGTGCAGTTCTGGCATCCCTGGAGCGGTGCCGCCGCTGAACAGGCGCGCAGCCTGGCGGCGGAATTCAACACCACCAACCCCTGGGGCATCACCGTTGAGGTGCAACAGCCGGGCAGCAGCGCAGCGCTCGGCGATGCGCTGGATGCCGGCGCGGTGGCCGATGTTGTTGCTGCTTCCCCCAGTTTGCTCTACCGCTGGCAGGCGGCCGGAATGCCGATCGTCAACCTCAACACCTACCTGCCGGATGCGGAATGGGGCCTCAGCGCCGCACAGCTGGATGATTTTACCCCACCCTTCTGGCAGGAGACGGCGACCGCAACCGGGCAATGGGGCATACCGGCGCCGCGCCGGGCGCGCGTCCTGTACTATAACCAGACCTGGGGCGCCGCGCTTGGCTTCCCCAACCCGCCGCGCAGCCCCAAGGAATTCCGCAACATTGCCTGTGCCTCGGCGCGCTCGCTGCGCCTCGATTCCGACCCGCAAAACGATGGCTTTGGCGGCTGGGTGCTGGATGGCGATGCGCACACCTTGCTTGCCTGGTTGTGGGCCTTCGATTGGCAGGGCATGCCGGGGGATGAAAATCAGCCCTATCAGTTTGAGGCGCAGCCGGCCCAGACAGCGCTTGAATTCTGGCGCACCCTGCTGGATGAAAACTGCGCCTGGACGACGCACAGCATCACCGCACAGCAGGCCTTTGCCAACCGGCAGGCGATTTTAATCAGCGGCGAGTTGGGCGACCTGAGCCTGCAAACGCGCCTGATGACGCGTACCGCCAACCCGGATGCGTGGGTTGTGCTGCCCTTCCCCACCCAGCAACAGAGCACCCTGTTGCTGACGTATGGCGAATCCTATGCCCTGTTTGCCAGCCAACCGGCCCGGCAGCTGGCAGCCTGGGCTTTTTTGCGCTGGATGAGCGAAGCGCCGCAGCAGACCCGCCTGGCACAGGCCGCCGATTGGCTGCCGCCCAGCCGCAGCGCATGGGATGCGCTCAACGCAACGCGCAGCGCACAACCTGCCTGGGCCGTCTTGCAGGGCAGCCCGCAAACCGTCCGCCCCGTCCCCAGCTTGCCCTCCTGGCGCATCGTTCAGCACGTGCTGGAAGATGCGGCCTGGCAATTGCGGCAGCCGTATAGCGGCGTGCCGAAAATCCCCGCCCTGTTGCAGCAATTGGATGCCATGAGCGCCGAAGTGCGCCAATGAGCGGCAGCTAGCCTTCCAGTTCGCCGCTCACGCCGCGAAATTGCTCCAGCGCAGCCTCCAGCTCCTGCACAATTTCGCGCGCCAGCGTATCCGGATCCGGCAGATTGGCCGAGTCTTCAATCGATTCATCCCGCAGCCAGAAAATGTCCAGGTTGGCCTTGTCGCGTGCGGCCAGTTCTTCATAGCTGTAAGAGCGCCAGCGCCCCTGTGGATTGTCCTCCGACCAGGTAGGCTGACGGTCGTGCCGGTTGGCCGGGTTGTAGCAGGTCACAAACTCGTCCAGGTCGGCCCGGTCAAGCGTGTTGGTCTTGAGCGTGAAGTTCTGATTGGTGCGCAGGTCGTAAATCCAGAGCTGCCGTGTCCAGGGCGTTTCGCTGGCCGGCTTGCGGTCGAAGAAGATCACATTGGCTTTGACGCCCTGGGCGTAGAAGATGCCCGTGGGCAGCCGCAGCAGGGTGTGAACATCGCACTCGTTCAGCAGGCGCCGGCGCAGGGTTTCGCCCGCGCCCCCCTCAAACAGGACGTTATCGGGCACCACCACGGCCGCCCGCCCGTGCTGCTCCAGGATGCTGCGCACATGCTGCACAAAGTTGAGCTGCTTGTTGCTGGTTGAGACCCAGAAGTCATCCCGCACAATGTTCTGGGCCTCGCGCCGGGTCTCACCGGTGTCGGTCACAAACGTGATGCTGCTCTTTTTGCCAAACGGCGGGTTGGTCAACACCAGGTCAAAGTACTGCCCCGGATGCGCCGCCAGGCTGTCGGCCACATGGATGGGCGAAGAGCCGCCGTTGGCGCCAATGCCGCGCAGGTACAGGTTCATCACGCACAGGCGGGCGGTGTTATCCACAATCTCCCAGCCGTGCAGGGCTTCGTGGTTCAGGTGCTGCCACTGGTCCTGGTCCAGGGGGTGATTTCTGGCGGTGTAATCGTGCGCCGCCAGAAGGAAGCCGCCCGTGCCACAGGCCGGATCGCAAATGGTCTGCCCCGGCGCCGGGCGCATCACCTCCACAATCGCACGGATGAGCGGCCGCGGGGTGAAGTATTGCCCCGCCCCCGATTTGGTATCCTGGGCGTTCTTTTCCAGCAGGCCCTCGTAAATCTCGCCCTTCACATCAATATCCAGTCCAATCCAGGTTTCGCCGTCAATCAGTTCGATCAGGCGCTCCAATTTGGCCGGGTCCTGAATGCGGTTCTGCGCCTTGCGGAAGATGACCGGGATGAGCCCCGAGCCTAGCCCAAGACTGGTCAGGATGTGCCGGTAATGCGCTTCCAGTTCATCGCCCGACCGCCGGCGCAAACTGGCCCAGTTGCACTCAGCGGGGATGGCGCTGGCCTTGCCCAGCGCCTGCACGTTTTCGTCATCCATTTTGAGGAACAGCAGGTAGGTCAACTGCTCAACGTAGTCGCCGTAAGACATGCCGTCATCCCGCAGGACGTTGCAGTAGTTCCA
>CAYVRT010000015.1:0-89325 GCA_964453115.1 uncultured Anaerolinea sp. | reverse complement strand
CAGGACGCAATCGGCCTGTTTGAGAGCATCGAGACGTGCTTCAAAGGGAGTCGCAGTTTGGCGGGCCAGAGCAGCGGCATGTGCTGTAGTTTTGCCTTCCTCTGTGCTGGTGACCAGTTCGCTGTGCAGTTTTTCGGAAAAGATTTGCTGGAAAGCATACAATGCTTCGGCAGGTAGGCGTGTGGAGGCCAGGGCAGCAATGCCACCGGGGGCAGCATTGAACAGGCGGGCAATTTCTTGCAGGGCTTCTTCCCAGGTGACGGGTGTGAGTTGATCGTGTTTGCGAATCATTGGAGTGGTGATGCGCTGCCGATTTTCAACCATGGGCTGGAAGCGACCCGTTTCGCATAGCAGGCCTTCGTTGGTTTCCGTTTGCCAGTTGCCGTCAATGCGTAAGAGTTGATTGTCACGAGTGCGGACATGGATGCCGCAACCCATGCTACACCCAATGCAAATTGTTTCGGTTACGTCGCTTTCGTGGACGTGGCCGCGATAGGCACTCCAGCGATCAATCAGGGCACCAGTGGGGCAGACCTGTACACAAGCGCCACAGGAGATGCAGGTGCTGGAGCCAAGCGGTAAACCAAAATCGGCGATTACCATTGTGCGTGCGCCGCGTTCTTCCATGCCAAGGGTGTGATTGCCAACCAGGTCACTACAGGCCCGCACACAGCGACGGCAAAGGATGCAGCGGTTGTTATCGAGAATAAAGTAGGGGTGTGATGCATCTACTGGGTAGGGGTTGTAGGTGGGTGAGATGGGCCAATTTGCCATGCCTTCATCGTAGGCGGCGTTTTGTAGCTCGCAATCACCGCCGCTGACCTGGCAGAATGGGCAGAAGTGATTGCGTTCGCTAAAGATGAGGGTAAGGATGAATTTGCGGGCTTCTTGTAATTTGGTTGTGTTGGTGTGGACAACCATGTTGCTGGATGCTGGCAGGGTGCAGGAGGCTTGCGGTGTACGGAAGCCATCCACTTCGACGAGGCAGAGACGACAGCCACCATAGGGGGTGAGTTCGGGGTGGTCACACAGAGTGGGAATGTGAATATTTGCGGCGCGGGCAGCTTGTAAGACAGTGCTGCCCTCTTCTACCTGAATGATTTGCCCATCAATGGTTAGTTGTATCATAGACTCTCCAATTTGATTTGTATGATTGAATTATACAACAAGCCTGGATTTTTGAGAAAACTAGACTTTTAAAGTATAGGATGAAAGACGGTTAGGTATAGATGACAAAAAGCATATCGTTATCATACAAACAGCCAATCCTCGCCAGTTCGTTGAGCGAGGATTGGCAAATAGCAGCAGGAGCCGACTTGCCGGTTTAGATTTTAATCAGCTCGACTTTGACAGCGCAAACCTTGTATTCGGGGATCTTGCTGATTGGATCCAGGGCTGCGATGGTGAGTGTGTTTGCGGGGACTTCGGGGAAGTGGAAGTTTGCATACACCATTCCGCGCGGAACGCGATCGGTGACCCAGGCTTCTGCTTCAATGACGCCGCGACGGGATGTAACGCGCACCCGACGGTTGCCATTGAGGCCGAGTGTTTGTGCATCTTCGGGGTTGACCTCAATCAACGATTGGCTGTAGACTTCCATCAGACCTTTGGCGCGGCGGCTCATTTCACCACCATGCCAGTGATAGAGGACGCGCCCGGTGCTAAGCAGCATGGGATATTCGGTGTCGGGCAATTCAGCAGGTGGGATGTGTTGGGTAACTGCAAAGAGGCCTTTGCCGCGCGTGAACTGTCCAACATGCAGAATGGGGGTGCCAGTATGCTCGGTATTCTTGACCGGCCAATGCAATTGTTCGCCTTGTTGCAGGCGTTGATGGGTGATGCCGGCATAGCTGGGGGTGAGCGCAGAAATTTCGGCCATGATTTGTTGGCTGTTTTCGTATTGCCATGTTGCCCAAGGGGCGCTGGCATCTACGTTGCGTTGGCCAAGAGTGATGACTCGTCGGGCAATTTCACTCGTGATCCACCAATCGGAGCGTGCATCTCCAAGGGGTTGAATTGCCTGGTTGCTATACTGCACACGGCGTTCTGTGTTGGTGAAGGTGCCATTCTTTTCAGCAAAGGTGATGCCGGGCAATAACACGTCGGCATAGGGAGCCGTTTCGGAGGGGAAGATTTCCTGCAACACCATAAAGTCGAGCGTGTTGAGGCAATGACGGATGTGGTTGGTGTCAGGATCGGTCATAACTGGGTTTTCGCCCAGGATGTAGAGGGCTTTGATCTTGCCTTCGCCAGCAGCCGGCATCATTTCGGTGACGGTTAGCCCCACTTTGGGAGAGAGTGCCGCGCCCCAGGCCTGTTCGAACTTGAGCCGGACTTCTTCATTGACGACTTGTTGGTAGCCAGGATAGACGTTGGGCAGCCCACCCATGTCGCATGCGCCTTGAACGTTGTTTTGCCCACGCAGTGGGTTGACACCGCCGCCAGGAACGCCGATGTTGCCGAGCAACATTTGCAAATTGGCGCAGGTGCGCACATTCTGCACACCAACAATGTGTTGGGTGATGCCCATGGCCCACAAGATGGCGCCGGGTTTGGTGGTGCCGAGGATTTCGGCGGCCTGGTACAGCTTTTCGACCGGGATGCCGGTGATTTCTGATACCAGGTCGGGCGTATATTGCAGGACATTGGCTTTAAATTCCTCAAAATTCTCGGTGCGGTTGGCAATGAATTCCTGGTCTTCGTAGCCCTTTTCCAGAATGATGTACATTAGACCGTTGAGCAGGGCAATGTCGGTGCCAGGTTTGAGGGGGAGGTGAAGGGTGGCGAATTCGGTGATATCAATTTTGCGCGGGTCGGCAACAATGAGCTTGACGCCGCGACGCAAAACGGCTTGCCGGATGCGCGTGCCAAAGACAGGGTGTTGCTCGGTGGTGTTTGAACCGATGATGAAGATGCATTGTGAATTTTGGGCGATATCCACCATGGGATTCGTCATTGCGCCAGAGCCGAAGGAAGTGGCCAGACCGGCCACAGTGCTGGAGTGTCAGAGCCGGGCGCAGTGATCTATGTTGTTTGTCCCGACCACCTGGCGGGCAAACTTATTCATCAGGTAGTTTTCTTCATTGGTGCATTTTGCAGAAGTCAACACGCCAATGCTATCGGGCCCAAATGTGTCGCTCAGGGTGGCAATTTTGCGGGCAACGATTGTAAGGGCTGTTTCCCAATCCACTTCGACCCATGGGCCGCGGTCATGCGCCGGGCGTTGGCTGCCATCGAGTAGGTATTGGCGCACCATTGGGCGGGTGAGGCGTTCTGGGTGATGAACATAGTCATAGCCATAGCGCCCTTTGACGCACAGACGCATGCCATTGACGGCACCTTCTGGGCTGGATGTGACGCGGATGATTTTTCCATCGCGCACATTGAGATCTACCGTGCAACCAACGCCGCAGTAGGGGCAAATGGAATTGACGACTTCATCGGCCTTGCCAGCGCCAACAGAGAGTTTGTTATCCAGCGCGCCGGTTGGACAGTAGGCTACGCAAGCACCGCAGGATTCGCAGCGTGCCTGGAGCATGGGTTCGTCGAGGCCGGCAACAACTTTCGAGTCGTAGCCGCGTTCGCTAAAGCCCCAGACAAAGCGGCCCTGCACTTCGGCGCAGGCGCGCACGCAGCGCCCACACAGGATGCATTTGTTCATGTCTACCCAGACAAAGGGATTGGCATCGCTGTTAATTTCGTAGCGCGGTTCTTGAGCAGAAACCTTTTCGATATCCACATTGTAAAATTGCGCCCAGTGGATCAGCTCATTGGGGCGGCCATCTTCAACTGCATAACCGGCATCGTAGTAGGCAGAGAGGAGCAGTTCCAGCACGGTGCGGCGTGATTCGGCTAGCTTAGGGGTTTCGGTTTCAACAACCATCCCGTCTGAAGCGGGGAGGGTGCAGGAGGCCATTGGCAAACGTGCGCCTTGAACTTCCACCATGCACAGGCGACAGCCGCCATAAGGAGATAGGTCTTTGTGATAGCACAGGGTTGGAATGGTGATGCCAGCTTGCTGTGCTGCCTCGAGGACTGTCTTCCCTGGTTCTACTTCAATGATTTGACCATTAATAGTAATTTTGGGCATATTTTGATCCTTTATTTGGCTTTTTTGCCACGCAGATAGACGAACCAGTAAACCAAACCAACCATGACCGCACCACCAATGATGTTGCCAATGGTTACGGGCAGGAGGTTGTTGATGAAGAAATTGCCCCAGGTGAGGTGGGGGAAGTTTTCGGCAGTTTTGCCGATGGTTTCAAAGAATTTGGGGTCTCCCCAGGTCTTGATGAATAGGGCGATGGGGATGAAATACATGTTGGCGATGCTGTGTTCAAACCCGGCAGCAACGAAGGCCGAGATGGGGGGGATGATGGCAAGGATTTTATCGGTTGTGCTGCGAGCTGAATAGCAAAGCCAAACAGCCAGGCAGACCAGTGCATTACACATGATGCCCAGGGCGATGGCCTGAACAAACCCTAAATTGCTTTTGGCTTCGCCAATATTGAGCGCATTGAGACCGATGGAGCCGCCGCCAAAGGCATATTGTTTGGTGAAGAACATGATTGCGGCAGTGGCAATGGAGCCGACGAAATTGCCAAAATAGACAATACCCCAGTTTCGCATTAACTGTCCAAAGGTGACTTTCCCATCCATGAATGCCATCAGGATCAGGTTGTTGCCGGTGAACAACTCGGCCCCGCCAACAACGACCAGGATTAGGCCAAGCGTGAAGACCAGGCCGGTGAGCAGGCGAATGACGCCGTAGGGCAGTGCGGTGGCGTAGGCGGCTGCTCCAGCAGCATCTTTGATGGAAATGCTGCCTGCGCTGACGGTGGTGGCGAAGATGGCACCCAAACCAATGAAGGCGCCAGCCAGGATAGAAAGGACAAACATGTTCCAAAATGGCATATTGGCTTTCTTGATGCCGATTGCTTCGGCTTTCGAGGCCATATCGGCGGGCAGCAGTGCATCAATGTTGAATTCAGCGGACATAACGAAACTTCTCCTTTTGATTTGGGTTTATTGAACGTGGACGTGCATTTTGCAAACGCCCACCGGGCAAACGTGCAGGCGGATGTGGGCTTCGACTTCGGCGCGGAAATATTTGAGGATGTCGCGGATGGGGGTACCGGCAGTTTGTCCCAGACCGCAGTTGGAGATGGCGAACATGTTATCTGCCAGGTGCAACAGGGTGTCGAGGTCTTCGAGCTTGCCTTCACCGTGCGAGATGGCATCCAGGATTTCGTAGCTGCGTTGTGTGCCAATCCGGCATGGGCTGCATTTTCCGCAACTTTCCTTGCGGAAGAAATTGAGCAACACTTTGGCAAGGTCTACCACACAGGTTTCTTCATCACAAATCAGGAGGGCGCCTGAACCAAGCGATACGCCCGCTTTGTTGTAAGCATCAAAGTCCATGGGGGTGTCTTGTAGGCTGGCGGGGATGACAGAGCCGCTTGAGCCACCGGTTTGGGCTAGCTTGAAGGTTGAGCCGGGTTTCATGCCTTCGGCATAGATGGCGATCACTTCGCGCAGCGTGATTCCCATGGGAACTTCAATCACTCCGGTTTTATTGACATTGCCCATGATGGTGTAGACTTTGGTGCCGGGGCTGGAGGGCGTGCCAAGGCTGCGATACCACTCGGCGCCATTGCGCACAATGGGCGGAACGTTAACCAGGGTTTCGACATTGTTGACCAGAGTGGGTTTTCCCCATAGGCCATGTGTGGTGGGGAAGGGTGGGCGGGAACGCGGTTGCCCTGGTTTTCCTTCAATCGATTCAATCAGGGCGGTTTCTTCGCCGCAAATATAGGCCCCTGCGCCGCTGTGGATGTGAATATCAAAGGAAAAATTGGTATCGAAGATGTTTTTGCCGAGGAAGCCCATCTCGCGAGCGTTGAGGATGGCACGGTGCAGGCGTTCCTGAGCCAGGGTGTATTCGCCGCGAACGTAGATGTAGCCCTCGCTGGCACCAACAGCGTAAGCAGCAATGGTCATCGCTTCAATCAGGCTATAGGGGTCACCCTCGATGATGATGCGATCTTTGAAGGTGCCTGGCTCGCTTTCATCGGCATTGCAGATGACGTATTTCTTCTCGCCGGGGGTGCCCGCAACAAAGCCCCATTTGGTGCCGGTGGGGAAGCCAGCACCGCCGCGCCCACGCAGGCCCGATTTTTTGATCAGGTCAATTACCTCGCCGGGTTTTAACTCAGTCAGTGCTTTGCCAAGGGCTGCGTAGCCTTCGTGAATGATGTATTCCTCGATGTTTTCGGGGTCAATGACGCCAGCGCGTTCCAGGATGATGCGTTTTTCGGCGGGCAGGGTGCCGCGACGGGCTGAAAGCCAGGCCAGCTTGCCACTGAGTTCACGGACGGGGGCAAGCAGTTCCTGGGCGATGCGCCCTTTATAGAGGTGTTCTTCAACCAGATGATGGGCGTCTTCGGGCTTGAGGGGGCCATAGAGGATGGCTTCTGGGTAGATGATGACCATTGGGACAGCGTCGTGCCGCCCAATATCTCCAACCATTTTGATTGAAACTTCATCTTGCAAACCAAAAGAACGGATCTCGCGTTCGAGACTCTCGAAAACTTGTTGGGCTCCGCGCTCGATGCTGAGCGGGTCACTTGAAACCAAAACCATTGAGCGAACAGTTTTCATGAGGGTGTCTCCTTTAGCTGTAGCGTGCCAGGATGTCTGGGATTTGTTCGGGGCGGACATTGCCGTATACATCATCATCAATGATGATGACGGGGCCCACACTGCACAGCCCCAGGCAACTGGTGGTTGCAAGAGTCCATTTTCCATCGGGGCTGGTTTCGTTGGCGCTTAGCTGCAAATTGGCACACAGTGTTTCCCAAACCTGGCGTCCGCCAACAACATGGCAGGGGGCGCTTTCGCAGAATTGGATGATGTGGCGACCACGTGGTCGAGTAGATAACATGCTATAGAAGCTGGAGACAGCAAAAAGCTGACTCTTTGGCACATGCAGAAGGCGGCTAATTTCACTTAATGCAACAGCGGGCAGGTAGCCTAGGCGACGGTTGACATCGTTGAGGATGGGGATTAGTTCCTCAAGCGAGGCGCCATGTTCTTGCACGGCAGTTTGAACGGTTGCGAGAATGGCTTGCTCTTCTTGACTGACAGCGGTCATACACATCTCCTTGTTCTAAAATCAAAGGGATGAGAGAGAGGCCGCAGGGTGACTCTCTCTCATCGTTTTAGCGGATGATGATGGCGTTAAAGTTGCAAACTTGCATGCAGATGCCACAGCGGACGCAGGTGTCGGGGTCAATGTGGTGTATCTGTCGGCGTTCGCCAGTGATGGCGTTGACGGGGCAGTTGCGAGCGCAAACGGTGCAGCCGGTGCAGAATTCGGGCAAAATTTCGTAGCGAATCAGAGCCTTGCAGACTTTGGCTGGGCAGCGATGTTCATAAATGTGTGCTTCGTATTCGTGGCGGAAATGTTTGAGTGTGCTGACGACCGGGTTTGGGGCGCCTTGACCCAGGCCGCACAGGCTATTGGTACGGATTTCCTGACTGAGTTGTTCGAGCAACTCAATATCGCCATCTCGTCCTTCGCCATTGCAAATTCGCTCCAGAATTTCGAGGATGCGACGAGTGCCTACGCGGCAGGGCGTGCATTTGCCACAGCTTTCATCCTGGGTAAATTCCATGAAGAAGCGGGCAATATCTACCATGCAGGTTTCGTCATCCATCACGACCATACCGCCAGAGCCCATCATCGAGCCGGCAGCTGCCAGCGATTCGTAATCTACGGGCATGTCCAGATATTCGGCGGGCAGACACCCGCCCATTGGGCCACCGGTTTGGATGGCTTTGAAACCTTTATCATCTTTGATGCCACCGCCAACTTCGTAAACAATTTCGCGCAAGGTAATTCCGAGCGGAACTTCTACCAAACCAGTGCGCTTGAGATCACCGGCCAGGGCAAAGGTCTTGGTGCCTTTGCTTTTCTCGGTACCCATGCTTGCAAACCATTCGGCGCCTTTGAGAATGATCTGTGGGACGTTCGCGTAGGTTTCGACGTTGTTGTTGCTGGTGGGTTTGCCCCAAACGCCTTTTTGGGCTGGGAAGGGTGGGCGGGGGCGGGGTTCGCCGCGGCGTCCTTCAATGGAGGCGATGAGGGCGGTTTCTTCGCCGCAGACGAAGGCACCAGCACCTACGCGCACTTCAAGGTCGAACGAGAAATCGGTGCCGAAGATGTTCTTTCCCAAGAAACCCATTTCGCGCGCTTGCTGAATGGCGATTCGAAGAGTGCGGACAGCAATGGGATATTCGGCGCGACAATAGATGTAGCCCTGGCTAGCGCCAATGGCATAGGCGGCAATGATCATGCCTTCAACAACCGAGTGCGGGTCGCCTTCGAGGACGCGCCGGTTCATGAATGCGCCTGGGTCACCTTCATCGGCATTGCAGATGATGTATTTGGGGTTGTCGGCTACCTGACGGCAGAGCTGCCATTTGCGGGCGGCAGGGAAGCCCGCGCCACCGCGTCCGCGTAACCCGGAGCGCCCTACTTCATCAATGACCTGTTCAGGGGTCATTGTGGTGATGACCTTGGCGAGCGCCATGTAGCCTTCTTCGGCGATATAATCTTCGATATTCTCAGGGTCAATGCTGCCGCAATTGCGCAGGACAACGCGAACTTCTTTGGGGGTGGGGGCGCGTAGTTCTTCGTCTGCTACAGCAGTGTCCTGGACGACAAATTTTTGTGCAATCCGTCCTTTAAGAAGGTGCTCTTCGACGATGTAGGGAATGTCATCCGGGGTCAGGTTTGCGTAGTGAATGCTATCTGGGTAGACAAGCAGTTCGGGGCCTTGGTCGCAATCGCCAATGCGTGGAGTTTCAAGAACCTGGACTTCGTCAATCAATCCCTGTGCAACAAGCTCGTCTTGCAAAGCATCCATCACCTCATAAGCGCCTTTTTTGCGGCACTCGGGATCGGTGCAGACCAAAACGTGTGTACGATAATACTTCATTTGGATATCCTGTTTTTTTTAATCGGCTGACAAGGCCGTGAGTTTACGATTGGAGCGGGATAACGTTTTCTTCAACGACCTGACCGCCAACGACATGTTGCTTAAGGATGCGACGGGCAACCGCAGCGGTAACTTTGCCATAGGTAATTTTGGGCTGTTCACCAACAATCACTTGAACGATGGGTTCTCGTTCGCAGAGGCCAATGCAGCCGGTTTGGGTGACGATGATGCCGCTCAGGTTTTCTTCCTGAATGGTATCAAGGATGGCCTTCATCGTTTCGCGTGCGCCAGCGGCAATGCCACAGGTGCCCATGCCAACGATGACCTGGGCCTGACCGGAGGTTTGTTTCAGTTCGCGCTTTTGCAGTGCTTCTTCGCGAATGCGCTTCAAATCTTCCAAACTTTTGATTGCGGGCATAGTTTAATCTCCTTATGGGTATGAGAGGTTGCGTTTTCTAGAAAGAGTCGGCTGGTTTCAATTGAGAAACGCCGGTTTCAATATACTCTTGTAGGAAGGTGAGTACTGTTGGGTCGCTGAGCGGGATGCCTTCCAGTTCTCGTTGAATGGGGTCGCTATCAAAGAGGAATGTATCGTCATTGACCTGATAGCAGATGACCCAGTGAATGGATGGGAAGCCAATGGCAAGGCTGAGAATGGTTGCGGGCAGATCACCGAGCGGCATTCGATCAATGTGGCTGCGTTGAAACTGAATTTCAACCTTGGTGCCGATGCCCAGGGTGGATTGTACGCGCAAGTATCCATTGCAGGCTTCGGCGGCGCCTTTGAGCAATGGCAGGCCCAGGCCTACTTTTCGGGTGGTGCGGGTTGTGACAAATGGATCGGTGACTCGGGCAACCATTTCTTCGCTCATTCCCACTCCATCATCCTCGATCGAAAGGTACAAACGATCGCTGCGCAGGTCTTCCAAGACAAGAATTGTAACCTTCTTGGCTTTGGCATTGACGCTGTTTTCTGCAACATCCAGGAGATGGAGGGAAAGTTCGCGCACAGAACCTCTTTATTCTTTGGCTTTTCCGTCTTCTTGCAGGGGGCGGATCAGTTGTGGAAGTTTGTTGGGACGCACGCGTCCAGCGATGATTTCATCAAAGACCAGGACGGGCGCCTGACTGCAAGCGCCAACGCAACGGCACACTTCAAGCGTGATATTGCCGTCAGGAGTGGTTTGGCCGGGTTCGATTCCAAGGACTTGTTTGGCCTTTTCGATCAGTTGCGGCATACCGCCAACATAGCAAGCGGTGCCCATACAGAACTTGATGGTGTGACGACCCCGCGGCGTGGTGGTGAAAAATGAGTAGAACGAGATGACACCGTGAACACGGCTGACGGGGACGTGTAGTTGATCTGCAACGTATTGTTGCATGGCCTCGGATACAAAGCCAATTCGGGATTGCAATTCATTCAGGATGACCATCGTTGCGCCAGGGGTGTGCTTGTTGGTTTCCAGAATTTGATCAATGATTATTTTCTGTTCTGGATTGGCGAGTGGGTCATTGGTTGAGATAGGACGTTCGTTTGTTTTCAGCATAAAACTCTCCATAGAGATTTGTAGTTAATCAAAAAGGTTCTATTTTTGCGTGTTAATCCAAATGAGTTTAACGGTGGTGCCAAAAATGGTCAATTATCAAATGTCATCATTCGTTGGGCGAGTTGTCAACAGATGGGACTTCATCTCAGGTTGTGCGCGAGAGGATGCGGTGGCTGCGTCCTTCTTGCTGCTGGAGAGCCAGCTGCAGTTCAGAAATGGTGGGGGCAGCAACGGTGAGTTGATTGACGCCAATGAATTCTTCCAGTCGGTGAACATCACCGTTTTGGATGATGGGGTAGCCTTTGATTTGCGGGAATTGTTGCAGGGCTTGTGCGGGTTTGAGATGGCGGGAAATTTCGAGGGCTTCGATGCAGAGTGCAGCTGGCACGAGGCCAAGGTTTGCAATCAGGCCAAAGGCCTGACGATTGACGTGGGCGGGGATGAAGGCTCCGTTTAATTCGTGGACTTTTTTGCAGGCTTCTTCGATCGAGATGTTTGCTGAGGTGAGAAGAAGACGTGGTTCGCGCTCGAGAAAATCACCGGCTTCATCTACAATGAGCTGTTCACCGAAATAATCGGGTTGATTTTCCAGGTCTGGCAGGTGTGCATTGACCCAGTTTTGAAAGTTCTTAACCTGTTCAAGTGTGTCGAACAGGCACAGGCTGTGGACTTCTTCGCGAGTTTGTAATTCCATGCCGGGGGTCACGGTGAGGGGGGTACCGGCAGCGGCTTTTTGGACGGCAGCAATATTGGCAGTGGCGTTGTGATCGGTGATTGCAATCCAGTGAATTTCCTGGTCGAGAGCGGCTTGAACGATGAGCGGCGGGAGCATCTCGATTTCGGCACAGGGAGAAAGGACGGTGTGAACGTGTAGTTCGGCGCGCAGGGTTTTCAAGGCTGATTGAGGAAGGGTCAGGATTGCAGACCCATTTCCCATAATTTTCCGATCACCTGGAAGGATGAGTCGGGGGTGGAGAGCAGCGTGATGCCTTGTTCGTTGGCTTTGTTGATGGTGGCTTCATCCGGCATGGCGCCTTCCGTGATGATGATGGCCGTGATTTCGAGTAACGAAGCAACGGCAACAATGTTGCCATGTGCTTGTAGTGTGACCCAAATGCTGCCATGTTGTGCGCCTGCCATGACGCAGCTTAGCAGGTCTGAGGTGTATCCTGCGGTTGGTTCAATGTGTTGAAAGTCTTGTGGCGTGGTGAGGATGGTGAGTTGGAGTTGATCAATTACCTGTTGAATATTCATGCGTTTGGTTCCTTGGGTTGGGTGGGGCGTTCGCCGACTTTTTCTTCCTGGTTGAGAAGAATTTTCATTTTTAGGCGGGTTCCTTTACCATAGATTGATTCAAGATTCATGTAATCTGTACAGCGTGCAATGTTGACCAGCCCCATGCCGGCGCCAAAGCCCATTTCACGCACCTCTTCACTGGCGGTGGAATAGCCGGGTTGCATGGCAAGGTTGACGTCTTTGATGCCGGGGCCGTAGTCGTATGCCTCAATGGAGATTTGGTGCGGTTCAATTTCAACGCGCAGTACACCGCCATCGGTAGTGTGAATGATGAGGTTGATTTCGGCTTCGTAGATAGCGATGCCGCAACGCCGGGCAATTTGTGCGCTGGCGCCGAGACGCATGAGGGCGCGTTTGATGTTGCTTGAGGCTGCGCCGCCGTGGGTGAAATCGCGGGCTTTGATGTTGTAGCGCAGGATGAGACTGGTGCGGTCGGATTCGATGTCGTCGAACAGGTGACTGGCCCGGTAACGGCGTAATTCTTCTTCCTGACGCTCACGCTGCAGGGCGCGCAAGAGGCCGCGGGTGATATCGCCCTTGGTGAGAATGCCGACCAATTGCCCAGATTCATTGAGAACGGGTAATCGTCCATGGCGGGTGTTGACGAAAAATTTCAGTGCTTCAACCACAGGCTCAGCATGGGTGATGCTGATGACGTTGGTAGTCATGTATTTGCTGATGGGTGAATCCAGATCGTAATCGGCCATACAGCGAATCAGGTCTTCAATGCTGAGGATGCCAACCATTTGCCCGTCATCCATGACTGGTGCGCCGGAAATGTGCAGCTCACGGAAGATATTCAGGGCGGTTCGCATTGCGTCACTGGCCGGGAAGGTGATCGAGTCGCGAGACATGACTTCCTCAACCTTGATTTCATAGGCTAGTTCTTCAACGCGGGTAATATTTTCGGCTTGTTGATCGGAGATGATGCGGTTTTTTCGTGGCTCAGCAGTAACCATGTGGCGGCTCTGGTCAGTCGTTGCACGAACAGGATTCGTCGCCCGAGACGGGCATTTCCAGGCTGCGTAGGCCAGCTCCATAGAGCCGCCCGCACAACTCAAACATACCGTAGGGGGAGGAGATGAGTGGGATGCCTTCGTCCTCGGCAAGTTGAACGGTTTGAGGCAAGGGTTGTTTGCCACGGACGAGGATGATGGCAGCGACATCGGCCATTTGGGCAGTGCGGACGACTTGTGGATTGCACAGGCCAGTGAGTAAGATAGCCTCTGGCTGAATGGAAGCCAATACATCGCTCATCAGATCAGCCCCGCACCCGCCTTTGACTTCGCGGGTTAAGTCGGCAGAGATGGTGATGAGCTTGCCTTGTGTAAGATCTAAAATATCTTGAACGTTCATGCGCGTTCCTGGAAAAGCAAATTTTGTTACCTCTATTTTACCTTATCTTTGGCGATTGGGTAGTGAGAAAAGGATGGAGTTGGGGTGAGAAGTGTGCTAAAATTTGAGCAATTCTATTTCTGGTAGGTGATCTCTATGAAGACGATGATTGCTTCTTTGAAAGGTGCACGCGATTTTTATCCAGAGGAAATGGCTGCCCGGCAATGGTTGTATAAGTGCTTGGAGCGGGTATCGCTGCGTTTTGGTTATGAAGAATATGATGGCCCGTTTTTGGAGAAACTGGAACTGTATGCTGCAAAATCGGGTGAGGAGCTGGTGCGCGAACAGTCGTTTTGTTTTCAGGACCGTGGTGGTGAGATGATTACACTGCGCCCCGAGTTAACCCCTTCGTTGGCACGGATGGTAGCGCAGCGTCAAAGCGAATTGATTTTTCCATTGCGTTGGTGGTCTTTTGGGCCCTTTTGGCGTTATGAGAAACCACAGCGCGGAAGGACGCGTGAATTTTTTCAGTGGAATGTGGATATGATTGGTGTCAATAGCCCAGAGGGAGATGCAGAACTGCTTGGGCTGGCGGCAGAATTTTTGCGTGAGGTTGGGTTAAAGCCTGATCAGGTGGTGATACGAATCAACAATCGGCGTTTAATGGATGCACAGTTTGCGCAATTGCAAATTATGCAGGAGATGCGCCCGGCGGTTTTGAAGTTGATTGACCGACGAGAAAAGATGAGCGCGGCAGCATGGGATTCTTACGCTCTAGAATTGGGGCTGAATGCTGCTCAGTTGGATGGGCTGAAACAACTGTTGGCGGATGGAGATTTGTGGCAGCAATCGGACGAATTGCGCCGGGTATTTGCAATTCTTGATGCGATGGGGTTGCGGGAATATTTTCGCTATGACGCAAATATCATTCGGGGTTTGGAGTATTACACAGGTACGGTCTTTGAGGCATTTGATGTGCAAGAGTCGCGGGCTGTATTGGGGGGCGGACATTATGATAACCTGGTTGCGGATGTGGGCGGGGAGCCGTTGGCTGGGGTAGGGTTTGCGATGGGCGATGTGGTGATTACGCTGGTTTTGAAGAAATATGGACTGTTACCTGCCCATGGCCCGCGCCCAGCAGAGGTGTTGGTGACATTGTTTGATGCCGGTCACAGTGCGGCGGCTTGTGGGTTTGCCATGCGGCTGCGCCGGGCAGGGGTGGGCGTGATGACGTATCCGGAGGTGGTGAAACTTCCAAAACAATTTAAATTTGCAGACCGGGTTGGGGCGCGATTTGTGGCGATCCTTGGCCCCGATGAGGTGGCTGGTGGGTGCGTAACAGTGAAAGACTTAGTGGCGCATGAGCAGGTAACGTTAGGTGAAGAGCAGGCGATTGCGTTCATCCGCCAACGTTTGGATGCTTAAAAACTTGCACAGAACGGGGGGCTGTGATAAAATGAATGGCGTTTGTGGTGGCTGTAGCTCAATGGCAGAGCGCTTGACTGTGGATCAAGATGTTGTGGGTTCGACCCCCATCAGCCACCCTGTTCTTTTTTAATATCGTATAATGACGAATTAGTAACGAAACGGATTTGGAGATTCGAAGAAAATTGGCAGCTTTGAACCAGGCTGAACCATCATCATTTGTTCGTTTGCGAGAGACCTCGCAGGCTTTGATGAATCTATTGCCTGGGACGAGACTGGAACATGGGCTCGGTCTATTGCGCGAGTTTGCGAAGGCAAGGGTGGCTGGAGCGTTATGGAAGAGTTTTGACGAGGTGACATATCGCTTCTGGTTGAATGGGGAGTCGTTGGGCGATAAGGAGCATCCGCACATTGATGCGGCCTGGGTAGAGCGATTGATGAAACAACCGGCCATGCGTTACGACACTGATCTGGAGCAGGACGCGATGGCACAGACGCATTTGCGGATGTTGGGTTGGTCGGGGCTGATTTTATCACCGATTGTACGTGGGAAGGGTACCTGGTTGATGTTTGCGGCACGTCAGAAGGGGCAGGCGGCGTTTTATGAGGAGGATTTAGCTGCCTGGGTTATTCTTACGCAGCAATTGGTATTGCAGGTTGAACTTTTGGGTCTGTTGTTATCTGGGGATGAAATGATAGGAGAGGATCGGGTTGCGTATATCCATCAGGGGGCGGTGCGGCCCTTGATGGCAAAATCTGCTTTGGGGCGAGAGGTGGAATTTGACCCGGCCAAGCGGCGTTTGAACGGTTTGGGGCAGGTGGTTTCTTTGACCGGAATGGAAGCACGTTTGCTATCTGCCTTGTTGGAACATCGTCACAAGCTGGTGCAGTATGCTTTTCTGGTACGACTCACACATGGGTATGAGGTGGCAGAGCCTGAGGCAGGGCGGATTATTCGCCCCATTCTGAGCCGTTTGCGCAGGAAATTGATGCGTTTTGAGGGGGGAGGCGATTGGATTACCAGTGTGCGCGGAACAGGGTTGATGCTGGACTGAGTTGCTAGGGTTGTGATTGCCATGGGACATCGCTGGTTGGAATTTGCGGCGGATTTAGCCATGCCAGCAAGCCGGTGGAGCGACGTTTTGTGGGGGGGTAACGGTCAAAGCCTACCAGAATTAAAGCAATGCAAATTAGAACTGTGCCACCCCATTGTGCTGGAGTGAGCGATTCTTTCAACCACCAATGGGCCACCCATACAGTAATCATAACTTCACCAAGACCCAGCAGAGCGGTTTGCAAGCCCCCAAGGTGTTTGATTCCAAGGAAGAGTGTGAGACGAGAAAAGAAGGTGATGGCAGCCATGCCCAGTACTGGCCACCAGGGTGCCTCAGCCGGTGGAATTTGCCGACTGAAGATGAGATAGGCAATCAGGACGGTGCCAGCCATGGAAAGCAGGGTATAGAGCGTGACAGTTTGGGCCGGAACTTCGAATAAAACGCGTTGATTAATGATCAGGTGCAGTGCATAGAGTGCCGCAGCAGTGAGCATAAAACCGGCGCCGAGCAAATCTATTTTATTGGCTGAGGTACTGAGTAGCAGATATACGCCGGGGATGGAAAGGCCAAGGCGCAGTGCGGTGAGGAAACTGATGGGCTGACGGTCAAGCATGAGCCAGAAGACGACGAATAAGGGATAAAATGAGTAGAGAAGTTGTCCAATGCCGGCATCCAGTCGGCTTAGCGCAGTGTAGTATAGGATGGAACCCAGTCCGTTTACAAACCCAGCCAGAACACAACCTGCCAGGCCAACCGGGTAGATGTAGAAGAACGGGCGTTGGAAAATGGCCATGAGCAACAGAAGGAGCAATGCTGCAATGCTGGTGCGAATGGCAACGACTGCTAAGGGGGCAAAGCCGACCAGCATGGCTTGTTTTCCAAAGACAGGCACAACACCCAAAAGAACAGCAGAGGCCAGTGCGGCGCTAATGCCTTTTAGACGGCCTTTGGTTTGCTTCATTGCATGTTTCTTTAGCCGAGCAAAGATCGAACCTCGTCCAATAATTCGTCGCTCATAAAGTCTCCTTTTTGCATTAAGGTTTGAATATGACCTTTGAGACGTTGTTTTTCGGCAGTGGTAAGCTCTTTGGCAGTTACGACAATGACAGGGATCTCGGCAGTGATTGGGTCATTTTGTAGGGCATCCAGTACGCCAAATCCATCTACTTCGGGCATCATTAAGTCGAGAATGACCAGGTTGGGTAGTTCGCGGCGGATGAGTTCAATGGCTTCACGACCATTGGTGGCTTCAAAGAGGGTAAAGTTGCCTTGTGATTGGAGGATGCGCCGTACCAGGCGGCGCACATCGGCGTTATCGTCTACAATGGCGATGCGAGGGAAGCGGTCTACGGCAACGCGGCTAAGGGCAGCTAGCAGGCCTTCTTCGGGGCTTTCTTCCATTGCCTGGGTGGGAAGGACGACGTTGCGCGCCCAGCCTTCGCCCAGGATGTTGCGTTCGATGGGGGTTGTATGGCCGGTGCAATTGACAATGATTCTTTCGTGGGGTTTGATGACTCCGGCGCGTACCAGTTTGATGAGGCCAGCAAAAGCTACGCCAGAAGCGGGCTCCATGGAAACGCCTTCCATCTTTGCCAGTAGATGCATGGCGCGAAAGGCTTCTTCATCCGTGACGCTTTCAAAAATACCGCCAGAATTTTGAAGCATCTTTTGACGCAGCAGGGTATAGGTTCGGCCTGGGTCTCCGGTGGCGAGCGTGGCAATCAGTGTGCTAGGAGATTGGATGGGCGTGGCAACTTCTTTGTTTTGCCGCCAGGCGTGAACCATGGGTGAGCAGCCTTCTGCCTGAATGACGCCCAGCTTGGGAACGTTTTCAATCCAGCCCATTTGGTGCATTTCAATGAAGCCTTTGATGACGCCCAAAGGTCCCATTCCACCGCTGACTGACTGTAAATACCAGTCGGGAGCGGTGTAAGGTTTGGCGTGGAGGCCTTCTTGTCCGGAGGTGGGCGGTCCAGTGAGGGCGGTAATTTGTTCGGTGACTTCATAGGCAATGGTTTTCATGCCTTCAACGCAGGGGATGCTGCGTGCGCCAATATCCAGATAGATATTACGTTGCTTTGCAAAGGCTGCGGCAACTTGCTTGGCCTGGTCATAGGATCCAGTAACTTTGATCACCTGGGTGCCATAAAGGGCGACTTCGCGCATTTTGGTTGCTGGCACCAGGCTGGTGAGGAATGCCCAGCATTTGATTCCTGCGCGGGCGGCATAGGCTGAGTAAGCGATGGAGACATTGCCGGTTGATGCAACAACCAGTTCGGTAATTCCAGCTTCTTTAAGGGCGGCAATAGTGACGGATGCTTGACGATCTTTGAAGGAGTTGGTTGGGCCTTGCCGTTCATCTTTGATGTAGATGTTGGGGCAGCCAAGCATCATGCCCAAATTGATGGCATGAATGAGGGGTGTGCCGCCTTCTCCCAGGGAAAGGTCGGGGTTGGGGCTGCGCACGGGCAATAGTTCCCGGTAACGCCAGATGTCGAATGGACGGCCTGGCAGGATGAGTGGCAGGCTGCGTGCCAGGGTTGCGGTATCATAACGGGCTTCGCGCCATGCGCTGCCGCAGCGTGGGCATTGAATGGAATTTACCAGGTAGGGTGCTTTGAGGCCACAATCCAGGCATTCGGCGATAAAATGAGCGGACATGTTTCTATATATCCTTTAGGAAGCGGAGGATGAAAGCGTTTGCAGGCTTTGCAGGGCTTGTTCCAGCGTATGAAGCAATTCATTCTCTCGTAACAGACCTTTGGTGAGCAACTGTCGGCCAAAATTTGCCAGCTGTTGGTGTTGTTCTGGTGTCAGGTCGGCGCCGGTGAGGATGATAACGGGTATCTTGCTCAAAATTGGATCGCCGCGCATTTTTTCTAAAATGGCAAAGCCGTTCATATCGGGCATGAAGAGGTCAAGGATGATGGCATCTGGTTTTTCGGTGGACATCTTTTGCATGCCTTCTGTTCCGCTTTGGGCAGTCATAACCTGGAAATTTTTGCTTTCTTCAAGGATTTTTTGCACAAGACGCAAATCTTCAACCGAGTCATCTACGATTAGAATTCGGCGGATTTTCCCGGTGCGGTCGAGGCGGTGAATGGCATTAATTAAGTCTTCCTGAAGGAATGGCTTGACGAGATAATCGGCGGCACCAAGGCTGAAGCCTTTTTCTTCTTCTTCTAGAATGCTGCAAATGACGATCGGTATATCGCGAGTTTCGGGGTTGGCTTTTAATTCTGCAAGAACTTGCCAACCATCGCGTTGTGGCATCATCACATCCAGGGTGATGGCAAAGGGGTGTAATTCGACGGCGCGGGCAATTGCCTGCGTGGAATCGGTGACGGGCACGACCTGGTAGCCTTGTGGTTTCAGGTAGCGTTCGTAGAGGCTGATGACTTGTGGGTCGTCTTCAATGGCTAGGACGATTTTTTCCGTATAGGCGATTTGCTCGGGCAGGGCTTGTGGCTCTGGCATGGGTAAGGGCAGGGTGAAGAAGAAACAAGAGCCGCGTCCAATCTCGCTCCATAATAGACCGATGCGGCCTTTGTGCATTTCGATGAAGGATTTGCAAATGGAAAGACCTAGCCCAGAGCCGCCAGTTTTGCGGGTTGGCGAATCATCTACTTGTGAGAAGGGCTGAAAGAGCTTGTGGCGATCTTTTTCCTCAATGCCGGGCCCGCTATCGGTGACAGTGAGCATGATTTCTGGGCCCTGAGTTTGCGGGTTGGTGGTGATGGAGGCTTCGACGGTAATATCACCTTCTTCTGTAAATTTGGCGGCGTTGGAGAGGAAGTTGATCAGCACTTGACGGACACGGGTGGAATCGGCGCGCACGGATGGAAGATCGGGTGGGATGATTTGCTTGAGTTTGACAGGTTTATCTTTTGTGAGGCCAACAGCGGTGGAGAGGGCGCTGACGACAATATCGCTGATGTTGATGTCGCTGAATTGCAGCTCCATTTTGCCAGCTTCAATCTTAGAAAGATCAAGAATGTCGTTGATCAGACTCAGCAGGTGCTGACCAGAGTTGTAGATGGCAGTCAGGTCTTGTTTTTGTGTGTCGTTGACTGGGCCATCAATGCCTTTGAGGATGACGCGAGAGAAGCCAATGATCGAGTTAAGGGGGGTGCGAAGTTCGTGGCTCATGTTGGCAAGGAATTGACTCTTGACGCGATCTACCTCGCGCATTTCCTCAACGGCCTTTTGAGCCAGTTCATAGGAGCGGGCATTTTCAATTGCAACGGCAATCTGGTCGCTGAGGATTTGGAAGACGGCTATATCGTCTTCGCTAAAGGCATTGGCGCGATTGGACTGAATATCAAGGGCACCGATGATGCGTGAACCAGATTTGAGCGGGAGCACAATTTCGGAGCGGGTTTCGGGTAGTTCGCTTTGGGCATAGAAGAGTGGTTCGCGGGTTACATCATTGACAATCATCGGGATGCCATTGGCACAAACGCTTCCTAGCAGGGAGCGAGAGCCAACGGCCAGCCGGAACTCTTTTTGTTTAAGGGATTGGCCTGCTTCGCCACTGGCTTCTCGAATGAAGGCGTAATTACCGGCTTCATTGGTTAAGTAGATGGCAACATGGTAGAAGTTGAAGCGTTCACTAACCAGGTTAACAATACGGGCCAGGAGGATATCGGATGAGAGGGTGCTGGTGGTGTCGCGGGCGATTTCGGCTGCGGTGCGCAATTCCAGGGCGCGGCGTTGTGCTTCTTGCAGGAGCCGTTGACGTTCAACAGCAATGGCGATACCGGCGCCTGTTACTTGTAACAGGTTGGCTTCTTCAGTTGTATATTCAGCAGGTTGACGGGCCGTGGCGGTGATGATGCCAACCAGGCGACCTGAACTGGTGAGTGGAACGATGATACCTGAGGCGATGCTAAATTGTTGCAGTGTTTTCTTGGAGATGAGGTCCAGGTCGGAGAGTGCTATATTGGGCAGGATGATTGGCTCGTTGCCAATGGTTTTGAGCAAGGGCATGGAAGAAGCTGGCAGCCGCAGCCCCATGCGCTGGTATTCGCTTTGCTTGTCATAGAAACCAACCACTTCAAAATCAATGGGTTCGCCTTCTGGTGTGGTTTGGATGGCAATGATGGAGGTGCGATCGGCGTTTTGTGGCAGGACGTTTTTGGCAATGAGTGTTACCAGGTCGCCGGTGTTTTGGGCTGAGGCAATGCCAGAACTGATTTTGTAAAGTAAGGCTGTTTCAGAGAGGGCAACCTGGGTTTGTTCAAAAAGTTGTCGGTTTTCAACAGCGGTTGCCATTTGGTCAGCCAGTGAGGTGAGCGAACGCTTTTCTCGGGCGCTGAAGGGGTGTGGGTCTTGGGCAAGCAGGACAAAGGTGCCAATTTGCCGTTTGGTGGTTTGGAGGGGCAACGAAGCCAGTGCGCGGATGTGGTTTTCAGCCAGTAATTTGCGCGTTGCTGGCGGGATGGCCGTTTCGTGAATTTCATCAACAAAGATGGGATTCTGGTTGTAGAACAGGTTTTGGTATTCCGGGAGGAAGAAGTTGCTGCCATCTTCAGGCGGTGGAGATCCGAAACCATTGTGCCAGGAGGCAGTCGTGCGAAGGCCAGTGAGGTTGTTGTGGGAATCGTGTTCAGTGAGAAGAATGAGGCCACGATTGATGTGGGCAATGTGCAGCCCTTCGGCAATCGCGCTGATCATTTCGCTGAAGTCGTTGGCAAGCGCAAGCTCATGGCTGGTGTTATAGAGATTTTCAGTTTCCTCAAGTGTGGATTGCACTTGTTGGAGAAGGTCTTCGCGCACAAATGTGTTGGCGAGGGCGTCGGCAGCAACGCGCAAAACGTTGATTTCTTCATTGAGCCACTTGCGGGTTTCATCGAATTCTTCGAGGGCGATGAAACTGGGTGTGGATGCCTTGGTTTTGACGGATAGGATGAGCAGAGAAGCGGTTTTTGAGGTCATCAGCCAGCGGATATCGTTGGCTGGAATATCTTGCGGGGTTATAGATAACCAGCTTCGCTCGCGCAATTGATTGGCAAGGTAAGTCAGTCGGTTGGCGGGGATATCCTGGCTGCGCAGCGGCTTGAGTGTTGAGGTGGCGCCGGGGCGTTGCCATTGCGAATAGACGCGCCAGTAAACACCTTCATCCGAGTCGTAAGATTCGGCGAAGTAGACTCGGTCCGTTTTGGCAGCCTGACCGATTAACTCGAGGACGGTTGGAAGCGATGCGCTGCCTTGTTCTGTGAGGGTGGCGACAGCGCGAGCTACATTGGCCTGGTAGCGTTCTCGGTTTTCAATGGCTTGAAATGCGTTTTGAATTTCCTGAAAGAGGTAGGCGTTTTCGAGCGCGTTGGCTGTTTGGGATGCGATGTTGGAGAGCAGGTCTACTTGAATTTGACTGTAGGCTGATTCTTTTGTGTAGTCTTGTAGGGCAATGATGCCAAGCACACGTTCACCGGTGAGCATGGGTACTGCAAGCATGGATTGTGGAATGGGGTTGGGTAGTTCAATTTGGCTTTTGGTGAGGTATTCTTTAATTCTGCCGGTGAGTAGCAGCGGGTTGCGTGTGCGCATGAGCAATTCGACAATGCTTTTGCTGAAGATTTTCTCCGGCTGTTGTGAATGTTGTCCATTGATGATGCAAATTGGATAACTAATCTCGCCGGTGGAGCGGTTAATGGCTGCAATGGTTGCGTTGTTATTATCCAGTACGCTGCCAATCATTTCATAGACGAGCGAAAAAATTTCCTGTGGGGTGGCGAGTTTGCTAAGGCGTTGACCAATTTGGTTGAGGGCGGCTAGATCCTGGTTGCGGCGTAGAATTTCTTGTTCGGCGCGAATTCTCTCTCCCAATTCTTGCTGAACGGCGGCGTATAGTTGGGCGTTTTCGATAGCGAGCGAGAGTTGTGAAAGAACTTCGCGTACGAGTAGTTGGTCATCTTCGCTCCAGATGCGGCTTTCTTGGTCATCCAGCAATTCAAGAACGCCGGAGAACTGGTCACGTACCTGGAAGGGCATGGCAATTGCAGCCGGAGAGGATGGACTGGCTGGCACAACGATGGGTTGGTTGGTGCGCTCGCAGGTTTCCCCGGCGGTTGACCAGGTTTCGATTGCGGTCTGTACCTGATTGTTGTGGATGGCTAAACCCGTTAAGGGGGTGGCGGCGACAGGGGCGTTGGATGGTGTAGGGAGGGATGGCAGGGAGCCAGTGGCCGGGAGTTGTGGAATGGGGCTATCGGAAGGCAAAACAGTGGCGCTTACCTGCCAACCGGCTGCATGTGCTTGAATGTTGAGATGAACGGGAATGTGTGCCCCTTCGGAGGAGAGATAATATACGTCTACTTCTGCCGGTAATTGTTGGTTTTGAAAGAGTGCTTTAAGGAGCGGTGCTGATTGGGGTGACAAACCAAACGAGGCTCCTTGGCCTATGAAGGAGGCGGCTTGAATTCCGAGGCTGGTTTCGACATCGGAACTGCACGTTAAATACTTGCCATCAGCATCCCATTCGCAAGTCCAGGCGGGGAGTGCTTCGGTATTTTGGGATGGGTGGGGATGTTCTTTGTTGCCGAAGTGTGAGAATAATTTTTCAAGCTGGCTGTTCAATCGTTTCTTGGGCATATTGCTTAATCTCCTGTGCCAGCGAACGGTATTGCATGGCAGAACGGCTTTTGGGTGAGTGATAAATGATTGGCATGCCAACGATTGGGCTTTCACGCAATTTTGTGTCAGTTTCAATGACGCTGGAAAGGACACCTTTGCCGAACGTGTTGGTTAGCTGTTCGTAGAGCGTGCGGTGGATGCGATTTCGGCGATCATACATGGTTAGAAGGATGCGGTACATCAGGCGTGGGTTGGATTGTGAGCGCACACGCCGGATGAGGCTGTTCATGTTTCGAATGGCATAGATGGAGAAGTATTCTGCCTGGGTGGGAATGATGAGCAAGTCGGAGGCGGTGAGAGCGCAAAGGGTAACTGCACCCAGGAAGGGCGGACAGTCAAACAAGATGAAATCATAATCGAGATTTTGAGAGCGCAACCCTTTGCGGATCAGGGATTCGTAACCGGGACGGGTTGGCAGGAAACGTTCGGCAAAACCTAGTTCATGATTGGCGGGGGCAAGGTGCAGGCCTGGCACACCGGTTTCGCGCAGAATACTGGCAAGTTGACCGTTTTCAAGTAGAATGTTGATGATGGAATGGGGGCTTTTTTCGGGGTCAATGCCCAGGGCAAGAGTCATGTTGGATTGAGGGTCGAGATCAACCAACAGCACTTTGCTGCCACTTTCAACCAGAGCGGCGCCCAATGAAATGGTGGAAGTTGTTTTGGCAACACCGCCTTTTTCGTTTGCCATGGAGATGTAATAGGTCATTGGTTTTCTCCTTCGCCTGATGCGTTTTCTTGGGTCAGATTGGTGCCATTTTCGGATGGGGTTGGGACGGTTGGCGGACGGATGAGAATTTGTGCGCGACTGGCGTGCAAGGATTGTTGGAGTTCCCGAACGGCAATTTGGATCATGAGTTGCGGGTCGTTGGTTGAGCGAATCTTATTTGTGATTTCTAGTGCGCGGCGTTCGCGGTCGGCACGGCGGATGGTTTGTTCAAACAGGCGGGCGTTTTCTAATGCTTGTCCAACCTGGTCGGCAACAGCCTGGGTAGTTGCAATTTCGTTTTCGCTCCATTTGCGTTGAGCCATGTCGCTGCGTTGAAGTTGAATGGCACCAATGGGAATGCCGCGCAGACTGATTGGAATGGCAAGGATGGCTGCGTTCTGTTCTGCTTCCTGGACCATTTGACCGGTTTTGATGGCGCTTTGCATTGCGGGGGTAGATTCGGCGTAGGGCGTGATGCCTTCTGTGGTGAAGAGAATGCCGGTTTGCTGGCGTTGTTGCACCTCGCGCTGCCATTCCTGGTTGAGATATTGGCGATGCAGGTTTTGGGCCTCTTCAAGGGCGCGGGCTGTTTCGGTGAATAGCCGGTTGTTGAGGATAGCAATTGCGACCTGATCGGCCAGGGTGGTGAAGAGATTGATGTCTTCTTCGCTGAAAGCGTTCGATTCGGTGCTTTGAACATCCAGTGCGCCAATAATTTCTGAGCCCACTTTGAGCGGCAAGGCCATTTCTGAGCGGGTTTGAAGCAGGTCAGGGTTGTTGAAGTAGGTGGCATCCTGTCCAACATCGGTCGCGATGCGGGGATTGCCGGTGCCGGTTGCATAGCCCACAATGCCAACTTCACCAACTTTAAGGCGATGACCTCGCCCCAACATGTGCTTGCCGCCGGTGCTGTTGGCTGCGCGCAAGACGGCATATTCTTTTTTGTCATCGAGCAGGAATATGCCAACATGATAGAAATTGAACCGCTCACTGATGAGGCTGACGATTTCTTCCAGCAAGGAGGAAATTTCTTGAGCAGAGACGATTTCACGCGCAACATCTGAAACTGTTAACAGTTGTTGACTGCGGTAGCGAAGAGTCTCGTTTTGTTTTACGACTTCAACAGTGCGCTCACGAACGCGTTGTTCCAAGTCGTAGATGGAGTCGCGAAGTTGTTGCGTCATGAGGTTGAATGCTCGTCCAAGCGCACCAATTTCATCAGTCGATTCAACGGTGGCTTGTGCGCTGATGTCACCATTGGAAATTTGATCGGCAGTGGTTTTGAGTTGTAAGATGGGCCGGCTGAGTGCGTTGGCAAATACAGTAGAAAGCAGGGCAACAATGGTGGAAATGAGAGCGGCGATCAAAGAAGAGATGTTGCGCTGATTTTGGAGCAGATTTTGCAGGGTGGTTTGCTCTTTGAGGAAGACCATGTACCAACCCTGGTTAGCGAGCGGCACAACAGTTCCAAACATGGTGTAGTCTTTATTACCTGGCACAGCCTGGATGGAAAAATAGGGTTCCTGGGTGTAGTTGTTGATGGCTGTTTGGAAATCTTCCTGGTCCGAGAAGAGATATTCATCTGGAAGATTGGGAAGGAATTGTTTGGCTTTGAGGTTTTGTATTGTTTCAGGCGATAAGTTGGTCAGGGTTCGGTAGATGAACTGCGGGGTCAGGGCATCCGCCAAACGCATGGAGTTTTTGTCTAGTAAAATAGGGTAGGATCGTTCACCAATCAGGTTGGCGGCGTCATTGATGATGGATTGTAGCACCAGGGCATCATAGCGCACGCGCAAGACACCGATGATTTGCTGGCGAGGATCGCGAATGGGAGCGGTAAAGTAAATGTAAGGATCATTGTTTTGGGCTGAAAAGATGATGGGTGAGACGTAGACTTGTCCTTTGGTGACTGTCTGGACGAAATAATCGGTTGTTTCTTCGTCGTTTCCAACTTCAAGCGGATTGGTGTCGAAGATGTTTTTGCCATCAATGTTGAGAAGACCGTAAGAGGATAAATAGATGTCACCCTGGGCAACGAACGAGTCAAGCGTGAGGGCCAATTCCTTTTCTTGCTGGCTGCCAGGGCGATTGGATGGGTTAATGAGAAGGTAGTTGACAAAAACAGGTAGCTCGGCTTGCTTGATGATGGATTGCCGATTGGTGCGGATAAATTCGTCCACCCGGTTGGCAGTTTCACTTGCGGCAAGTTGCAAGGCCTGGTTGGTTTGAGATTGGAGCGCGTTTTGGGTGAAGCGGGATTGAATGGCGGATACCAAAATCAGAGGAATGATAGCAATTGTGAGTGAGCTTGCAATTAGTTTGATGCTCAGACTGGATGTCAGGTAGCGGGTTGTGAGCATGGCAAGTACCAGGACGAACATCATGGTGATGATGCCAGCAACCAGGATGTCAAAGCGCGGTGCGCCAGTGCTAATAATTTGTTTGAAGGGAGAAAAGAGACCCAGGAAAGCTGCCAGAGAGCTGGCGATGACACCAAAAACCAGACCCTCGCTAACCCGATTTGCGAGGGTGCTGCTGGAGATGAGCAAGGCGTGGATAATGATGAGTGCGGCAATCAGTGGAGCGGTGTTGGCAACAGTCATTGAGATAATGATCAGGGCCACATATGTGGCTGCCATGTAGAAGAGGACATTGGCTACTCGATTGAACTGTAATATACGCGTGCCAAGCAGGCCACAGAGAATGGCTAACAATCCCGTGGCTCCTGTTAGTAGGTAGGTTTGCCAGGTTTGTTGGATGAGGGCACTGATGAGGAAAGTGAGCGTTGCTGAGCCGGCGGCATAGCCTGTGATGGCATAGATCTGATGCGCAAGTTGATCGGAGGGATGGCCGGGAATGTGGACAGAAGATGGAGAAGGGGAACTTGAGATCTGGCTCATTGGCTTTTCGCCTCTCCCGATGACTGGGTTTCGGTGGGTACTGATTCTTCTTTGCGAAGTTGGACGATGACTTGTGAGACGCCAAGGGCGCGGCCAAGTTGCTCCGCAGTGGCGTATAAAATTTGGTCCACTTGACTGGTGGAGCGAATTTTGGTTGAAATGTCGCTGACGAGGTGCTCGCGCTCAGCACGGCTTTGCAGTTCTTCGAGAAGACGGGCGTTGTCGAGCGCAACACCCAGACGATCTGCAACCGTTTCGATCATTTTTTGTGTTTCAGGCCGGACTCCGTCGGTGGAGAATTGCACATCCAGCACACCAAGAACCTGACCGCGCAATTTGATCGGGACGGCAACGGTGGTTTGGGGCGTTTCAGCTTCTGTGCGGATGGCTGTGATGGTCTTGCCGCGTTGAAATGCGAGATGTGCCTGGGCTGATGAAGCTCCTTCACCAGGGGTAAGGGTGCGCAGGACGGGGGAAAATCGGAAAGCTGTTGCACGGCGAGTTTGGCGAATGAAAGTTTGCCAGGTTTGACGGCTAACAATCGCGTAGCGGTTTTCTAGTTCTTGAATTTGGGATTGCAGATTTTCGACCAGTTGGATTCTGGCGATGGCGGCTGCCAATTGATCGGCAATGGTTTGGAGCATATCAAGATCTTCTTTTGAGAAGGCCAATTCCTGTCGGCTTTGCACATCCAGTGCACCAATAACGCTGTCTTCACTGCGCAGCGGAAGGGCAATTTCGGAGCGGGTTTCGGGTAGGTAAGGGTTGCGGAAGTGGGCGGCATCGGCACCTACATCAACAGCAATTCGGGGTTCGCCCCGGCTGACAACATTGCCAACAATGCCTTCTTCGCCAATGCGCAATTTATGGCCTGCTTCAATCATTCTTCGTCCTGCCTCACCAGTGGCTGCACGTAGAACAGCAAATTCTTTCCGTTCGTCGTTGAGGAAGATGCCGCAGTGATAATAGCCAAACCGTTGTTGAACCTGTTGGACAGAGACTGTGAGCAGTGTTTCGAGGCTGGGTTGTCCTGAGATGGTGCGTGCAATTTGGCTGGCTGCTTGTTGTTGCGAGGCGCGTTTTTCCAATTCGTTGGTTCGTTCTTGGACGCGGTGTTCGAGCAGGAGGCGTTCTTGCCCCAATTCTTCGGTAAGCTGTTTTTGGCTGGTGAGGAATTTTCGCAGGCCAGCGGTGAGAACTGATAGGGTGCTAATGGTCATGGTGATCATTGCCAGCATAACGGTGGCATTGATCAGCCATAAGGTTAGTAGGGAGGCTCCTTGAGAAAAATTAAGAAAATTGAGAGGGAGAAGTTTGTTGATGGTGGCAATTCCACAGGTAATAATGGTTGAGACGCTGAGCAAACCGGCAATTACGCCGGCGCGGAAGGAGATAAGCGCGGTGGAAAGTGTTGCAAAGGTTAAGAGAAACATGACGCCATTGCCGTTGGTCAAGCCGCTGCCTAACATGCTAACCAGGCCGAGTAAGTAGACGATGGTTGCAAAACTATAGGCACGAATATGGAAGGGTAGGCTGCGCGCAAAAGAGATGGTCAAGAGCCAGATGTAAAGGATGGAGAAGATGGCAGCCAGAACCCATTGATTGTTGCGGGTGATGATGAACAGAACAGCCAAGAACGCTGCCCCGCCCACGGTATCTGCTCCGATGAGGATGTAGCGCAAGATGCGATCGCGCAGAATGATGTTTTCATCCCGGATGCTTGCTTCAAGGGCAGAATGAGGAATGTTGGGCGTTTTCATGCCAGGGTCTCCTCGGGGTTGTGACCATTGTGGTTGGATGATTCTGTTTCGGCCAGGCGAATGGAGATTTCTGAGATACCAGGAATTCTGCCAATTTCGCTAATGGCAGTTTTGAGGATTTCTTCAACGGAGACTGCGCGCGAGAAGAGCGCTGTCATTTCATTGAGTTGCTGCTCTTGTTGGGCGTTGCGTTGGGTCTCTTCCAGCAGGCGAGCGTTTTCGACGGCAAGAGCGGTTTGCACAGCCAGTGCGTTAATGAATTCGGCATCTTCTTCTGAGATTTCTTCGCCGGGGATTTCGACTTCGATTTCGCCAATGGGGTTATCGCGCACGATAAGGGGAATAGTCACTGATTTGGATAGATGCTTTTTCCGTTTGGCGCGAGCCGGGTGGTATTGTGCTTCCAATTGGCCGTGTTGCTGAATGGCCGTTTCCCAGACGGTTTGCACGTAGGATCGGTTGAGGATGCGGATTTCATCAATGGCTTGTCGGGCTTGTACCTGTAGTTCGGAATTTTCCAGTGCGGTTGCAAGGTTGTCTGCAATTCCTTGCAGGACGAGGATGTCATCCTGTGTAAAGGCATTGGGCTCGCTGGACTGAATGGAGAGGGCGCCAAGCACCTTATTACGCCCGACAATTGGCAAGGCCATTTCGGAACGGGTTAGAGGAAGGTTGGGGTTTTTGAAGCGCACTGATTCAGAGACAACTTCTTGAGAGATACGTGCTTCTCTTCGAGCAATGCACCAACCAATCATCGAAGAGCCGCCAATGAGCAGTCGGTGGCCTTCCGAGATCATTTTTTCGCCTGCTTCGCCTGTGCCAGCACGTAGCAAGGCATATTCGTCACGTTCATCACTGATGAAGAGGCCAACATAATATAGATCAAAGCGTTCACGCACCAAATCAACGACGTTTTGCAACAGGGTTTGGGGGTCGCGCAGCGATACAATGGAAGTGGAGATTTCAGCAGCTGTGCGGAGTTGGCGTAATGCGTGTTCGAGTTGGGATGTGCGTTGCTGAATGCCGTATTGCAATTCTTCAAGCGAACGGCGTAGTTTGCTGGTCATCTCATTAAAGGTGGAACCAAGCACACCAATTTCATCATTGCTTTGCACGGGGGCAATGCGGTTAAGGTCACCGCCGGAAATGGCAATGGCTGTTTCGGTTAACGCGTTGATGGGGCCGATGATGCGGCGAGCGACCAGGGTGGTAAAAATGGAGAGCAGGATGATGCTCAAAATACTCATGATGATTAAGTTGGTGCGGGTACGGTAAACAGGTGCGAGGATTTCTGCGTTTTGTGCCTGGACGATAACTCCCCATTCATTGGACTCTTTGCTGATGTATGAGCGCCATTTGATGCCATTTTCGTCTGTGAAGGTATATATGCCAGTGACACCCGAGCGCAGGGCCTGGACAGGTGGGTAGTCGCTGATTTTTCGTAATTCGGAGGTGACTTCGGGGTCGGGGTGAACAACAATTTGATCTTTGTCGTCAATAATGTATGCATAGCCAGTTTCGCCAATGCGGTTGAGGTTGACTTGGCGACTTAATGCGTCGAGCGTGGTGGCAAACATGGCAACGCCAATGATCTGATTTTCATCATTGCGAATGGGCGCAGAGACAACGAGCGCGGGTTTGCGGCTTGTTCGTCCAATGAGGGTCTGTGTAGCAATTTCTTGCCCGCCAATTGCTTTTTGAAACCATTCTCGATCACTGTAATCAATTAATCCATCTTGATCGCTACGTGTGACATTCATGCCTGCTGTGTTGGTGGTGCTTGCTAGGTAAATGTTGGGATTGGAGATTGTGAGGGCTTGCAGAATTGGTTTTTGGCGAAGCGGGTCCATGGATTCGATATCGCGCGAGAGCGACATTTGGATCAGTGATCCTTTATTGAGTTCAAACCATGAGGTTAGATTGAGAGACAGGTTTTGATTGGTGGAACGCAGGGAATCATCGGCTAGCCTGGTCAGGGTTTGGCCGGCGGTGTAGTTGGAGATGAGAAGTGTGATGAGAAAGAGCGGCAGTGTGATGGTGAGCGTTAGAATGATGAGACGGGTTTGCAGCCTTCCGGTGGGGCGGTTCATGCTTCCTCCTGAGAATTGCGTTCGGGCGGGTGGATGCGTACCACAACGTTTTGAGCGCGAACAGCCTGGCCGATTTCGTTGACAGAGGTTTGCAGGATGGTTTCAAGATCGTTTGAGCGTCGGATTCGTCCAGTGATTTCGTATAGCTGACGTTGTCGCTCAACTTGTTTGCGTACTCTGGCAACCAGGTTGGCATTGGCAATGATGGAGCCAAGGTTGTTACCAAGCGTGGCAAGAATTTCCTGGTCGTTTTCGTCGTAGGCCATCAGGTGGGGGCTTTCAATGTTTAGCACGCCAAGTAGTTCGTCTTTGAAGAGGATTGGAACAGCCAGCTCGGAGCGGGTATCGGAATCGCCTTCTATATAACGTGAGTCGGTGCGGGTGTCATTGACTCGGATGGGCTGCCGGGTTTGAGCTACGGTGCCAACGATGCCTTCGCCAGATTTGACCCAAGTGGTTTCAAGCGCTTTTTCTTCATAACCAGCGGAGGCGCGAATGCTCAACATGGATTGAGCATCTGGGAAGAAGATTGCTACTCGGTTGCCTTCCATTGAGGATCGCAGGCTTTGAACCGTTGCTGCCAGGGCTGAATCAATATCGCCTGCTGCTGCAGCAGCAGCGGTAATTTGGTGCAGGATGCGGTGTTTGTTGATGTTTTCTTGTGTTTTGCCAAACAGGCGGCTGTTGAGCAATGCGGTGGCTAGCTGATCTGCAACAGCCTGGAGTGTGTTAATATCTTCCTCTTTGAAAGCGCCAGTTTGTGTACTTTGGACATCCAAAACGCCCAGCAATTCATCACCAGCAATGAGCGGGATGGCAAGTTCGGCGCGAGTGTTGGGGAGCATGGGGTTAGGGAAGTAATTTAGTTCTTTGCGAACGTCATTGCTGAGCATGGGTTTGTGGGCGGCAGCACAACGTCCAACCAGGGAAACGGAACCGATGGCTAATTGATGGCTAGCGGCTTTCATCTTCTCCCCGGCCTCGCCGGTGGCTTCACGGAGAACGGCTGTTTCGCTGCCGCGTTCGATGAGGAAGATGCCTGCATGATAGAAGCCAAACCGGTCGCGAATGACATAGACAGCACGTCGTAACAGTTCTTCTGCATCCAGGGTGCCGGCTGTGTCGCGGGCAATTTCGGCTGCGGTGTTGACACGCTCGGCTCGTCGTTGAGACAGCTGTTCAGATGCTTTCAGTTCGCTTACATCTTGGATGATGCCCATGAGGCCCATTGGATTGCCTTGAGCATCTTGCATGGGCAGGCGAGAATGAATGTACCAGCGCTGGTTGCCATCTGGATCGGTTGTTTCGATTAGTTTGCCAATTTCCGGTTCGCCGTTAAAGATGATGGTTTGCTCATCGCGATAGGAGATTGATGCTTGTTCGCCTTGCAATTCCAGGTCGGTGTGTCCAATTAAGTCGTCAGCTGATGAAATGTTGGGGTATTGAGTAGCATATGAATTGCTAACCCGCATGTAACGGCCCTGGCTGTTCTTGAAGAAAACCTGTTCAGGGATGTTTTGTAGCAGATTTTGCAGCAAGAGGTGTTCTTGCTCAAAGGCTTGAATGCTTTGTTGCATTTTGGTCAACAATTGGGCGTTGCGAACAGCTGTGGCAATTGAAGGAGCAACAGTGGAGAGGAGTTTGAGATCTTGATCGTTGAAGCGCTCTTCGCGTTCGGTATCCTGTAGGATGACAGCACCAATTACTTCACCGCCTACCATGAGTGGTGCACCCATCCAGGAGCGAGCAGGTTTGCCAATCGTTTTTGCGCCTAGTTGTCTGGTGACTTGTTCTGTGTTGCGGGCGATGAGGAGGGGCTTTTTGGTGCGGATGAGGTAGGAAGTGAGGCCCTCGCCTAATGGAAAGGCCGCAACATTGGTAATTTCGCTGCCTTCGTACATGTAGGGGACTTCAATTGTGTTGGCAATTGCATCGTAGAGTGTGATGGCAAAGGTTAAATCGCTGCCGAGCGAATCGCCAAAGAGCTTATGGAGGGAGCGAAAGAGGGTGATGGGATCTGTCTCGGTTGAGATCGTTTCGCTCATTGAGGCCAGAATTTCAAGCTCGCTGAGGCGTTGACGCAGCATTTGGATGAGCTTGAAGCGACTGAGCGAGTTACCAATCACTTCTGCAAGGCTTGAGAAGGGTTGCAACGAACTGGGGGTGAAGGCCCCTGTATCCCGCGCTCCCAGGGCAATGACTTGAGTTGGGACGCCCTCGACGAGGATGGGTACAAGCGCTGCGGAGCGGCATTCTCGGCGTACGAGAAAATTCATCAGGCTGGCGAATTCGGATGGTGAGAGGAGGTTCTCTTGAATGAGGACGTGGTTTTCGGCCAGGCGTTCCAGGCCGCGCTGCATGGGGAGCGAAATGCCGCGCAGGTTAGCGTCCAGCCTTCCACCGCGCGGGTCGTGTAATTTGGCGAGGATGAGATGATCGTCTTCTACGTTTAAAATCATGCTAACGTAATTGGTTTGACCGATGGCCTCTTCCAGGTGTTGGAGCACTTCTGTTTCGTTGTTGGCTTGTGCAATTTGACGGCTGGCGCGGTAGAGCAGGTTGGTTTCTTCGAGGTTGATTTGAGCTGCTTCAACCAGGAAGATGTTGCGCAGACCAATGGCAAGCTGGCTGGCAAGGGTTTGGAAGACGGGTAAGTTTTCTGAGTCGAAGGTGTTGGGGTGGACGCTTTGTACGTCGAGGAGGCCGATTACTTCTGCGCCGATGGAGATAGGGACAATGACCTGGGACTCGGAGCTGAGCATAATCAGGGTGTCCTGGAAGATGGGGTCTTCCCGATCAATGCGCTGATTGATGCGTGGCTGATTGAGCGATATGACTTCAGATAATTGGCGGTGCGTGTTGAGCGGGAAACGCTGCTGGTAGATGTTGCGGGTTTCAGCATCGCCGCCGCTGAGACCTTCGATGGATGCGTAACTATTGGTGTCATCCACCAGCAAGATGGCGGCATATTCAAAGCCAAAGCGTTCGGTGATCAAATCAGCGGTGCGTTGCACAATTTCCTGGCGCTGGGCTGATTGAATGGCGAGTTGGGCAACTTCAGAAGCGGTGCGTAACTGTCGGGTGCGCTCTTCTACTTTTGCTTCGAGGGATTGGTAGAAATCGGTTAGTTGATCTACCATGGCGTTGAAGGAATGGGCGAGGAGGCCAATTTCGTCATTTCGTACCACCTCGGCGCGCTGCGCCCAATCCCCACTGGTGAAGGATTGAGCAACTCCAGCAAGTTTGACGAGTGGGCGAACGATGCGATTGATGCCCAGGTACACAAGGCCGCCAACAAGTACCAGAGCAACACCAAGAAGAATGAGGGAAATGTTGATGATGTATTGGAATTGATTGAGGAAGAAGTCGCGTGGAACTTCAATGATTAAGCTAGATTTGGTGCCAGGAAGAGGGGCGGCATAACTGAGGATTGGCTGTTCATCGAAAGACAGGCTGTCGAGAATTTGGGTTTGTCCAGCGCTGGAGATGCGAGAGACCCAACGAGTTTGTTGATTTTCATCGAGTGTGATGGGAACAATGCGGTTGACTTCAGCAGAGTAGCGCAGAATTTGTTGATTGCTGGTGTAGATGTACCCAGTGCCGGTAGGAAAGTAAGTTTTGATATTGGCTAACAGGTCGCGCGGCAGGTTGTTAATGCTGAAACCCATGATGGTTACGATGCCATCTACCTCTTCCGAGATGAAAACGCGGCTGCTAACCAAAACGGTTTGATCAAGATAGAGGGGTGGGAGGTTGTAGAGGAGGTTGGATTCGTTGGTGCCGAGCAGGCGCTGGAACGTGGGGCTGGAGGAATAGTTATTTGCCAGCCAATCGGGTTGGGTGCTAAAGACAACATTGCCCAGTGGGTCGGCAATGATGATTTGATCGAAACTGGCTTCGGCACCGGGTGAGAAGTTGACATTGGCAACAACGGCCAAAATTTGCCAGCGTGCCAGGGATAGCTGACTTTCGGTAGAGCCGGGGTTGAGGATGACGTTCGCTGCTTCTGAGAATTGTGGATCTTGCTTGAGCTTGTCGAGGGTGCTTTGGCGCGAATTGACAAGATTGACAAGCTGGTTGGAATAATTTTGATGGACGGTGTTGAATTGGGAAGATAATTGATCGGTGAGGAGCTGGCGGCTGAGGATCAGGATGGCTGTGCTAACAGCGATGACAGGCAACAGAGCGAGCAAGAGGACCTGGAAAACTGTTCTTCGGGCAAGGCTTTGACGAAAGCGGGACTGTTTGGGCTGAGATTTCGCTGGGGTGGCTCGCTTGGGGGGCATGGAAACTCCTTATTCAACTTCCCATACAGGTTCGCCGGACAGGATGCGCTGAATTTGATCGGGGAAGCGGTCGGGGTCAAGCGGTTTGGCAAGGAAGCCATTAAAGCCGGCCTGTCGGGCTTTGTTCATTTGCTCAATGCTGGCTTCTGCTGTTACAGCAATAATCGGGACATCTTTGAGACGAGGGGCGTTGCGTAGCTTGCGCATGGCGCCATATCCATCCTCGTAGGGTAGTCGGATATCCATCAAGACCAGGTCTATGCGGGGAAGTGTATCCGCGAATTCAACGACTTCGTAGCCGGAGGTTTTCCATTCACAATGAATGCCCAGGAAGCCCAACATACGGGCAATCAGGACAAAGTTCGATACATTGTCTTCAACAACCAGAACAGTGATGTCTTTGGCTGATCCTTGGAGTTGGTCATTGTCCATGCTGGTATCCTTATGCGTTTTTCAAGAATGCCGCTACCTGATCGAGGAAACGGTCAATGTCAATTGGTTTTTCAATATAACCATCACATCCGGCTTGTAGAGTGCGTTCACGGTCGCCCTTCATTACATTGGCTGTCAGGGCAATGACAGGAACGCTTTCCAGGCCGGGTAGGGATTTGATTTCATAAGTGAGAGAGTAACCATCCATGTCGGGCATGTTAATATCCATTAAAATTAAATCGGGGATGTGTTCCCGAACGATTTGTAAGGCCTTTTTGGCGTTCTCTGCTTCGTAGATTTGATACCCTTCCGAAAGCAGTAGTCGCCGGACGAGCAAACGGTTTTCGGCATTATCTTCAACGTGTAGGATGATTGGAGGGTTATTCATGTTAAGAAACTCCTACTACGATTTTAGCATAAAAGGCGAAAATAAAGCTACTATTTTTCGCCTGCATTTATCCATATTTGGGCGATTTTGGGGTTTGCATATTTGTAAAGAAAAACAAAAAAACACCCCAAAAGGGGTGCTTGAGCGGGTGATGGGATTCGAACCCACGGAATGGTAGCTTGGGAAGCTACTGCCTTACCACTTGGCGACACCCGCTTGGAATGGTGGTATTATAATCGCAAATTGAGGCTTGTCAAGAACTGTAATTGGGTATGGTATAATTTCAACACGGTAGACAATTTGCGGCTGTGGTGTTTGCCATAGCCGGTTACTGAAGGAGAACCTTTTGGCTTTTAATCCATTTGGCTGGTTGCTTGGGTTGCTTTCCCTGGATATTGGCATTGATCTGGGAACAGCGAATACATTGGTAAATGTGCGCGGGAAGGGAATTGTTATTAATGAACCATCGTGGGTGATTATCAACAAACGCACGCGTCGGACGATTGCGGTTGGCGCACAGGCAAAGGAGATGGTTGGTCGTACGCCGGCAGATGTGATTGCCATTCGTCCCTTGCGCGATGGGGTAATTTCCGAGTTTGATATCACGAAGGATATGCTGGAATACTTTTTGAGCAAGGTGCATTTACAGACAATTATGCCGATGCCCAACCCGCGTGTGGTGGTGGGGATTCCATCTGGTGCAACGGAAGTTGAAAAGCGGGCTGTGTATGATGCGGCTCGTGCGGCAGGGGCGCGTGAGGCATACCTGATTGAAGAGCCGCGCGCAGCTGCTTTGGGGGCGGGTCTTCCAGTATCTGATGTGCGTGGAAGTATGATTGTGGATATTGGCGGTGGGACAACGGAGGTGGCGATTATTTCTATGGGGGGGGTGGTTGTCTCGCGCTCGTTGCGGGTTGCTGGGGATGAGATGGATCAGGATATTATCCAGTATATCCGTAACAAGTACAATTTGTTCATTGGTGAACGGATGGCGGAGCAGGTGAAAATGACGATTGGCTCGGCTTATCCGCTGACAACGGAGCGGACGATGACAGTTCGGGGGCGGAACCTGGTTTCGGGATTGCCGGAGACACTGGAAATTTCTTCGGTAGAAATCCGGGAGGCGATTGCTGGCTCTGTTCAGGTGATTGTAGATACAATCAAGGATGCGTTGGATGAGGCGCCGCCTGAAATTGTGGCGGATTTGATTGAATCGGGTATTTGCTTGGCGGGGGGTGGTTCGCAGTTGCAGGGGTTGGCTGATCGTCTGAACGATGAGGTGAACTTGCGCGTTTGGGTGGCAGCGGACCCGTTGACTTGTGTGGCGCGCGGTGCTGGAATGATTCTGGAGGACCTGGAACGCTTCATTGAAATGGAGTATTTGGTTCGTCTGGAACGAACAGCGACGCGGTGACGCATAAAATCTCCTTATGCCTTTGGCTGAAGGAGAAGAGGATTGTTTGTGAGCTGAAATGAGAGCCCCCAATTCAAAGTTTTGGCAAATGGCCGTTTTTGGCTTGTTGGTGGTTGGGCTGGTTCTATTGGCCTTGGGTGGGTATTTGCGCCCGGCATTGAGCGCAGCACAGTCTCCATTGGTAGATGCTCAGCGTTGGTTTTCGGCGCGTTTTTCGGCAGTGCGCGATTTGGTAACCAAGCCGGGGGACGTGGTTGCTTTGCAGGCGGAGAATGCACAATTGCGAGCTGAAGTGGCAAATTTGCAAACTCAGGTTATTCAATTGCAGCAGCAGGTAAGCGAGGCGCAAATGTTATATGCGCTGCTTGACTTTGCGCGCTCGCGACCCCAAAGCGAATATGCGGCTGCAGCTATGATTGGACGCGACCCCAACCCGTTTTTGCATTATGTGTATATTGACCAGGGGTCTGATCAGGGTCTACAACATGGAATGCCGGTGGTCACCAATCAGGGATTGGTGGGACGGGTGGACGCAGTGACGGCTCAGGGTGGGCGGGTTCAGTTATTGACGGATCCAAAATCGGTGGTGAATGTCAAGCTCCAGTCTTTGAAGGTGGATGCGCAGCTGGTTGGTTCGGTAACCGGGGAGCTGTACTTGCAGATGGTGCCGCAGGATGTGCCATTGAAACCCGGGGAACTGATTCTAACCTCTGGGTTAGGTGGCAATTACCCGCCAAATATATTGGTTGGACAGGTTATTAGTGTGCGAAAGAATGAAAACGATGTGTTTCAGACGGCAACGGTGCAATCGGCAGTGGATTTTCGGTCCTTAACAGCGGTATTGGTGATTACGAACTTCCGTCCAATTGACCTGGCGCCTCTGGCGCCCTAGGGATACGATGAAGAATCTGGTGATGGTGCCGATTTTGCTTGGAGCGCTGATGTTGCAAACAGTGGTGGTTAGCCGTGTGCAATTGCTCTATGGCTCAGCAGATTTAATGTTGGTAGTGCTGTCGGCCTGGGCTTTGCAAGAACGAACCAGGCATGTGTGGTTGTGGGCTGTGGGTGCAGCGGGACTGGTGGCTTTTGTTTCGGCTACGCCGTTGTATTGGTGGAGTATTACCTATTTGGTGATAACAGGTGCGGCGTTATATTTGAGGCATCGGGTGTGGCAGATGCCTGTTTTGGTTTTGTTTTTGGTTGTTTTTGTGGGATCGTTGATGGAGCATGTGCCGGTTTTGGTTTGGCTGCGTTTGCAGGGGGCAAACCTGGGTTTGTTGGATGGTTTGAGCCTGGTAACTTTACCAAGCGCGATCTTGAACCTTTTGTTGGTTTTGCCGGTGTATGTGCTGGTGCGCAGCCTGGCAAATCAGTTGTATGCTGCGGAGGAAGAATGAATGAGCCGCGTATTACCGAAACGCCGCCCTTAAACCGTTGGCGGTTGCTGATTTTCTATGCTGCAATGGCATTGGTGTTTGGATTTTATACGTTGCGATTGTTCAATTTGCAGATTGTGGATGGGGATCTTTATCGGCAGCAAGCGGAAGATAATCGCACTTCTGAAATTAACCTACAAACGCAGCGTGGGATTATCTACGACCGCAATGGAACTGTGTTGGCGCGTAATGCACCTTCTTACAACGTGGTGATTGTTCCGGCGGATTTGCCAGGAAATCCAACGATGGTGATTGAGAGCTATCGCGAACTGTTTGGTGTGGCAATGTCTCCGGAGATTGGGGCGGTGAGTGAGGTATATCGGCAACTTTCGCAATTGCTGCAAATTCCCGTGACCAATCCCAATGCTTATGATGAGGATGGGTTACTTCGAGATGAGGTGGCAAAGGTATTTAAGCCGTGTGCGAATGATTTGGGGATTACAGAGATTGTTTTAATCGGTGATACGAATGCGCCTTATTCTCCTGTGCAAATTGCCTGTAATATTGATTCGAGTCTGGCGATGTTGATTCGCGAACGCTCGGTGGATTTGCCCGGTGTGGGGATTGAAGTTCGTCCAATTCGTGAATATCCTACTGGATATACGACAGCGGAGGTAGTTGGTTTTTTAGGGCCGATTCCGGCCTCGTTGGAGCAGGAGTATCGCGAGTTGGGGTTTATCCCGAATCGTGATAAGGTGGGGTATGCGGGGGTGGAAGCAACGCTGGATGAGATTTTACGCGGCCAGAATGGGGAGCGGGTAGTGGAGGTTGATTCTTCTGGGCAGGTATTGGGCGATTTGGAACCGCCATTGTTGCCTGTTCCGGGCCAGAATGTTCGTTTGACGATTGATACGCGCCTGCAAGCTGCGGCGAAAGAAGCATTAAATGGGGAGATGCGCGGCTGGAATCAATGGCTGAATGAGACACGCTATACAAATGGTGTGGTGATTGCGATGAACCCCAAAACAGGGGAGATTCTGGCGTTGGTTTCGGAGCCAACCTTTGAGAATAATCGGATGGCCCGCCTGATACCAGGAGATTATTATCAGCAATTGCAGCTTGACCCCAATCGTCCATTGTTTAATCATGCAATTTCAGCAGAGCATCCACCGGGTTCTGTGTTTAAGATGGCTGCGGCGCTGGGAATTTTGAATGAAGGAGTTGTGACACCCGAATATCAGGTGGATGACCCGGGTAAGATTGTGATTGAGCAAAAGTTCCAGCCGAACGATCCGCGTCCGCTGGCTCAAGAATTCGTATGTTATTTGTATAAAAGTACCGGAGGTGGGCATGGGATGGTGGATTACTTGACCGGTGTGGCACAGTCGTGCGATGTGTATTTCTATAAGGTGACGGGCGGTTATCAGGATGAGGTGCCGGAGGGGCTGGGGATTTGGCGGTTGGGAGAATATGCTCGGGCATTGGGGTATGGTCAGGAATTGGGGATTGAGTTGCCGGGCGAGGCGACAGGTCTGATTCCGGATCCGAACTGGAAACGTTTGTCACAAGGAGAGAATTGGGCGACGGGGGATACCTATATTGCTGCAATTGGGCAGGGATATGTGCTTTCAACACCTTTGCAAGTTCTGGTTTCGGTGGCGACGATTGCGAATGATGGCAAACTGATGAAGCCGACATTGGTGAAAGAAGTGCTGGATTCAGAGGGCAATGTAATTCGTCCGTTCCAGCCGGTGCAATTGCGTGATATTACAAGTGACCCGGTGATTCATGTATATGATGAAAATTTCATAACGACGGGCGAGATGAAAGTGGTGGAACCCTGGGTGATTGAGAAAGCGCAAGAAGCAATGCGGTTGGTGGTCAGCGGTGGTACGGCAGAGAAGGTGTTTGCGAATATTGATGCGCAAATACCAACGGCTGGTAAAACGGGAACCGCGGAGTATTGTGACAATGTGGCGCAATCGAAAGATTTGTGCAAACCGGGTCGTTGGCCGGCACATGCCTGGTATGTTGGATATGCGCCTTACAACGATCCGGAGATTGTTGTGGTCGCTTTCGTGTATAATGGGACTGAAGGCGCGATCTTGGCTGCGCCGGTGGTTCGCAAGGTAATGGAGGCCTATTTTGCGTTCAAGGAGTTTGATGCAGCGGCGGGTGCTGCGCAACCATAGGATGATGTGATGGTAAATGAGCCATTAATTCAGATGAAAGGCGTGCGGGATGGTCTGCTGGTGACTGTTGGCGAGGGGGAATGGCCGACAGTGCAGGCGGCTCTGTTGCGTTACATTGCAGAAAAGGCTGGCTTTTTTAAGGGCGCTCGATTAACGCTCGAGGTGGGAAACCGAATTTTGCGCGCGGCTGAAATGGGGCATTTGCGCGATGTGCTTTTTGATCAGGGAGTGATTCTTTGGGCTGTGTTGAGTAGCTCGCCGGTGACAGAGCAAACGGCGCAAACCCTCGGTCTGGCAACGCGATTGAATACGCCGCGTCCTGAGCGCGTGGTGCGGGCGGTGGATACTAATGCCTTGGAGGGGGAAAATGCGGTTCTGGTGCAGCGCACCATTCGGTCTGGTTTTCGGGTCGTGTCTAAGGGCCATGTGGTGGTGGTGGGGGATGTGAACCCGGGTGGCGAGGTGAGTGCGGGTGGCTGTGTTGTGGTTTGGGGACGAGCGCGCGGAACGTTAATTGCCGGGGCAGATGGAAATGAGCAGGCAACGGTTTGTGCATTGGAACTGATGCCAACACAGTTGCGAATTGCGGATATGGTGGTAAACTTGCCAACACGCAAGGGTAAATTGCAGCCAGAAATTGTACGTTTGCAAAATGGGCGCGTGATTTTAGAAGCATGGAATTTTAAGGAGAAATAGGGAGAAAATGGCAGCAACGGTTGTGACGGTTTCTTCGGGCAAAGGTGGCGTGGGAAAGACAACGACGACAGCCAACCTGGCTGTGGCTTTGGCATTGGGTGGTCAGAAAGTTGTCTGTATTGATGGCGATATTGGTTTGCGAAATCTGGATGTTGTTTTGGGGTTGGAAAACCGAATTGTATATGACTTGGTAGATGTGGTGGAGGGCCGCTGTCGGTTGCGGCAGGCAATGATCCGCGATAAGCGATTGCCAGATTTGTTTTTGATCCCTGCGGCACAAACGCGCGATAAAAGCGCTGTTTCACCGAGCGATATGGTGCGCCTATGTGATGAATTGCGTGGGGAAGTGGATTGGATTTTGATTGATTCACCGGCTGGAATTGAGCGCGGTTTTCGGAACGCCTTGGCACCGGCGGACATGGTTTTGGTGGTGACAAATCCTGAGGTTTCGGCTGTGCGCGATGCAGATCGTGTGATTGGACTGGTCGAAGCAGAAGAAAAAGGCCCGGCACGCTTGATTTTGAACCGCTTGAATCCGGCGATGGTCAAGCGGGGTGATATGTTGAATGCTGAAGATGTGTTAGAACTGCTGGCGGTTGAACTAATTGGGGTTGTGCCAGAAGATGAGAATGTGATTGTGAGCACCAATCGCGGACAGCCGGTGGCATTTGACCCGAAGGCCAGGGCTGGGTTGGCTTTTCAAAACATTGCCCGCCGGTTAAAGGGCGAACAGGTTCCTTTCCTCGATTTGGAGGAAAGGGATGGCTTTTTCCATCGTTTGAGCCGTTGGGTGCGCTCGGGAGGGAATTGAGATGGCAGACTGGCTGGAACGGTTGTTGGGAAAGCAAAAACACAGCGCCGATTCTGCCAAAGATCGGCTGAAGCTGGTGTTGATTAATGATCGCACCAACTTGACTACGGAGCAGGTGGAGGCGCTCAAAAATGAACTGCTGGAGGTTATTTCGCGCTATGTGGAAATTGACCCAGCAGCAGTGCAGATTTCGATTTCGCAGGAGGGGCGCGAAAATCGTTTGGTGGCGGATATTCCCATCCGCAATACCCGGCGCAAGCGTTCACCAGCGTGATGTTTGCGGTTTGATGAAAAAGGAGAATTTGTTTTAATGGACCGACGAATCTGGCAGCGCTTTGATTATTGGTTGTTTGGCGCAGTGGTGCTGCTATGCGTGTTTGGGATTGTGATGATTCGTTCGGCAGTGGCTGGAAATGCAGAAATTGCTGGCTCGCCGAATCGGCAGACGATTTTTGTTGCTGCCGGGCTGGTTGTTTTGTTGATAACCACAATCATTGATTATCGTTACTGGTCAGCGCTGGCGCGTCCGATGTACGTTGTGGCTGTGGGGGCGTTGGTAGGCATTTATGCATTGGGGACGGCTCTCTACGGTTCGGCGCGCTGGTTTGATACGGGGGTAATCTTGATTCAGCCATCCGAAATTGCCAAGATTGTTTTGATTCTGGTGTTGGCAAACTTTTTTGCCAATCACAAAGACCGCCCCAAAGACCTGATTTGGATGGCGAAGAGTTTTGCTATGATGGCCGGGATTATGATTTGGATTTTCCTCCAGCCCAATCTGAGCACCTCCATCGTGATGATGGTTTTGTGGTTTTCGATGTTGTGGGTGAGCGGGTTGCCGCTCAAATTTTTGCCCTGGATGGCGGGTGCAGTGGGGGTTGGCGGGTTGGCCGCACTGCCTTTTTTGGAAAATTATCAGCTAAAACGGATTGTGGACTTTTTCTTCCAGGATCCAGATGCTCGGCATGGCAATGCATTTAATGTGAATCAGGCGCTGATTTCGATTGGTTCGGGCGGCTGGTTTGGAATGGGTTATGGACATGGCACGCAGGTTCAACTTCGCTATTTAAAGGTGCGGCATACAGACTTTATTTTCTCTGCCATGGCGGAGGAATTTGGTTTTGTGGGGGCAGTGCTGGTAGTGGGGTTGATTGTGTTTGTGATTCTGCGCTGCTTGCGGGTTGCACGCCGTGCGCCGGATATGTTTGGCGCATTGGTGTGCTATGGGGTGGCTACATTGTTGTTTTTCCAGACGATGGTCAATGTTGGCGTGAACCTCAAGGTTCTGCCGGTGACTGGCCTGACTTTACCGTTTGTGAGCTATGGGGGCAGTTCGTTGCTCTCGCTAATTCTTGGAATTGGATTGGTGGAGAGTGTCGCTGCTCACAGTGAAACTTCTTGATTTTTTGGGAGCCTTATGACCAACGAGATGAAACCTGTTCGTGTTCGTTTTGCGCCTTCGCCCACTGGACATATGCATCTGGGCAGTGCGCGTACTGCGCTGTATGACTATTTGCTGGCTCGAAAGACGGGCGGGCAATTTATTTTGCGCATTGAGGATACCGATCGCAAGCGCTTTGTTCCGGGGACGGAAGAGGAGTTGATGGAGGGCATGCGCTGGCTGGGGTTGGAATGGGATGAGGGCCCGGATGTGGGCGGGCCCTATGGGCCGTATCGTCAATCCGAGCGCAAGGAAATTTATCGTGCGTATGCTGAACAATTGATCGAGCAAGGAGATGCATATTATTGCTTTTGCTCGACTGAGCGATTGGAGCGGGTGCGGCAAGAGCAACAGAAGCGCAAAGAGCCGCCGCATTATGATGGCACCTGTCGTGATTTGCCGTTGGATGAGGCGCGGCGGCGGGTGGAGGCGGGTGAACCGCATGTGATTCGCTTCCGAACGCCTCAAACTGGCACAACGGTTGTGCAGGATGTGTTGCGAGGCGAAATTCGCGTTGAGAATCGGACGCTCGATGATTATATTATTGTCAAATCGGATGGATTGGCTTTGTATCATCTGGCGGCTATGGTGGATGACTACTTGATGAAGATCACGCATGTTATTCGTGGTTCGGAATGGTTGCCGACTTTCCCCCTGCACGCGTTGATTGTGCGTGCTTTTGGCTGGCCAGAGCCGGAGTGGGTGCATTTGTCGGTGTTTCTTAAGCCGAGCGGCAAGGGCAAGATGAGCAAGCGCGAGGCAGCGGATTTGATTAAAGATGGCTATTCAATTTTTGTGCGCGATTTGCGCGGGCTGGGCTATACGCCAGAGGCTGTTGTCAATTGGGTTTCGCTGATGGGATGGAGCTATGATGACCATACAGAGTTCTTTACGCTGCCGGACCTGATTGAGAAGTTTAGCCTGGAGCATTTGAACCCTTCACCGGCGGCAATTAATTTCACAAAGCTAGACCATTTTAATGGTTTGCATATTCGGGCCTTTTCAGTTGACGAACTTGCATTGCGGTTGATGCCATATTTTGAAATGGCTGGGTATGAGGCTGACCTAGAAACGCTATTGAAGATTGCTCCCCTGATTCAGGAACGAATGGTGACGCTGGATGAAGCACCAGAACTGGCAGGCTTTTTCTTCCGCGAAACGGTGTCGCCGCAGGCAGAGGAATTGGTGGCAAAAGGTCTGACAACCCAACAATCAATGGAAGTTGCAAAGCGCATTTATGCTGTGTTGGCAGGCCTGCCGGATGTTTCACTGGCTGTGGCCGAGCCGCCGATGCGGTTGTTGGTGGATGAGCTTGGACTGTCGGCTGGGCAGGTGTTTGGTATTCTGCGTGTGGCTGTGACGGGGCAGCGCGTTAGCCCGCCATTGTTTGAGAGCATGGAAATTGTTGGCCTATCAAAGGTGTTGGAGCGCGTTCAAAAGGCAATTGAGTTGTTGAGCGCCATTTCATAATCAGGTTGTTTTTCGAGCCCAGAAGCCCATCGTGTTTGATGGGCTTCTGGCATTCAAAATGCGTAGATCGTTTTCAATGCAGGCAGTATAATAAAGAATATTCTTTAACAATTGAGGTGTAGCATGGCTGATATGGAAAGACCCAAGCGTTCTGGCCGAACATCATTTGCACTGGGCCTGGGGTATTTGATTGATCAAGGTGAGGGGCAATCTATGGGTGTTTTGTCGCCAATTATTCAAAGTGTGTGGGGAATTAGCTTTGGACAGATTGGGCTGATGGAAACATTACGGACAATTGCCCAGACAATTAGCGCACCCTTTTGGGGATATGCGGCGGATCGCTTCTCGCGCCGAAAGGTGTTAATTTTTGGTACGGGAGTATGGGGAATTTGGACGATTTTGGTTGGGTTGGTTTCTGATTTTTCGAGCATGATGTGGATTCGGGCAATTTCGGGCCTGGGACTGGGTTGTTTGATGCCGGCAACATTTTCGTTGCTTGGCGACCATTATTCGCAGGATAAGCGTGGGCGGGCATTGGGGATGATTGGAATGGTGGGGCTGCTTGGTACCGTGCTGGGGGTATTGGCATTGGGCTTTGTGGCAAACCCAGAACAATGGCGCTGGGGGTTTATTGGTTTGGGCGTAGCTAGCATGCTTTCGGGTTTTGTGATGTGGTTGTTTGTTGAGGAACCACCGCGCGGCGCAGCAGAGCCAGAACTGGCGGGGTTGGTGACGCACGAGAATGAAAGTCGTTATCGCGTCCGCTGGCAGGATATGTTTGCAACATTGCGCATTCCAACCATTTGGGCAGCAATTTTGCAGGGTGTGAGCGGGACGATGCCCTGGGTGGTGATGGGGATTTATTTCATCAATTGGATGGTGAAAACGCTAGGGTATTCGAATGGGATTGATTTTGCGAACTTGACAGGTAGCGCTCCGCTCATTTTTGCGGCCATTGTGGTGGGTGCGGCGATTAGTAACTATTTGGGCGGGGTGATTGGGGATGCGGCAGAACGAGTCTCGCCACGGTATGGGCGTACAGCAATTGGGCAGTTTTCAGTCTTTGCTGGTGTTCCATTGATGTACATTTTGTTGACGCGGGCAACGGATTGGAGCTTTATGCAGTTGTTTGGATGGGCATTTATGACGGCATTGTTGATTGGTTGGCCTGGACGCGGCTCGAAAGAGCCGATGATGCAAGCTGTGGTGCCGCCAGAGATTCGGTCAAGCGCTTATTCGGTGGTTAGCCTGGTGGAGGGCGGTCTTTCGGCGTTTTCGGGGTTAATTGCGGGTTCATTGGCCGATCGTGTGGGCCTGACGACCGCTCTGTTGTGGACGATTCCATTTCCGTGGCTGATTTGCGGTTTGTTGTTTACGATGTTTTACTTCACCTATCCGCGCGATGCGGCGCGCGTGCGGCAGATGATGGCCGAACGGCGTGCGGAGTTGTTGAAAGAGCGGACTGGTTAGGGCTTAAAAAAGCGTTCGCGGACAATGGCGATGGCTTCAGGGTTGGGCGCATGGGCCTCAAGAGTGAGAAAGAAATCTTGAGCGGTGACTTGTTGTCCGTCAAAACGGGAGGCATAGTCTTTGAGGAAGGCAAAGAATGCTTCGTCACCAATTGCGACACGAATTTGCTCGAGGAAAAGAGCGCCGTTTAGATAGACGGCATTTCTGTACTGCGTATAGCCACTGTATTCGTATAGCGGAAGGTTAATCCAACCTTCGGGCTGAAAGTAGTGAATGCGTGTTGCCCACCACCAATCCAGGTCTTCGGGATAGTAACGCTCGAGGTAGATGCGTTCAAAATAAGTTGCCATGCTTTCATCGAGCCAGGGTTCAAGCGCCTGGTCATTGCCAATCCGTCCATACCACCATTGATGCGATGTTTCATGAGCTGCGATGAGTGTAAGATAGGCGCGTGGCGGAGTGACATCGCTGTTATAAAACCCACGACTGAGGAAATATAGCCCATCATATTCCATGCCATCCAAAAAGTCGGCTTGAACGACGCTGAGCGTTGTGTGGGGATAGGGTGAGAATAATTCATTTGCCAGTTGTAGGGCCTGAACGGTGTCAAGCAGGGCGCGCTGTCCGGCTGCGGGATTGAATGGAAATGCGTAACTGCGGACGGTGACGCTACCAACTTGTTCTTCGTAGACTTGATAGATGCTGCTGGCAGACCAGACAAAGTTGCGCGCATTGGTATGCTGATAGGTGTAGGTTGAACCGTTTTGTTCGGCTTGGGCACTGGCGGCAATGATCAGGTTGGGTGGTGGGTTGATCAGTTCAATGCTTACATCAAAATCGGCAATCGAATAGGCCGCGTGTTCACCATAATAACCGGGCGGGTGTGCCAACCAGCCTTTTCCTGGTTGATAGGGTGGCAGAAACGGGTACCAATCTACCAGGTTGGTTTGACGTTCGGTGTAGCCAAAGGGCAGTGGGCGAGCTGTGTTGGGTTCATTATAGGGAACATTGAGTGTGTATTCAAAGATGACTTGCTGCGTTTGGCCTGGAGAAAGTGGGCTGGGGAGTGGCAGGGTTAGAAGGTTGCGCTCCCAACTGGGATTGGCAATTTCACTACCGTCGCCCCAGGTTAGTTTGTGCAGCAGGAAACTGTTGGGAAATAATTGTGGCTCAACCAGAAAGCGCAATTCTGAAATGATTTCATTGGTGGCATTGGTGAATGTAATTTGAGCGTTGACTTCCAACTGATGGGCGCGATCGTCGTATTGGACGGTTAATTGATAGTGATCGCGCAATGGGGCAGGGAGGGGCGTGGCGGTAGCTGGTGGATCTGTGGGGATGGGCGTTGTGCTTGGCTGCCGCGTCGGAGAAGTGGCCTGGGTGAGAGTGGCAGTGAGGGCCGGCGTTGGGGTTGGATTGGATGGCTGGCAGGCGACAAGCATGGTCAGTGTCAGCAGAAAGACGGGGAGGAATAGATGCTGAATGTATTTCATGGTGTAAAGGTGGGGGTAGGTGGCGGAACGATGGTTGGTTCGCCCAGGATGCTGCGACGCATAGAATCGAGGGTTTGCAGAGCGGTCAAGTTACGAACTGGAAAGGCAAGGGATAGGGTGTAGGGATAATCAAGATGGTTGGGTCCCCAGGTGAGGTGATAACCATCGGGTTGCAGGCCGTGTTTTGGCAGTGGTTGCACGGCCAGCCAGAAATTCCAAACAGGAAGGTCGTATTCATATGCCAGGCTGCCGATGATTGTGTTGAAGCTGTGATTGCCCTCGCGATTGTCGGCTTTGGTAGTGAGAATGGGGACAATGTTTTGTTGTAGTGTGTATTCGATGATGCGACGCATACGAGCTTCATAGGTTGCTGGTTTGGTTTCGAAATCGTCGGTGCCGAGTGTGATGATGGCATACGCGGGGCGATGAATTCGGTATTCGCAGGCTAAGGGCGTTTCACCTGAATTGCAGTGCTGCTGGTCAGCTTGTAACGGGTTGAGAACAGAGGCGGAATTGAAGCCATTGCCAATGGCGTAGCTTTGACGGTTAAACGATCCATCAAACCAGTCAATGGTTTCTTGCAGGTATTGAAACTCGGCCAGTTCATAGAAACTGGAGCCTTTTCCATAATCGCCAAACAGGTTTTCAATCAGGCTCAGGCAGTCACCAACAATCGAAAATGCGTGCGGGTTGTTTCCTGTTTGTTGACCAAGTTGATAGATGCGTTGGGTGTTTTGGTTGGCTGCGGGGATGACCGGCAGACTCATCCAGTAATCGGCTGGTGGTGGGGGAGGAGCGGTTGCTGTGGGTGGTGGAGTTGGTGTGGTTGTTTTGGTTGCTGTGACGCTGAATGAGGTGCTGGTGGATGCCGGCGGTTGGGTGGCCGAAAGTTTTTGCGGGGTTGTTGATGCGAGAACGGGGGGAGGGGCTTGCAAGGGTTGGCATGCCGTTCCAAACAGAATAAAGAGGCAAAGAAGAGAAGTGCAAATTCTTTTCATGGGACGGTATTGTAGCATAAAAACAATCGCTGGGCGGTTTTGGGATATAATACTCACTTCAAATCTTTGATAAAGGAGCAAGCATGGACGCATATCGTCGAGCAAATCGGGCCTTGTGGGATGAATGGACTGCCATTAATGCGCGGTCTACGTTGTATCGGCTGGATGAATTTCGAGCTGGGAAAAATAAGCTGAATGCCCTTGAGCGTCGAGAGGTTGGGGATGTGAAAGGATGTTCTTTGTTGCATTTGCAGTGTCATTTTGGAATGGACACACTTTCCTGGGCGATGCTTGGCGCTGAGGTGACCGGGGTAGATTTCTCGGAAGAGGCGATTCGGCTGGCGCGTTCGTTGAGTGAGGAGATGAATTTGCCGGGGCGCTTTGTGTGTAGCGATATTTATGAATTGGAACAGCATTTGCAAGGCACGTTTGATATTGTGTATACATCGTATGGCTTTGTGAATTGGCTATCCGATTTGGAGGAATGGGCGAGGATTGTAGCTCGATATCTTCGACCCGGCGGGTTTGTCTATTTGGCTGAATTCCATCCGTTTGGCATGGTGTTTGATGATGCTGTACAGGAAGCGGAGTGGCGAGTGGGGTACGATTATTTTGATTCCAGCATGCTGCAATTTGAGGTGTTGGGGTCATATGCCGACCGTTCGGCTGCTGTGCAGCAGGCAGTGAGCTATGAATGGATGCATTCGCTATCAGAAATTATCAATAGTTTGTTGAAGGCTGGTTTGCAGCTTGAGTTTTTCAATGAGCATGATTTTACAGTGTACGAAATGTTCCCATTCTTGAAGGCTGAACCCGATACAATTTGGCGTATTCCGGACGGCATGAAACGGGTGCCCTTGATGTTTTCGTTGCGGGCGCGTAAACCGCTAGGGTAGATGATTTGGAAACAAGCGAATTTTCTTTGCCGGCGGGGTATGCAACGGATCGGCGCGGGCCGGTGCGGTGGATTTTTTCACATGCTGTGCGGCAATGGCCGATGTTGGTTATGGCCTTGTTGGGGGCGGTGGGCAACGCCATGCTGGCTGCTTTTTTGCCGATGATGATTGGGCAGGCATTTGATTTGGTGACGGCGATTCCGCCGCAATTGGATGAACTTGCTCGGTTGGCGCTGATTTTGGCGCTTTCACAGGCTGGGCGAGGGATCATTCAATTTGGACGTAATTTTGGTTTTGAGTGGATTGCTCAACGCGTAGAGCGAAATGTGCGCGATGAGTTATATCGCTGTTTGCTTGGCAAAAGTATGACATTTCATAATTTGCAGGCAGTGGGGGATACAATGGCTCGGGCAACAAATGACGTGCGCGAAGTGAATTTTTTGTTCAGCCCGGGTGTCAATATGGTGATTGGCTCGCTTAATTTTTTGGTCATGCCTTTGGTTTTGGCACCTTCTTATCATCCAAGCCTGATTTTGACACCACTGCTCTTTACAGTGTTTTATTTTATTGCACTGCGTCAGTATTTGAACACATTGCGACCAATTACAGATGATGTGCGGGCGGCGTTTGGGCATTTGAATACCCGGCTGGCTGAGGTGTTGGATGGTATTGAAACAGTCAAGGCTGCTGCTCAGGAAACGCATGAGGTGGAGCAGTTTGGCGAGAATGCACAGCGGTATCGTCAGGTGGCGGTGCGGCAGGGGGATGTGGAGGCGCGGTTTTTGCCTTTGCTGTTGTTGAGCATTGGGCTGGCAATGGGATTGCTCCATGCAGTTGTGCTGTACCAGGAGGGGGTTTTGCAGGTTGGGGATGTGGTGGGTTATTTTGGATTGTTGCTGATGTTGGATTTTCCAACGTTTACTTCACTGTTTGCCTATTCTCGGATTGCATTGGGGCTGGCTGGGGCACGACGGATTTTGGAGTTGATGAATCGTGAGACCCACCTGGGGCAGAATGTTCATGGCTATGTGGGGCCGATGCGCGGCGAGGTGGAGCTAAGGTCGGTTTGTTTTGCATATCCTCGATCCGATGGCGGAGAGATGGACTGTGCTGAGTCGGTGCTTGCGGATGTTTCGTTGCGAGTTAAACCCGGGCAAATGGTGGCGGTGGTTGGGCAGACTGGTACTGGAAAGACGACGCTGATGCGTTTGATTAACCGCACCTATGATGTGAATGCTGGCGAAGTTTTGCTGGATGGTGTGGATGTGCGGACGTGGAATTTGGAAGCGCTGCGCCGTAACATCTCAATTATTGAGCAGGATATTTTTCTATTCTCACGCAGCATTGCGGAGAATATTGCTTTTGGCAAGCCGGGTGCTGCGCAGGCAGAGATTGAGGCTGCTGCCCGCGCAGCGCAGGCGGAAGATTTTATCCTTGGGCTTGCGAATGGCTATGAGACGGTCATTGGGGAGCGGGGCGTGACGCTTTCAGGTGGGCAGCGGCAACGGTTGGCTCTGGCGCGGGCTTTTTTGACGGATCCGCGCATTTTGATTTTGGATGATTCAACCAGCGCAATTGACAGCGAAACCGAAGATAAGATTCAACGCGCAATTTATGCAGCTGCACATGGACGGACGACGTTTATTATCACGCACCGACTCTCACAAATTCGTTGGGCCGATTTGATTGTGGTGCTGCGTAAGGGGCGATTGGTTGCGTCGGGGACGCACGAGACCTTGATGCAGCAATCAGAAACCTATCGGCGTATTTTTAGTGAGTAACGCCATTCCAACCAGCAAGGCGGGCAGATAGCCACCAAAAAGCCTGCCCCTTGAGCCGGCAATTGAAACCGTGTGAGTGGGCACAGTTTGGCAGGTTCTGGCATTGGTCGGGATGGCCTGTACACCAATCCTCGCACCAGGGGCAGTCATCGTTGGGTTCGCTAACGGGTGTGCCGTCAGGTAGCCAGCTTTCAATATCGGCGAAGTCATAGAGCACTTTATCGTTTTCCAGAACGTAGTTGCGAATGGTAGTGTTGTTTTGGTTGAGCAGCGTTGGATTCCACCGGTCGGTGTGGCCGGTCATGTAAACAAACGTGACATTGGGATATTCGCTCTCCAATTGTTCCATAAATCCCAGATACTGTTCAGCGGCATCGGGATAATTATCATCGGACATTTGCCCACACCAAGACCACATGAACGCGGTACCTTGCGGTGCTCCGTTGAGCATGGAACGAGCATTGTTCAGAAATGCGTTGGGGTCCCAACTCCAACCTGAATTGTAGCCCATGCGCAGGTAAGTTGGGGATCCCTGAGCGGGGGGGACACTATAGGCTTTGAGGAAGTTGTAGCGAATGCCGTCTACCTGGGCATCCAGGTAATCTGCGCCGGCCCAAATTTGTGTGCCATGTGAGGTAGATCCATAGACCCAAACAACATTTTGGCGGGCCTGGGCAAGCCAGGTGTCGGGAATTTGAGAAATGTTGGTATGACGATGGTCAATGATGATGGCAGTTGTTGGGGGGGCTGCAATGCCGCCACTAATTATGGGCAGGTAGAGTGCGTTTGGGGGGGAATCTGCTGCGCTGACGGGTAGTGATAGAAGCATGGAAACAAAGAACAACATAACAGGCAAAATAAATTTTTTCATAGGGGAACCTCCAGGACTGATTATAGGGGAAAATAAGGAAGGACGCGTTCCGTTCGCGTCTAAAAAATGTCGTGCTATAATTTATATATGAGTGTGATTACTGTATCACGACAGTTGGGCAGCCTGGGCCAGGAAATTGGCGAGGAGGTTGGACGCCGGCTGGGGTATGTTGTGATTGGACGGGAATTGATTAATCGAGCGGCCCGGCGGGCAGGAGCGCCAGAAGTGGCGCTGGATATGATTGATGAGTTGGGGTTGTTGGGCGTGAGGCCCTCAACTGAGGCGCGCCGGGCGTATGTGATGGCGGTGCGGCAGGTGATGCGAGAACTGGCCGAAAATGGGAATACGGTTATTATTGGGCGGGGTGGGCAGGTGATTTTGCATGATTGGCCGGGTGTGCTGCATGTGCGTGTGGTTGCGCCCGTCGCTTTGCGAGCAGAGCGAGTTGCCTTTCGGTATGGAATTGGCTTGACTGCGGCAGAGGCGCAAGTGGAGGCTTCGGACCGTCATCGGCAGATGTTTTTACGCCTGTATTTGCAGGCGAGAATAGAGGATGCGAATTTTTATCATTTGGTGTTGAACACGGCGCATTTTTCTGTACAGAGGGCTGCCGATGTAATTGTTTGTGCAGTTCAGGGATAAGTTTTGAGAGGTTGTGCGGTTGATGGATTTGGAACGTTCTGATTTTATGCACCCGGCTGAGGCAGTGTTTGCGCGCATTCTTGATTTTTATGGGATTGTGTGGCAATATGAACCGCGCACTTTTGCGCTTGAGTGGGATTTGCAAGGGCGGGTTACAGTTGCCTTTACGCCAGATTTCTATTTGCCTGACCAGGATTTATATGTGGAATTGACAACTTTGCGTCCCCGTCTTTCGACGATGAAGAATCGGAAGATGAGACGGATGGCGGAATTGTATCCAGAGGTGCATATTAAGTTGTTAAAGCGACGCGAGATGCGTGACTTAATGATTAAGTTTGGGCTGTATGATGAGGCTGAGAAATTATTGGGTACGGCGGCCCAGAAGGGACAGGGTGAGGTGGAGAATGACGATTGAATGGGATGGTGCGGGCGAGGATGTGTGTGAGGTGTTGATTGGGGCGGATGAAATTGCGGCCCGTGTGCGCACCCTGGGGCAGCAAATTTCACATGATTATGCGGGGCGGGAATTGATAGTGGTGGGGGTTCTAAAAGGGGTGTTGTTTTTTATGGCAGATTTGTTGCGTTGCATGACCGTGCCGGTTGAGGTGGATTTTCTGGCTGTTTCCAGTTATACACATAAGGAGGATCGGCAGTCTGGCGTGCGTTTGCTGAAAGATTTGGAGGTTTCAATTACGGGGCGAGATGTGTTGTTTGTGGAAGATATGGTGGATACGGGGTTGACGTTGAACTATCTGTTGCGGAATTTGCGATCGCGGCAACCAGCGAGCCTGGAAGTTTGTGCATTGCTGAATAAGTCCAAGAATCGGTTAATGGAAATACCAATTCGCTATCGCGGGTTTGATGTGCCAGATCGGTTTGTGGTAGGGTATGGATTGGATTATCGAGAGCAATACCGCAATTTGCCATTCATTGGTGTTTTGAAGGGGGAGCGACTGTCGTTGTAGAAAAGAGAACGGCCCTGGTCAAAAATCAACCAGGGCCGAAAAACACAGGGGCCTCAAGTAACCTTCACTTTTTCTCTTCGCCGAAGTGGACCTCTGCCGAAAACTTCTTCTGAAACTTACTCGAGATGAGGTCCTGTACAGTTGCCCATTTTCCGCTACTCCGGATATGATGGACCTTCTTCACTCAGGGAAACCATTTGTGAATGGTGGGACATTCCTGGCCCAGGGATCATTCTGTAATGGTGCTGGTGATCGTTAAGGTTCTCATTGAGGAGCAAATTGCCAACGCTTCCTTCGCAAACTACTTGCAGACGCAAACTACTTGCAAATTTTTGGTTGTCAAACAATTGAACAAACTTTGCGTTGGCCTTTCGGCGAGAGAACTTCCAATTTCTTGAAGCTCCCTGTGAATTCAGTATAGAGACTTTCACCTTAAGAGTCAATAGTTTTTGGGTGATTTAAGATTAAAATTTTCGTCAGTCTGGCGTACAATGAGAAGTATGAAAAAATGGCTGCTTTTGTTGTTGGTTGGTTCCCTGATGGGGTGTCAGCCGGTTTTGCAAGTCTTTGCTCAGCCGGAACCGGTGTTGTTGCCAGCTGTTTTGACGGCAACTGCTTTCCCGATGGAGGAAGATGGAATGCTTTTCTCTCCAACGGTTACGCCGGTTGGGGATACAACTTTTTTGCGACTGGTTACAGCAATTGAGCCATTGTTGCCTGGTGTTGTGACGAATGTGTTTGTTGGCAATGATGATGTGTTGTGGTTGGCTTCTGATCGGGGGGTAGGGCGCATTTTTGCGAATGAACGAAGAGCTTACCTGGCACGGTTTTGGGATTTTGTGGTTGGGCCGGATGGAGAGGGGCGTATTTGGGTCATTGATTCACAGCGAGGCCAAATTTTGGCCTGGGATGGATTGAATTGGGTTGACTATGATGCCGGGCAGGGCTGGTATTGGTTTGCGGTAGATGAGGGCCAAGATCCAGCGCAGCCTGGTATGTATCAAGATGAGGCAGGTGGGTATTGGTTGGTGACTGCCCAAGATGTGCGACGGTTTGATGGACGCCGCTGGCGAGTATATTCACAGGAGGAGATGGGCCTGACTTTGGTAGAGCGGGCTGCAATACAAGTTTTGATCAGCATGGCGGTTTCTCCAACCGGTGATGCTGTTTGGGTGGGGACGTGTCATTATCTGGCGGATGAGCCGGTTGGCGGGGGGGGCTTACGCTGGTTCGATGGTCTGCGCTGGCAGTCTGGTGATTTGCCTGCGTTGGGCTGTGTGCAAGGTATGGGTTTTGATGCATTGGGACGGTTATGGGTTGGGGTGGATGGGACGCTCTGGCTGCGTTCGATGGGCAGTTGGCAGCCCTGGACTGCACCAATGCTTGATGGCGAATTGCGCCATGCTTTTGTGCGTGAACTGGCGATGGATGCACATGGGGGTGTTTGGCCCTTATTTGGATTGTGTGGGAAATCTGGTTGTGATGTGATGAGCCAGCGCTACCATTGGCTTGATGGTAAATGGCAGATGGTGAATGGACTTGAGGCATTGGAGCATGGACAGGTTTTGTTTGACAGGCAGGGGAATACATGGTTATTTGGCAGTCAGGCGATTGCTCGACTGGTTGAGGATGAATGGCGCGAGGTGGCTCGCTTGAGAATTTATTCCGTGTGGCAGGATGCTGAAGGGCAAATTTGGCTGGCGGCTCGATTTAACGAGACAGATGCTATCTGGCGTTTGGAGTCGGACTGAGCGAGGGTGTGTGGTTAATCTTCGTTCAGCATTGCCAGGAAAGCGGCAATGACTTGTGGGTCAAACTGGGTTCCAGTGCGTTCCTGAATGTATTCAATGGCTTTTTTCTTCGGCCAGCCAGAGCGATAGACTCGGTCATGGGTTAGTGCATCCCACACATCTATAACGGCAAAAATACGGGCAGCAAGCGGGATCGATTCGCCGCTTAATCCAAGCGGGTAGCCGGAACCATCCCAATGCTCGTGGTGGCTGTAGGGAATTTCAAGTGCAGGTCGCAAGTAGGGAATGGAGGAGAGCAGGCTATAGGCGTATTGGGGATGTTGACGCATGATGATCCATTCTTCAACTGTGAGTGGGCCTGGCTTGAGCAGGATGCGATCAGGAATTGCCATTTTGCCAATGTCGTGGAGGATGATGCCGCGCCGGATGTGAACCATTTTGCTTTCTTCGACGCCGAGAAGCCGAGCAAGCCGCAGGGTCATTGCCAGGAGGCGTCGGGTGTGGTCATCGGCCTCGGCGCTGCGCAGTTCCAGGGCGTGGGCCCAGCCCTGGATGGTAGCATCATAGGCCTGGGAGAGTTCCTGGTTGAGGGTTTGCAGGCCGGTGACGAGCAGGTGGTTATCAATGGCAATGGCGGCCTGACCGGCCATTGTTGCCAGGAAGTCGAACCATTCTTCGTTGGGTTGCAGTGTTGTGCGGCTGAAGATTTCGACCACGCCGTTGACTTTGCCTTTTGCGATCAGCGGTTGGACGTAGCAAGTGACAAAACGCTCCTTTTCTCGTTGCGGGCAGCCCAAAAGCGTCAGACTATCGGTATTGGATAGAGGTGCGACTATCATGCGTCGGTTTCGAATGGCGCGCCCAGCATAGCTATGGTCTAAGTCAATGCTTAAATTGGGCGGGGTTGGGGTTTGAAAACCAGTTTCGGCAAAATAGTAAAGACGGTTTTGCTCTTCGTTGAGTACCAGGATATCGGCGCTATCTATCTTGAGCGTTTCGACTAGTTTTTCACATAATAATTGTAGTGTAGTGGATAGCGGCATTCCATTGGTGATGGAAATATCAATTGCGCGCAGAATATCAAGTTGGGCGATTTGCTGTTGCAGGTTTTGTTCGGTATGTTTTTCCTGGGTTATATCATAGAACATGGTCAGAACGGCTGATTCTCCCATCCATTGAATGCCAACGGATGAGAATTTAAGCAAAGTGGAGGAACGAGAATTTGGACGCAAGGTGTATTCTTGGGTGATTCCTGGTTCTTGTGAGCAGGTTTCCCAGACGCGGCGCAGTTTTTCACGATCTTTGAGGTGGATAAAATTTTGCAGATCTTTAGAAGATAATTGTTCTTGCTCAAGCAGACGGGCTGCGTATGGGTTTGAAAGAACAATCCGACCATTGACGATAATGAGAATGCCTTCGGTGGCGTTTTCGATGATGAGCCGATAGCGCTGCTCACTGTTTGCGAGGTCTTGAGTGCGGTTTTTAACCTCGTGTTGCAGGGTTTGTGACCATAGAATGAAGCCAATTAACAAGATGATAACAAGTCCAAGGCTGGCGAAGAGGTACCAATTGGCTGCCCAGAATGAAGATTTTTCATAAATTCCGAACCATTTTTCATGCAACCTGTGATAGTCGCCGTTGCTTTCCAGGACATACAAGCCTTCATTGAGGATTGCGAGAAGCTCGGTGTTGCCTTGTCTGACGGCAATGGCGTAATCCTGGTAGGCAATTTGGATTCCTGCGGGAATAACTTTGACCATGCCGTAACGTTCAATCAAATAGAGAGCTTGATTTTTGTTGAGTAAGGCGCAATCGCCCTGGCCCATTGAGAGAGCTTGTAAGGCTTGTGGCATATCTTGAACTACGATGAGATCATAAGCAAAGGATTGTTTTGTAAGCCAATCCTGCATGGCGCCGCCCTGCTGGACAATGATGGTTTTGCTTTCCAGATCGCTGATTGAGCGAATGTTTTCGCCGCGCCGGATGAAGATATCAAAGGTGATTTGAGTCGTGGCGATACTAAAATCATAGTTCTGATCGCGTTCAGGGGAGTAGGCCATTCCAGCAATTATATCTACTTCGCCCAGTTCAAGTTTACGACGGGCTTCAGCCCAGGGGAGCATTTCAATTTCCAGGTCCAGGTTTTGGGTGTCGGCAATTGCCTGGAGGAGTTCGATATCAAAACCGGTAGGGGTGTCTTCTTCGATAAATGAGAAAGGCGGGTAGTTTTGGTCTGCTGCTACTCGAAGAAGGGTTTTTGAGGGCGTTGTTTGGGCCGCGGCAAGCCAATGCAACACAGCTGTGAAAAAGAGTGTGAGTGCAAGAGCAATGCTAAGACGGATGAGGGTCTTCCTCATGATTTTCCTTTCAGCTGAGTTCTTATAGCAATTACCAGATTCATTATATATCAAGCCGGCTGCAAAGCATAGCGCTTGTAATATTAAAAAAGCGCCTTTCTGAAAGGCGCTTTTTTGTGGTTGGGACGTAATTACCCGATTTCAGAGAGGTATTTTTCTTTGTTGGCCGAGCGGGCTGTTTTTCCACTGCTGGTTTTGATGAGCCAGTGCCGGTCAACAATGTATACATTGCGCAGAGCGATTGCAGAGCCGCGAGTGACAACCTGGCGAATTTGTTCGGCAATGGCGTCGCGCTCGGCAGGATCCTGGGTGTCGGCCTCAGCTACAATGACAACATCCTCGGTGCCGGTATCTTCATTGAAGATTCCGAAAGCGCTGACACGTCCAGTGTGGACACCTGGAACTTCCATTGCGAGAAGTTCCAGGTCTTGGGGGTAGATGTTTTTGCCACCAACGATGATGAGGTCTTTTTTGCGCCCGGTGATATACAATTCGCTATTGACGATATAGCCCAGATCGCCGGTCAGATACCAGCCATTGACCAGTGCTTTGGCGGTGGCGTCGGGGCGATGATAATATTCGCTGAGCATACAGTGGCTTTGAATGGCAATTTCGCCAATAGCACGCTCTGGCAGTTCTTGCCCGGTTTCATCCAGGATTCGAACAGAAACACCGGCGATGGGATGTCCGGCTGAGAGCATGTTGACTGCTGCTTCGCCGGGTTGGGCAAGCGGAGCCAATCGTCGGGTTTGCAATGCATCGCGATTGATAGATTCGACAGTGACAGGATGACCTATTCCACCTTGTGTGACAGCAAAAACGTTTTCTGCCATGGCGTAGCAGGTGCAAAGGGCAGACGGTTTTAATCCATAGGGTTGAAGGCGTTGTAAGAAGTTTTGTTGGCTTTCCCAGCGCATGGGTTCAGAGCAGTTGATGACGGCGCGCCAGGAGGAAAGGTCCAGGCCTTCCAGGTCGCGAGTTCGTGATTTTTGAGCGCAAAAATTATAGGCAAAGTTGGGCAGCCAGGTGAGTGTGCCGCGGTAGTTTGAGACGGCCTGCATGAGACGAACGGGAGAACGTACCCAATCGAATGGAGACATGAGGATGAGCGGAATTCCGTGCAGAATTGGCATGAGGAATCCGGCGATGAGGCCCATATCATGGTAGAGAGGCAACCAGCTGACAATGACATCTTGATCGTTTAGTCCAATGGCCTTGCTGTAGCTTTCCAATTGGTTATGAATAGCCTGATGGGATAGGGCAACGCCTTTTTGAAGACCTGTGGTGCCTGAGGAATGTTGTAAGAGGGCAATGTCTTCGGGGCGGCGCAAGATGCCGGGGAGGGTTGTAAAGTCGGGCAGACATGGAGCGCTTGCCTGGGTGCAAAGGATGACGGTGCGAACCGAACTGCCCGATTGAAGAGCGGCATGTACTTCGGGTTCAAAGTCTGGGTAGGTAATGATGGTGGATGGCTGGGTGACGCTGACGAGTGCTGCAAGGTCGGAACGATAGCGTTCGGGGAGCAGCTTTTCGGTCAGGAAGGGCATGATGGATGGGATGGCGCCATACAGAATGCAGCCAAAATAGGCATAGATCAGGTCTGGGCTGTGTTGCAAGATGAGGATGACGATTTCGCCGGGCTGAACTCCTTGCTGATGCAGGGTTTTGGCATAGCCGGCAGCTCCCTGGAGCAACTGGGCGGTGGTGATGGGGGTATCGGGGTGCCCGGTGGTTAACAGGGTGAGGGCAGTTTGATTGGGGCGTTCGTGATAGGCGCGTTGTAGTATTTTGGCAAAGGTTGTCACTGACGAGCCTCAATCAGTGCGGCGAGTTGTCGAATTGTATCAAAGGTTTGGGCGTTCAATTCAGAATCATCCAGCCTGACGCCAAACCCCTCTTCAACCAGGATGCTCAGGTCAACGAGATTGAAGGAGTCAATCAGGCCGCTGGAGATGATGGAATCATCGGGGCCGATTTTTTTGTCAGGCCGCTTGAGAATTTTTGCGGCGATTTGCTGGGCAAGATTGGAAATCAATTCGTCTGTGGACATGGGAAAGCTCCTTGAGTGAAATAGAGGGCTACCGCGGCAGCCAGAAAAGATTGTGAATGGACAGGAAATGAGGGCTTTGCAAGCCAGCCTGAGAGGTCAGGTCAAGCTGATTGGCTCCGTTTTGGACATCTACAAGCTGGATGCTGATGTAGGTGGATTCGTCTTCAGGCGTTTCAGAGGTGCGAATGGAGGCCAGTTTGAGAATTTGTTGACCGTTGGGTGACCAGATGGAAAGTGGGTTGAGGCCATTGGATTCGGTGTGGAGGAAGGCGCGTCCGTAGGATCGGTCTACCAGGAATTGGCGGATGCTGAGGTTCTTGCCGGAATAGTCGTTTCGGACAGAGGTCATGACGGAAATCCAATTGCTATCGGGTGACCAGGTGTATTGCAGAACATGGTTGCCGGAAAGGTAGACTTCAACAGGGGCTTGCAAAGCCGGGTCGGAAAAGGAAAATTTGCTTAAGTCAACCGAGGATTGTTGCGTATAGGCAATGAGTGTTTCATCAGGGGAGAGGCTGGGACGATTAACAGCGATTGGTTGCGGAGGGGTGGCGTTGTTCTCGGAAAACCAGGTGCTTTCACCATGACAATCCCCATTAATCGTGCAAGAACCTTGCAGCCAATAGACGGATTGGGTTGTTGTGATGGAGAGAATTTCAATCGGGTTTGTGCCTTGTGGGGTGAGGGCGATGGGCGTTCCATTGAACGGCTGATAGGTAAGGACTGTGGCGCTTGGCGTGCCGGTGATGTAGAAGATGGATTGTCCATTGCGAGCATAGGCTGCGCCGCCGCTGGTGGCGGGAGAGAAAAATTGATTGCTGATGAGTTGACGGTTTCCAGTATCAAATGCGACCTGGTAGAGTAAGTTGCCCTGACTGATGAGCATTTGGTTGCCATCGGGGGAAAGTGCTTGCAGGTAATAGCCAGCTTCGATGAGTTGATTGACCTGTCCAGTATTGGTATCAAGGATGAAGATGCCAACGCTGTTGGCTGTGTTACCTTGCCGTTCGGATAGATCAAACAGAACCCGGGTTGGTCCATTGGGGGCCGGGGTTAGCAGGCTGGAAAGCGATAATTCTGGATAGCGCATGGCCTGCTGTTGAGGTGTGGGGGTGGCGCTGGGTTGGTAGGATGCTTGCTGCCCCTGACGGGCTGTTTTCCAGGCCAGGCTGAGAGTTTCAAGGGCAGAGTAGCTGCGTACAGACCAGGCATCGGTTGAGATATGAAAGCCATCATTGCGAATCGGGTCAAGTCCGCCATTGGGTAATGATTGTGCAGCGAGCCAGAAGTTCCACAAGGGCAGGTCATATTCATAGGCCAGGCGGGCAGTGGCATAATTGATGCTATGATCGCCTTCTACGTTATCAGCTTTTGTGGAAAGGATGGGTAAAACGCCACGTTCAATGAAAAATTCGATGATGCGGCGCATGTATTTCTCATATTGTTCTGGTGAGCGACCATTCCACCAGACTTCAAGGCTGATGATTGCAATACTTGGACGATGGACGCGGTATTCACATTCGATGGGGGTTTCGCCAGCTTGACAGTAATCGGGGTTGGCCCAAATGGGTGAGAGGACGGCGGCAGCATTAAAACCGCCTTCAACAGCCATGCCATCCCGATTGAAGGAGCCTTTGAATTGTGAGAGGGTTTCTTGCAAGTCGGGTTGATTTTTGAAAACCTCGATGTACATTTCCTGGTCGTAAATGCCGAGGAGGACTTCGCTGATACTTTGGCAATCGCCAACCTTGGAAAAGTGGGTAGGGTCATTGCCGAGAGCCAGTCCTTTTTGATAGATGGCAACGGCATTGGCGCTGATGCTTGGGACAATCGGCCATTTTTGCCAGTCTTCTGGTTTGGGGCGCAGATCGGGGGTCGGGGTATAATAATGGGTGGCAGTGGTGGAGGCCTGCGGCGTGGGGTTGTTGGCTGAAGCTGTGGTGGCTGACGAATTGGGTGTTGAAACTGCTGTGCTGCTGTTGGCCTGTGCCGATTCGATTTGTGTAGGTTGGGGGGTGGCAGTGGAGATTGGGGAGGTGCAGCCGGCAAGGATGCAGATAAAAAGGCCAAATGCCAGAATTTTTGAGAGTTTTTTGATCATCCAGTACCTTTGTGTTTGTAAGAAAATGCGCCCTACATTTTACCACGATATGAAAGGGAAAGAGATGGGCGCTGAGGGTTGCAGGTCGAATGTATTTTCTTAAAAGATTGGTGGAGTGTGGTATGATTAAGTAAGACTTTACAGGAGATAGTGTATGGCCAATAGTTTTGGCGATCGAAGTGTGGCGAGCCGTTTGCAATTTGATCCTGGGACAACAGCCGGGCATTATGAGGTATATTTTGCTCAGGCCAACCATCCAGAGCGACCATTGGCGTTTTGGATTCGTTATACGGTGTTTTGTCCAAAGGGACATTCGGAACATACGGTAGGGGAGCTGTCGGTTTCTTACTTCGATGGCGAGAACAACCGGGTGGTGCGGGTCAAAGAGGCCCTGCCTGATGAGCAGTGTGGTTTTTCGCCAACTGAAATGCGGGTTCGGATTGGTGCTTCGACTTTGACGACGAGTAAATTGGGGGGGGCGGCAAACAGTGATGGGCATATGATGATTTGGGCGTTGAAATATCGGGCGCCAAATGCTCCGTTGCTTTTGATGCCTGAAGGGGCTTATAACAGCGGTGGAGGTAAGATTAAAATGATTACGCCCAGTCCAGGGGCAATTTTTGATGGGCTGTTGCAGGTGGATGGGGAACCTGTATTGATTGAGGGCTGGAATGGCTGCATTGGGCATCATTGGGGGCGTGAATATCCAGATCGTTTGTTGTGGGGGCAGGTGGTTGGGTTTGATTCGATCGCTCAGGCAACATTGGAATGTGCCATGATGCAGAGTAAAGCTGGGCCATTGTGGATGCCTGCCGCAACGATGATGGTTTTGCGGTTGGGAATGCAGGATTTGTCTTTGAATAGCAATGGACAGGCTTTGATGGCAAGGAGTAGTTTGAAGGGATTGCGGTGGGGTTTTTCCTCGGCAGGCCGTGAATTGAGTGTTAAGGGCTTTTTTGAGACCGTTCCGAATGCCTGTACAATTTTGAAAGTTATGGAACCGGCGGGCAATAGCAAACTTTGTTTTTGTACTGCGATTGCGCGATGCGAGGTGGTGATTGAACAGAAGGGCAAACCAGCTCTGACGCTCATCTCTAAGAATCGAGCGTCTTTTGAGATTGTGGGAGATTGGAGCGTTGGAGCGGGAATAGCCCGCGGTGCCGATAAATGACAGCGATTTATTTTGACTATGCTGCAACGGCGCCTCTGCATCCATGTGCATTGGATGCAATGCATGATTGCCTGGATAACTCTTTCGGTAATCCTTCCTCAATCCATTTTTATGGTCAGATGGCTGAGTCGGTGCTGGAGAACAGGCGCTCCATGGTGGCGCAGTGGCTGGGGGCAATGGCGCAGGAGGTTGTTTTTACCAGTGGTGGGAGCGAGAGCGACAACCTGGCTGTGCGGGGTGTGGCCCTGGCGCAACGCCAGCGGGGCAAAACGCATCTTCTGGTCAGCGCGGTGGAACATCCAGCCGTGATGCAGACGGCACGGGCCCTGGCTGCTGAGCAGGGCTTTGTACTTGAGTTGCTGCCGGTAGATGACGACGGACGAGTCTTGCCGCGGGTGGTGGAAAGTGCTTTGCGCCCGGAAACGGCATTGGTCTCGGTGATTTATGCCAGCAATGAGGTTGGCACCATTAACCCTGTGGCTGAAATTGGACAGGTGTGCCGTCGGGCAGGCGTTCCTTTTCATAGTGATGCGGTGCAGGCGGCGGCGCATATGCGTCTGAATGTAGCGCAGGATGGCGTGGATTTGCTTTCAATGGGGGCGCACAAATTTTATGGGCCGCGCGGTGTGGGTGCGTTGTATGTGCGCCAGGGAACACCGATTGCGGCAATCCAAACGGGTGGTAAGCAGGAGCGAGGGCTTCGTGCCGGGACAGAGAACGTGATGGGCATTGCTGGAATGGTAGAGGCGCTGCGCTTGACGTATGAAGGGTTGGAAGAGCGCAATCGTCGCCTAGTTATGCTGCGCGATCGTTTGATTGCAGGGGTGTTGGCTGGCATTGGACGGGCGCGCCTGACGGGAGATGCCCAGAATCGGTTACCGAATCATGCCAGTTTTGTCTTTGATGGTGTGGATGGAAATCTTCTTGTGGCACTTTTGGATCAATCTGGGTTTGCTTGTTCTTCAGGCTCGGCATGTAAGGTCGGAAATCCGCAACCTTCTGAGGTGCTTCTTGCGATGGGGCTTACACCACACTGGGCGCTGGGTTCGTTGCGGGTAACGTTGGGACGTGAGACAACTGAAGAGGAAGTGGACGCACTGCTGAACGTTTTGCCCCAACGGGTTGAACAAGCCGTGGTTGGTAATTGAGGAGCCGTCAGTGAACCAGAATTTGCCAAAAGTGGCGGTGGCGATGAGCGGTGGGGTAGATAGCTCGGTAGCTGCGGCATTAATGGTCGAGCAGGGGTATCCTGTCGTGGGGGTGATGTTGCGCTTGTGGAGCCAGGCCTGTGAGGATGGCAATCGTTGCTGTACGCCGGAATCGGTGGCACAAGCGCGGCGAATTGCGGGGCAACTCAAAATTCCTTTTTATGTGCTGGACGCACAGGATTTGTTTTATCGAGAGGTGGTGGGGTATTTCTTGCGGGAACATCGTCGGGGAAGAACGCCGAACCCGTGCTTGATTTGCAATTCTACTGTGCGTTGGGGATATTTGTTGCGGCAAATTGGGGCATTGGGGGCGAGTGCACTTGTGACAGGACATTACGCGCGTGTGCAGCGCGGGCCAGATGGCATTTATCGCTTGCTACGGGCAGTGGATGAAAAAAAGGATCAGTCATATGTGCTGAGCGGTTTGGTACAGGAACAATTGGCACATACGATTTGGCCGCTTGGAGAATGGCTGAAGACGCAGGTGCGTGAGAAGGCGCTTGCTTTGGGTTTGGAGGTGGCGAGTAAGCCGGATAGCCAGGATTTGTGTTTTGTGGATGGGGCGGACGAGAGGAAATTTTTGCAGCAACAGGTGCCGGAAATGACAAAGCCAGGGCCGATTGTTAACCGGCATGGGGAAGTGTTGGGACAGCATGAGGGAGTCGCGTTTTACACGATTGGGCAGCGCAAGGGGCTGCGTGTTGCGGCAGAACGCCCGCTATATGTGTTGGAAAAAGACCTTGACGCGGGGGTTTTACGAGTCGGTTTTGCTGAAGAATTGGGCCGGACGGAATTTTGGGCGGGACCAATGAGTTGGGTGAGCGGAAAAGCGCCCGGAGTGGAGTTTGAGGCACAGGTCAAAATTCGCTACAAGGCAAGTTTTGTCAAGGCACAGGTGATTGTGCTTGATGCCGAATGGGTGCATGTGGTTTTGCAATTTCCGGTGCGTGATTGCACCCCGGGTCAATTTGCGGTATTCTATGATGGTGATATGGTTTTGGGCCGAGGACCAATTGCATGGGAGAAGGAGGTGTAATTTGACGTTGCCAGCAGTGGTGTTGGGGATGGTGATAGGGGCTTTGTTGGGGGCTCTCTATCATTTATGGCGTGGGGGGAAGCCCTGGCGTTTGTTACTATATGTGGTGCTGGGGTGTTTGGGTTTTTGGGTTGGGCATTTTCTGGGTGGTGTGTTGGGATGGACGTTTGCTGCCTATGGGCCTCTTAATATTGGCATGGGTGTGCTGGGCGGGGCTGCAATTGTGTTTCTTGGGCATTGGTTGAGCCTGGTTCAGGTTGAAAAGAAATGAGGTGGTAGCAATGTTTCGAATTGAATCGTTTTTGTCGGCGCGAATGTTCCTATCGTTGCAGTCGGTTGGGGAATCATTGTTCTTTCTCTCAAACTTGAGCGGACATATTAGTTTGTATCGAATGCGGGCGGGGGGAGGCATTCCTCAGCCATTGTTGCCGCCTAATATTGCATTGCAAAACCCACATTTGATTGGTGGGATGCCTTTCTGCGTGTTTAACAAATTAGGAAAAATTTTGTTAATGGTGGATCAAGATGGAGATGAAAATTATTTGCCCATGCTGATCCCGTTGGATGGTGGCTTTCCGGAGATGGCGTTTAAAGATTTCTTTAACGGGACGCGCTGTCATTTGATGGAATGTGATGTTGATAAGGGAATTGTGTATTTGGTAGCTGAATCTCGTATGGAACCAACTTCAGCCACCTATCGTTGTAATGTGCGAACAGGCAAGGTAACTTTGATTGCTCAGAGTACCTGGGGGCAATATCCGGCGGCGTATTCGAAGGATCATCGGCGGGTAGCTTTGGTTGAGGGGTATACAACGGGTGATGTGGTGCTGATGTTATGGCATGAGGGGAAAAAGGCGCCCGAAGTGTTGTATGGAGTGCCTTTGGAGGAGCGAAAGCCGGATCAAACGATGCCTTTGAGTGGTATTGGGAGTGTGTGCTTTGCAAATGAGGAACGTGGGTTATTGTTGACGACTGTCTTATATGAGGATACTTATGGGGTTGCATATCTTGACCTGGCTGTTTCACAGAAGTTGACGCCCGTGACGATTCGGGGATTGCAGCATCGTGGGGTTGGTGAAATGGTTGGGATTGGTCACTTGAGCGGTGATCGGTATTTGTTGATGTATAACATTGATGGTTGTTCATGGGCCTATGAGGCAGTTTTTGTGGCACAGGAGTATGCCCTGGTGGTGAAACATGTGCTGGTGGGGCATGCGCCAGTTTCAGATGGCGTTTTGGAAGCGATACGATATGAGCCGCGTAAGGATCGGTTTGCTTTTTCGTTCTCGACGGCGGTTTCGCCAACGCAAATGTATTTACTGGACGCGCGCAGTGGGCGCTTGCAGCGACAAACGCACGAACGGGTGTTGGGGATAGATGAGCATCTTTTGGCGCGGGGTGAGGATGCTTCGTTTGTTTCGCATGATGGAACACGGGTTTCGGCGCGATTGTATTTGCCGGCTACAGAATTGGGTTTTGAAGGTCCGCGTCCGTTGGTTTATTATGTGCATGGTGGCCCGCAAAGCCAGGAACGCCCAGATTTTGCCTGGTTTTCGATGCCGTTGATTCAGTTTTTGACTCTGAATGGGATGGCAGTTTTTGTGCCTAATGCACGTGGCAGCACGGGGTATGGGCTGAATTATACGAAACAGGTGGATCGTGATTGGGGTGGGCAGGATCGGCTGGATCATGTGTTCGCGTTGCAGCATTTGGCAAAGGATGAGCGCCTGGATGTGAAGCGGGCGGGGGTGGTGGGGCGTTCGTACGGTGGCTACATGACGCTGACACTTGCCAGCCGTCACCCTGAACTTTGGAAGGCAGCAGTGGATATGTTTGGGCCATTTGACTTGCTCTCGTTTTCGGAGAGAATTCCAGAGACATGGAAGCCCTATTTCCGGATTGCTTTGGGTGATCCAGTGGAGGATCGGGCATTCTTAATGGAGCGCTCGCCCAGTAGTTATATGGATCATTTAGCTTGTCCCATGCTGGTTATTCAAGGTAAGAACGACCCGCGGGTTGTGGAGCGTGAGTCGCACGATTTGGTGCAATATTTGCGCAAGCGAGGCAAGCAGGTAGAGTATTTGGTGTTTGAAAACGAAGGACACGATGTATTGAAGTATGAAAATCGGGTGCGTTGTTACAATGCGATTACAGAGTTTTTCAAAGAGCAATTAAGCCCGGTTTAAACCTTAAAGGAGTGTGTTGATTGGAATGGAATACTGATTTGCAAGCTGCCCAGCCAGGTGACTTGGTACAGTTGGTTGGGTTGCGGCATAAGCATTTTATTTTTCGCCTTGAGGTCGGTTTGGTGCTGCATACTCATCGTGGTTATTTGCGCCATGATGATTTGATTGGCAAACCATGGGGGTCTCAGGTAACCAGCCATTTGGGAAACCCGTTTTTTCTCTTGCAGCCTTCGCTGGCCGATTTGCTGCGCGATCTGCCGCGGAATACTCAAATTCTGTACCCGAAAGAGATCGGGTTCATTTTAGTGAATATGGGGATTGGCCCTGGAAAATTTGTGGTAGAAGCTGGGACGGGCTCGGGAGCCTTGACGGCGGCGCTGGCCTATGCGGTTGGTCAAAGTGGGCGTGTGGTGAGTTATGAACAACGAGCGGATATGCAAAACCTGGCGCGGCATAACCTGGAGCGGATGGGGCTGGATCGGCAGGTGACATTTAAGCTTCGTGATGTGCGCGAGGGGTTTGATGAACAGGGGGTGGATGCGTTGTTTTTGGATTTGCCGAACCCTTATGATTACATTCCGCAGGTGCAGGCAGCACTGAAGCCGGGTGGTTACTTTGGCAGCTTATTGCCAACGACCAATCAGGTGACCAGTTTGCTGTTGGCTTTGCGGCGGCAACATTTTGCATTTATTGATGTTGTGGAGGTCTTACTGCGTTATTATAAGCCGGAGCCGACACGCTTTCGCCCGACGGATCGCATGGTGGCTCATACGGGGTTTTTGATTTTTGCTCGTCCTGTTCTGCTGGATGAAGGTATGTCACCTGAATTGTTGGCGGAGGCTGGTGTGGTAAGACCGGAGGAAACGGTTGAGAATGGTGTTGAGTTGGTGAAAGTGGAGGAGGTGGATGATGTTTCGGCGTAGAAGGTTGCTGTCAACGGGGCGTGTGATGTCGGGCGGGCATTTCTTGGTGGAGCGGATGATTGCGGATGCACAGCATGCATTGGGACAGGGTCAGTATGCACAGGCAGCGGAAATTTTTGAGCAGCTGGCTGAGGGTGCTGTAGTGCGCGACCGTCCGCGGGCTCCCCAATTGTTTATTCGGTCTGCACAGGCACGACTGCTGCAGGGTGAGCCGCAATGGGCTTTGGAATTGGTTTTGCGCGGGTTGGTTTTTCTGGCTGAGGCTCGGCGTTGGTCTGAACTACAATTGATGGGAAAACGAGCTGAGACTGAATTTCGACAGTATGGAGCCGATGTGCAGGCGGAAGAACTGGCTGCCTGGGTTGTGCAGCGGTTGCCCGCTATCACACAGTCCCCCCCCCTCCGATCAGGAAGAAGAAGGAAGTTCGATTGCCGCTTACCTGCTCTGGATGTGGTGGAAATTTGGTGGCTGCCGAGTTGAAGTGGGTGGATGAGGAAACAGTGGCCTGTGCCTATTGTGGGCGGTTGGTGCGTGGGGAGGTTGAGGGCAATTGAGCGGCGCCTGGTTGCGCGCATTGACAGAGGATCAAATCCGTCGGGCATTGGTAATGTCTGGCGGCGCTGAATATGTTGGTGAGCGCAATGGGACGCGCCGTGCAGCGGTTTTGTTGCCGTTGTTTGAGAAAGATGGGGAGTGGAATTTACTTTATATTCGACGTTCTGATCAGTTGCATGATCATCGTGGGCAGGTAGCGTTTCCGGGCGGTGGGGAGGAGGCTGTAGATTTAAACCTGGAGCAGACGGCTTTGCGCGAGACAGAGGAAGAGATTGGCGTTTTTGCGAAAGATGTCCGTGTTTTGGGACGATTGGATGAGTTTTTGACAATCAGCCAGTATTGGGTAACGCCCTATGTGGGGGTGATTCCCTGGCCTTATACATTTGTGGTTTCTACAAATGAGGTGGCAGCAGTTTTTCATGTTCCGCTGCGCTGGCTGGATGCGCCAGCAAATTTCAGCATTCGGCCAACAGAGTTGCGTGGCAGAATGGTGGATGTAATTTATTATGAGCCCTATCAAGGCCAAGTTTTGTGGGGAGTTACGGCTTTGATTACAGTGCAGTTTTTAAAAATTCTCCGGGACTTCAGCCAGATGGTGTGAAGCCCCGGAGCTTTTTTGGAGAGGGGGAGAGCCTAGTCTATGGACTCTTCTTCTTTCTTGCCGCGTTCGATTACTTCTGGCTCGGCCAGCGTGCTTTCTTCTTCGGCGGATTCCTCACCCATTTCGGAGGCAATCGTGACAATCACTTCGTCAGGGCTGTCGAAGACTTCGACACCCGATGGGATGGAGAGATCACGGACATAGATGGTATCGCCAATTCGGGTGAGTTTGCTAATATCTACGGTTAAGCGTTCGGGGAGATCTTGGGGCAGGGCTTCAACCTCGATTTTATCAACACCAGCAACGACCACACCATTGAAATCTTTAACGGCTGGTGCTGTGCCGGTTAGCTCGATATTGACTTTAACGCGAATGGTCTCGGTCATGGAGACGATCTGAAAATCTACATGAAGGAGAACATTGCGGATATAGTCGCGCTGTTTTTCGCGCACGAGGGCGGCGTGTTCCTGGCCGTTCAATTCAACTGTAACGATGCTGGAGGCGGTGAGTCCTTGCAGGGCGCGGCTGGTGCTGCGCAAGTCAAACAGAACTGGCGTGGAAGGAAATTGATGCCCGTAGAGGATGCCGGGAAGTTTGCCCTCTCGTCGCAGGGCGCCGACCTGTTTGCCGGTGATGGTGCGGGGAGTGGCATGAAGTACGATCTTGCTCATTTTGTTTATCCTTTGAGCGCCTCTCACCCCTCGTTGGGGGTTACCTTCGCTCTATAGTTAGATTTGTGGAAAACCACGAAATTCAATTTTAGCCGGAGAGTTGAATTCCGTCAAGAATTTAACGGGTTAACAGAGGCGATGGTTAATGCCAGCCAAACGCCATAAATAATGGCTATTGCGCCGATTAGAATCAGGCACAGATCGCAGATGCGTAACACGCGTGGTGATGGATTCAGGTCGAGGAGGATGCCGCGCAGACCGGTGAGGGAATGTGTGACGGCCAGGCAGAGGAAAAGGATTTCCATGGTGGGAATAAGCGGGTTTTTATAATAGGCAATCACTTCGGCGTAGCTCAGCAGGCCGTTGGGGGCGAGGAGGTGATTAACCAGCAGATGGATGGCAAGGATAATGAGGATCAGTGGTCCGGTTAGAATCTTGATTAACCATAAACCAGTAGTTTCTTTGGCAGTACGTGAGGGGAGAGTCATTGTTGACCTCCAAAGAACATGGCTCGGGCAAAGATGAGGATGAGGAAACCGGAAAGTAGAATGAGTGTCCAGAAAAGTTCTTTTTGGTAGCGGACGGCGATGCCAAGGCTGGTGATGACGACTCGTAGGCCATTGAGACCGTGTAAGATGCCGGCAGTAATTACCAGCATTTCGCCAATTTTGACCAATGGACTGTGGGCAAGGGCAACAAACGAATCATATGCGTCGGGACCCTGGGCGAGTTTGCCGAGGACGATTAGGTGCATGGCAAGGTAGAGGGTGAGGCCGAGCGCGGTGATGCGATTGAGGATGAATGCCCAGGTGCCGGTTTGACGATGACGGGGGTCGAACCAACGCAGGAGATTGCGGGGGGAAGGTTGGTTGGTCATGGGCGGTCCTTTTGCTTGAAGATATTGCGCAAATGGTGTGAAACGGCAGTGCGGCGCATATCCATGATGCGCCATGCGGGGTCTACATTGGATGGGCAAACGGCAGAGCATTCGTAGGCGCTGTGACAACGCCAGAGGCCATCGGCGCAGTTGACGAGTTGCATGACGCGGGGGCTTTGGGTTTGATGGTACACCTGCTGTGCAGCTGCCAGAACTGCTGGGCTAAGGTAGGCCGCAGATGTGTTGGCAGCTGGGCAGGCGCTGACACATAGCCCGCATTCGATGCAATCAATGAGCTGTTGGATGGCGAGTTGAGGCGTGTTGGGGATTTGTGTGCTTTCCAGGTTGGAAATTGAGCAGAGGCCGGTTGACTCCATCCGGCGAAAGAAATTGCTCACATCAACAACCAGGTCGCTGAGGATTGGGAAGTTTCGCAGGGGTTCGATGCGTAGAATGCCATCGGGATGTGTGACTTGATGGATGGGGGTAATGCAGGTTAGTTTTTCAACCCCGTTGACGCGCATTCCACAGGCGCCGCAGGTTGAGTGATGACATGCGTGACGAAATGTGAGGCTGCGATCATGAAAGGCCCAAACGCGCTCGATACAGTCGAGGACGTACTCATCCGGCTCTACTTCGATTTGAAATGATTGGAAGTGAGCTGGCTGACCTTCTCTTTGACGCAGAATTTCCAGGGTGATTTTCCAGGGGGCAGGCAAGGTTCCTCCGTGTTCAGGCATAGTAAAGGCGATAGGATAGCAGAGGTGTATCGTGGGTTTGGCAGGGGCGTGTTAGGCCAAGTTTTTGGCAGGCCAGATCGGCGGTTTTTTCAGCCATGATTCGGCAGGTGGTGGCCTTGCCGCCGGTGATTGTAATCAGGCCGGGCAGGTTATCCAGCGTTTCGTGATCGTAGCACTTGAAGGTGCGCGAGAGGCTGCGTCCGCTGCTGCTGGCAACAATCAGGGGGCGAGCAGACATGTAGATGCCGCGCTGTCGGGTTTGGGCGATGGCCGGTACAAGCTGCTCAGCGGCAATTTGCATTTGTTGCGCTTGTTCGGCTGTGACTGGAATGTAGTCCGGGTTTTCAACTTCAAATGAGGTGGTGCCAATGACGACCATGCGGCGTTGTGGGATGAGAATGTCACCATCGCCAGGTAGAGAAAGACGATTGATGGCGCGCTGCACCAGTCGCCGATCGTAGGCAACCATGATGCCTGGTGTGGGTTTGACGACGGTGCTTGCGCCAATCAGTGCGGCAATTTGTCCGGCCCATGCGCCAGTTGCATTGATGATCAGGTCAGCGGTCAGGGTTTTCTGTTGTCCAGTGTGACGATTGAGAGCAATGAGGCTTTTGATCCGTCCTTGTCCATTGCTTTGCAGGGATAGAACTTCGTGGTGGGTGAGGAAGGTGGCGCCGTGGAAGCGGGCTGTGGCGGCAAACGCAAGGGCCAGGCGTAAGGGGTCGAAACTGCCGTCTGGAACGGTGTAGGCAGCCAGCAGATTGGGGTTGAGGTTTGGCTCTTGCTGCAGGGCCTGTTGGGGAGAGAGCCGGTCAATTGGAATGCCAGTATTCTGGGCGCCGGTTTCGAACGCAGAGGCATAGGCCAGATCTTGTTCATTCAGGGCTATAAACAGGCCACCATTGTATTCAATACATTGAGCAGCAATGCGGCTGAGAATGCGATTTTCAGCAATGCACTCAATGGCCGCTTCAGGGTCGGTGACACAGTAGCGGGCGCCGGAGTGGAGCAATCCATGGGTGCGACCGGAGGTGCCGGAGGCAATTTCACCACGTTCAAGAACGGTGACATGCAGACCGCGCAGGCTTAAGTCGTGGGCTAAGGCGCAGCCTGTGAATCCGGCACCGATGATGAGAATGGATGGTCGCGAATCCATTTATTCGATCCAGTTCAAAGTGCGGGAGATGGCCTTTTTCCAGCCCGCATAGAGATGGTTGCGCAACTCTTGATCGCTTTGTGGGGTCCACTGCCGATCCATGCCCCAATTGGCGCGCAGTTCGTCAAAGTTCTTCCAGAAGCCAACGGCCAGTCCGGCAGCATAGGCTGCGCCGAGGGCTGTTGTTTCGGCGACACGTGGGCGGATGACGGGAACGTTAAGCTGATCGGCCTGGAACTGCATGAGCAAGTCGTTAACAACCATGCCGCCATCTACTTTGAGGGCGGTGAGTTTGACACCTGAATCCTGTTCCATGGCTTCCAATACTTCGCGTGTTTGATAGGCAGTAGCCTCAAGGACGGCGCGTGCAATGTGGCCGCGATTGATGTAGCGTGTCAGGCCAACCAGGACGCCGCGCGCGTCGCTGCGCCAATAGGGGGCAAAGAGACCGGAAAAGGCCGGGACAAAGTAGATGCCACCATTGTCTTCAACGGTGCGGGCGAGCGGTTCAATATCGGTGGAAGAATCGATCATTTTTAAATTGTCGCGCATCCATTGCACCAGCGCGCCGGCAATGGCAATCGAGCCTTCCAGGCAATATATGGCAGGTTGGTTGCCGATTTTATACCCAACGGTGGTCAGGAGTCCGTTTTGACTTTGGATGGGCGCGTTACCGGTGTTGAGGAGCATGAAACAGCCGGTGCCATAGGTGTTTTTGGCTTCGCCGGGTTGATAACAGGCCTGACCGAACAAAGCTGCTTGCTGATCTCCCAGGTCGCCACAGACGGGCACACCTTGCAATGGGCCGGTTGCATAGCCATAGATGGCGGAAGAAGGTTGGATTTGTGGCAGAATGGTAAAAGGAATTTGAAAGAGGGAGAGAATTTGCGGATCCCACTGCAGGGTTTGGAGGTTCATGAGCATGGTGCGCGATGCATTGGTGACATCGGTGACGTGGGCGCCATTGCGAATTCCACCGGTCAGGTTCCAAATGATCCAGGTATCTATATTGCCAAAAATTGCAGAGCCATTTTCGGCAGCCTGGCGTAGACCGGGGACGTTCTCAAGCAGCCATTGAATTTTGGGGCCAGAGAAGTAGGTGGCAAGCGGCAGGCCAGTTTGGGGGCGCAAGCGGTCTTGTCCGCCATTGGCAGCCAGGCGGTTGCAGATGGTGTCGGTGCGTGTATCCTGCCAGACGATTGCGTTGTAATAGGGTTTCCCGGTGTACCGATCCCAGATGAGGGTGGTTTCGCGCTGATTGGTGATGCCAACGGCAGCAATGTTTTCGGCTGAGAGAGCCGATTTGCGTAACGCGTTTTGAATCACATCCAGGGTGCGATCCCAAATCTCAAGTGGATCATGTTCGACCCAGCCAGGTTTGGGGTAAATTTGGCGATGCTCTTTTTGGTCTACAGCAACGATATTTCCGCTGATATCAAAAACAATGCAGCGTGTGCTGGTGGTGCCTTGATCAATGGCTGCGACAAATTTACTCATTGGGATCCTCCGGATAGAAATGGGATGAGATTATTATACGTTGAGGCTGAAAATTCGCAAGTCTGTAAAGAAAGTAAACTAATCGGGGATAATTTGGGCGATGAGGTTGAGGAAAGTTTGAGGGTCGGTGCAGGTAACGAGTTGTAAGCGCAAATCGGGGTTTTGTAAGCCAGAGAGATGTGGTTGGATATAGCGGGTGGCATATTTACGGAATAGAATCATGCCGCGCTGCGGGCCATAGAAATCGAGATTGGCAGAAAGGTGCTGAGCCAGCGTTTGACGAACCTGCTGATTGGTGACCTGATGACGGTCGAGACGGCGGAAGATCCAGGGATTTGTGGTTGCGGCGCGCCCAATCATGACGCCGTCACAGCCGGTGTGGGTCAGGATGCGGTCTATATCGGCGACGGTTTGTACATCGCCATTGGCAAGGACGGGAATGGTGACAGACTGCTTGATTTCGGCGATAGCGTCCCAGTTGGCGGTACCGTTGTATTGTTGAGAGCGGGTGCGACCATGAACAGCAATCAGTTTTCCGCCGTTTTCTTCGATGATGCGAGCAATGAGGCGGTAATTAAGCGTGTTTTCATCCCAACCAAGGCGAATTTTTCCGGTGACGGGAATGGAAAGATTTTTGCTAAACAGACTGAAAATTTCAGCGATTTTTTCGGGCGTTTTTAGCAGGCCGGCGCCGGCACCGCGCCCGGAAACGTTGCGAGCGCTGCATCCCAGGTTGATATCGAAGATGTCGGGGCTGTGTGAGAGCAGACGCTGCGCAGCCTGGAAAAGGCGTTGTGGGTCGTTATCTAGCAATTGATAGACGACAGGGCGTTCATCTACGACATAGGCAATTCGCTCGGCCAGTCGGGGCGGCGGTTTGTGAATCACATCCAATGCGTTGATGAATTCGGTGTAGCTGAGGGCGGAGCCGAGTTGATGTGCCAGGCGACGGAAAGGTTGATCGGAGTAGCCATCCATTGGAGCAAGAATCAGATTGCCATAGACGGGAATGTTGTGGATGTGAAATGTTGGAACGATTGGTTGCATGGGAAAATTTATTAAGCAGAATGATAGAAGTTGCTGGATTAAAACGCAACAAACTGGCAGTTCGGCACTGTGTTGCAGAATTGCCAGTTTGTGTTGCTTAAATTGTAAGATGGCTTAGTCTTCGCTCTCGTCGGCGTCATCCAGCCACAGATCTTCGTCCTCGTCTTCATCGTCGAGGTCTTCCCATTCTTCCAATTCTTCTTCTTCTTCCTCGTCCCACTCGTCTTCTGTGACTGCTTCGGCGGTTGGTTCATAGGTCATGCAGCCCTGATTGGGATCTACTTCAATGAGGGCTGCGCTGCAATATCCTTCGTCAAGGAAGCCGCAGTCTACATAGTGACAGCGAATTTTTGCCATAGTTGTTCCTCCGGGGGTGTAAGATAAGGCCAATTTGTAAAAAACTTCCCAAAAACCAGGATGCGATTTTACCGCAAGGCTTGAAATCCGTAAAGTGTTTTGGGTGAATTAACCAGGATTGAGGCGTCGGGCTTCCATGACATTGGGGATGTTTTCAAGGCGGTTGAGAATCCGGCTGAGTTGTGTAATATCGTTGATTTCGATGGTGAGTTGGAAGGTGGCAATATTGGAAGCTGTATTCATGCGAATGTCACGCAGGCCAATGCTTTCGTCGCTCAGGGTGGCTGAAATTTCGGTGACGAGGCCTTGACGATGGAATGCTTTAATTTGGATGTTGACAGGATAGGTGTGTTGCGGTTCGCCCCAATCTACCTGGATGATGCGGTCGGGGCTTTTTTGCTGTAAACGGGCAATGTTGGCACATTCGGTGCGGTGGATTGTGGCGCCGCGTCCTTGGGTGATGTAACCAACGATTGCGTCGCCAGGGGCGGGGTTGCAGCAGTGAGCCAGGTTAATCAGCAGGCCTTTGATGCCAGTAACTTGAATGCCTGTGCTGGGCGCTGGTTTTTCCGCAACCAGATGTGGGAGTTCTTCAACGGTTTCTTTTTCGGCTTCGTTGAGTTCGTTTAGTTCGCCGATGATGCGACTGATAGAGATGTTGCCGCAGCCTAAGGCAACAAACAAGTCTTCGCTAGAGCGATAATCGAGGGCGCGGGCAAGTTTTTCCAGTTCAACATTTTGGATTCCGAGGCGGCGAAATTCTCGCTCGAGGAGCAGCCGTCCTTGGGACAGGTTTTGCTCGCGGTCGAGATGAATGAACCAGGCGCGAATTTTGGAGCGGGCGCGAGAGGTTTTGACCATCCCGAGGCTGCTGTTGAGCCAGTCACGGCTGGGGCCGCCTTGCTTGGCCGTGAGAATTTCAACCTGGTCGCCAGTTTTGAGGGGGGAATCGAGGGTGACCAGTTTGCCATTAATCTTGGCGCCGCGACAACGATGTCCGATTTGTGTGTGAACATGGTAGGCGAAATCAATGGGGGTGGCGCCAGCAGGTAGGTCAATGATATCGCCACGCGGTGTGAAGACGTAGACTCGATCCTGGAAGATGTCGCTTTTTACACCCTCTAGAAATTCTTGCGAGTCTTCAACATCGCTTTGCCATTCCATCAGACGGCGTAACCAATTGATGCGTTGTTCATAATCGGCTTCGCTGCGCCCGCCTTCTTTGTAACGCCAGTGGGCAGCAATACCATATTCGGCATTGGTATCCATTTCATGGGTGCGAATTTGTACTTCAAGCGGTTTGCCGTCTTCAAAGATAACAGCGGTGTGCAGAGATTGATAGAAATTGTTTTTGGGCGAGGCGATATAATCGTCAAATTCGGAGGGAATGGGACGCCAACGGTTGTGAATCACACCCAGAGCATGGTAGCAATCAGCTACTTCGTTGACGATAAGGCGCACACCTCGCACGTCGCGCACCATTTCAAAAGGTTTGCTTTTGGAGACCATTTTGCGATAAATGGAGTAGATGTGTTTGGTGCGCCCTTTAATTCGTGCTTGAATGCCGACCTCTTTCATGGCAGTTTGTAGCTTTTGGATAATGAGAGCCATTTTGGCTGTGTGATCCTGGTCCATTTTGCTGAGCTTATCGGCGATTTCTTTGTAAGTTTCGGGGTCGAGATAACGAAAGGCCAGGTCTTCCATCTCGGATTTAAGTTGCCAGATGCCCAGGCGATTGGCGAGAGGGGTATAGATGTCAAGAGTCTCTTGCGCCATGACCAGCCGCCGATTTTCTGATAGGTTGCCAAGAGTGCGCATATTGTGTAGACGGTCAGCCAGTTTGATGATGATTACGCGGATGTCATCACCCATGGCAAGGAACATTTTTCGGAGCGATTCGGTGTTGGCTTCTTGTTGTCGGGAACGATGGGGGTGCGAAGCAACGGTGGGATTGTTCTCGCCAGGCTGGTTTTCACTCAGGCGGGGCAGGCTGCTAATGCGAGTGATGCCTTCAATCATGCTTGCAATTTCATCGCCAAATTCGCGTCTGAGGTCACCGATGGTTAAATTGGTGTTGGTAAGCGTATCGTGGAGCAGACCAGCAATTACGACATTGGGCGGCATGTGCAGTTCGGCAAGGATTTCAGCAACAGCCATGCAATGTGTTAGGTAACTTTCGCCGGAGGTGCGCGTTTGCCCGGCGTGTGCCTGACGGGTGAAATTGTAGGCGCGCTCGATCAGCTCACGATCTACGATAGTGTAGTTATCGGGCAGGATTTGGAACAGGTTTTCTAGCTTCAAGATGATTCCTCTACCGCCGAATAGTATAAATGGTAAGGGTGAGGAATGTCAAGCGGCGATCTTGGGTAGAGAAAGAATTTGAGCGAGGGTCAGTTCTGCCATGGAGGGAGCGATGAAGTTGGCGTGTTGAATGGGAAGTTGTGCGGTGATTGGATTGGGAATTGCAATGCAGAACAGACCGGCGCGTTGAGCGGCGGTGATTCCGTTTGGGGAATCTTCAAAGGCGATTGCTTGTTGGGCCGAAATGCCCAGGCATTCAAGAGCAGCCAGGTATAGATCGGGGGCGGGTTTGACTTGTTGCACATCGTTTGCGGTGCAAATGCAGTTGAAGCAATGGAAGAGGCCCATGATTTTGAGGCGAGAATGTACCCAGGCGCGATCTGAGCTTGAAGCAATGGCAAGCGGTAGCCCGGCTTGTTGTGCGGTTTGGAGCAGGGAAACGACGCCCGGTAATGGTTCAAGATGGTCGAGATCACGATTGGCGTTTTGACGGTGCATGGCAAGGAGCTGCTCACCAGGAACCTTGCGACCAATCAGCGATTCTAGGTGGGCGATTGGGTCGAAAGCGTCATAAGATGCGCCAATGCAGCGCGCCCAGTCCGTCAGGGCTAACTCAACACCATAGGAATGGTAAATGGTTTGCCAGGCGTCATATTCTGGTTTTTCAGTATCAGTGATCAAGCCGTCAAAATCAAAAATCAGTCCTTGAATGGTCATGATAAGCTCCAACAACCGGTGCAAAAAGATTTTTGCACCGGTTGGATGAGTGAAAAAGGGTTATTTGAGCATTTCTTGCCCGCCGAAGTCGCGGTAGGGCGACATGTAGGGCAGGATTTCGGTGTCTTGGGCGGTATCGCTATGCTGAGCCATGCGGACAAGCATTTCGGCTAGGCCTGGGCCAAGCATGATTCCTTGACCGCACATGCCAGTGGCAAGCAGGAAGCCTTGTACTTCGCGGGCCCAGCCAACGATGGGGAAACCATCCGGTGTCATGGGGTAAAGTCCGCGCCAGGTGCGACGAACGCGCAGGTGTTTAAGGCGCGGCATGACCTCGACCATTCGTTTTGCAACCATGGGCAGGAAGGAAGATGTTTCGTTGCTGTCGAAGCCCCAGATAGGAGGATTGGGGGTGATGCAAAAGATGATTTGCCCGGTCAGGTGTTGGTAGAAGTAGAAGTTGGATGAGCCAGGGGCGGGACGAATGTCTACAATCATCGGTTTTAGGAAACGGGCGACATGTTCTGTGATGGCGGCTTCATGCGAATCGGGTTGAACAGGTACGTTGAGGCCAAGCATAGCGCCAATTTCTTTTGACCATGCACCAGCGGCATTGATAACGATATCGGCACCGTAAGTGGCTTGTGTGGTTTTGACGCCAGTTACTTTGCCGCTTTGGGTGGTGATGTGGCTGACGGGTTCATCAAAGTGAAATTCAGCACCATGTTGAATGGCATGAGTATAGTAGGAATGGATGCAGAGCAGAGGGGAGATGCTGCCATCGCCGGGGGAGAAAGTGCCGCCAATCAATCCGTTGGGGTTAAGGTCAGGGGCAATTTGTAATAAATCGTCGTGATCGTGCCAGTTGATATTGAGGTTGAATTGCTTTTGCTTAATGAGCAAGTCTTTAAGAATTTTTTCTTCACGCTCACCATAGGCAACAAAGCAGTAGCCGCCCTGATACCATTCGATATCATCACCGGTTTCTTCCTTCCAGGTGGAGAAGATTTCCAGGCTGCGCAGGCAGAGGCGAATTTTGGCCGGGTCGGAATGGGTGGCGCGAACGCCGCCAATGGCTTTTTTGCTGGAACCCTGACCGACACTGGGGAGTGGGTCGAGAACCAGGGTTTTGAAACCAGCTTTAGAGAAATAGTAGGCTGCTGGTGTTCCAACCGAGCCTGCACCAATAATGATGACATCGTAGTGAGGAATTGTTTGGGTCATTTGTTTTCGCCTTCCTGTTCATTGCTGCCGGCAAAGATGCCCAATGGGACTTCAATGAAGACGGGGCGTTTGCTGGATTCGACAACTTCATCTACGGGGATGCCTTCCTCGCGGAAGAGACGGTGAATGATGGCGGTGCAGGTTTTTGCGCCACAGGCGCCCATGCCAGCACGGGTGACAGTTTTGATTTCGTTAATGTCGCGATAGCCCTGGCGAATGAGGGAGCGAATTTCGCCAGCGGTGACGCGCTCGCAGCGACAAATGATGATGTCATCGGCGATGTGGTCTACATATTCAGCCATTGGCTGTGTAATGGTAGTTTCCTGCACGCGGATACCTGCAATAAGTGAGGCGATTTCTTTCGGTGCCAGTACCTGGACAACCAGAGTACGGTCAGAGGTTGGGATGGCATGGGTGGAGATGACTTCAACATCGCCCAAAACCTCGCCTTCTGTGTCAATGACGGTGATGACATCTTTGGCTTTGAGGGTATCACGGGTAAATTCGTAGGGGATGGAGACAATGGGGAAGTTGGGGTCGTTACGGTAATCTACCAGGGTAATTGCCAGGCCTGGGCAGCCTACAACGCAACGTTCGCAGACTTCGCAGCAGTAGCTGTTGCCCAGGAAGGTGGGAATGGAACGAATGTCATGGCTATCCACATCAATGAGACCATGTGGGCAAAGGGCCGAGCAGGGGTTGCAGGGGATTTCCTGGTTGCAGTGGATGACTGGAATAACGCCGGTGGTTACTTGAGGCATTTCCTGGATGAGGGTTTTGCCGGGGCGTGATTTGAGGATTTCGCTTGTGCGATACCAGGAGGCGGGAATTTCACCAACATCCAGGCCAAGGAAACGGGCAACTTCCAATCCTTTGATTTTTCCAGAGAAGATGGCGGCGGAGGCTTCGGCGATTTCTTCGGCATCGCCTGTAACAAAGGAGGGTAAACCAAACTGTTGCGCTTTGCGGTAGAATTCGTTGACCGGGTCGAGGCCAACAGCAATCAGGATGCTATCGCATTCGAAAGATTTGGCCGTGCCCGGAATGGGGCGGAATTTTTCATCTACCTGAGCGATGGTGACAGATTCAACCTTGTCTTCACCATTGGCGCTGAGGATGGTGTGCGAGGTGTAGATGGGAACGCCCATGCGCACAAGTTTATCTTTGTGAACTTTGTAGCCGCCGCATTCGGGCAGAGCTTCGACCAGGCCAACAACGCTAATGCCGGCTTGTAGGGCATGGTAACCGGCGATGAGGCCGACATTGCCGCCGCCGACGATGAAGAGTTTTTCGGCGGGGCGCACCAAATCGCGGTTCACCAGAGTCTGAAATGCACCTGCGCCATAGACACCGGGGAGAGTGTTGCCTTTGAAGGCGAGGAATTTTTCGCGCGCACCAGAGGCAACCAGGAGCACTTTCGGCTTGACGATGACATATTCTCTTCCCTGGTAGAGGATACCGACTTTTTGATCACTGAAGACGGCCAGAGCGGTGCTGTTGAGCCAGATGTCAATGGATGGGTAGATGCGCAGGTCGTTTTCCAGCCGGGTGGCGATATCAATGCCGCGCGTGCCGGCATAGACAGCATTAGTGGAGCCAAAAAAACGATGTGTTTGCAGGACGAGTTTGCCGCCTAGCCTTTGTTTATCATCAATTAGAATCGTGCGCACCCCGCGCTTGCCAAGCTCGATTCCAGCCGATAATCCGGAAGGGCCGCCTCCGATGATGAGGACGGGAATTTCGATTTCTCGCACCGGTTGCTTGGATGGGGGCGTGGATACTTTTGGCAGTTCGGGCAGACCATCGGCCGGGAGAACATTCATGCCTTCTTTGACAAGCTCCATGCATGATTTGACTGGCAATCCATCGGCAATCACCAGGCATTGGGCACATTGACCATTGGCACAAAAGATGCCTTGAGGTGCATTATCCATGTGATGGTGTCCAAAAACGCGTATGCCATTGGCAAACAGGGCAGCGGCAATGGTTTCACCTTCCCTGGCCTGTATTTTTTGACCGGCCCAGTAGAAATCAATGGGCTTGCGTTCGGGAATGGGCAGGATGGGGTGCTGCTGAATGCGATAATCGGTCATTTTTTATCCTTATCCAACACTTAAATGTGGGTGGAAATACCAACCCGCCCAAAATTGTATCAAAGGAATTGGGCGGGCGGATACTGCTATTTGACCAATCTTCTGTCCGCAAGTGTCACAAAAAGTCAGGCGAAGCGCAGGTAGGCTTCAATGAGGGAGTCAATATCTCCATCGAGGACGGCCTGAGTATTGCCGACCTCATGTTCGGTGCGATGGTCTTTGACCATTTGGTAGGGGTGTAGAACATAGGAGCGGATTTGGCTGCCCCATTCAATTTTTTTGAATTCGCCGCGCAGTTCAGAAAGCTGAGCTTCTTGTTTTTCGCGTTCAATATCAAGCAGGCGGGCACGTAGAACGCGCATGGCATTTTCGCGGTTTTGCATTTGCGAGCGTTCGTTTTGGCAAGTGACGATGATGCCAGTTGGTATGTGCAATAGACGTACGGCGGTAGAATTTTTTTGCACGTTCTGTCCACCTGCGCCCGAAGAGCGGTAGATATCAATGCGCAGGTCTTCGGGGTTGATTTGAATATCCAGGTTGTCATCGGCTTCAGGCATGACGGCAACCTCGGCGAAAGAGGTGTGCCGACGATGTGCGGCATCGAAGGGGGAGAGGCGCACCAGGCGGTGAACGCCTTTTTCAGCTTTGAGGTAGCCGTAGGCATAGCGTCCACGCACGGCAATGGTAACACTTTTGATGCCGGCTTCTTCTCCTTCGGTTAAGTCAATTACTTCTGCTTCATAATTGTGCCGTTCAGCCCAGCGCAAGTACATTCGTTGCAACATTCCAGCCCAGTCTTGCGAATCGGTGCCGCCTGCGCCAGCGTTGATGCTGAGGAAGGCACTGCCTTTATCGTAGGGGCCAGAGAGCAAGACGCTGATTTCTCGCTTTTCAAGGTCGGTTTCAATTGCGCTGGTTTCGGCTTCAATTTCGGTGCGCAGGGATTCATCACCCAGTTCGGCTAATTCGATCAGGTTTTGGGCGTGGGAGGCAAGTTTTTGCCAGTCTTCAAATTCGGCGCGCACATCGGCCAGGTCTTTCATGACTTTTTGGGCGCGTTCTCGATCGTTCCACAATTCGGGGTCTTCAGCTTGTTGTTGAAGTTGATTCAGGGTTGTTTCTTTTTCGGCCCAGTCAAAGATGCACCATAAGTTCACGGATTTTTGTCTGACAACGGTGCAGACGGTCAAGCAAATCTTGCATGGGAAACCTCGGTATTTGGGGAGTGGGGTTAGCGGGCGTTGAGAATGCCCTGAACAAATGCAGAAGGATTGAAGGTTTGCAGGTCATCCGGTTGTTCGCCAAGGCCAGCATACAGGATGGGCAACCCCAGTTCGCTTTGAATGGCAAAGGCCATGCCGCCGCGAGCGGAGGAGTCGAGCTTGGCGAGGATGACGCCTGTGACCTGAACGGCTTCTTTGAAGGCGCGCGCTTGCTGAATGGCATTTTGTCCGGTTGTGGCATCAAGGACGAGCCAGCAGGCATGGGGGGCACCGGGAAGTGCTTTGCCGATGACGCGATGTACTTTCTTTAACTCTTCCATCAGGTTGTAGCGGGTGTGCAGTCGGCCCGCAGTATCTACCAGAACAAGATCGGTTTTGCGCGATAGGGCAGCCTGAATGCCATCATAGGCAACGGCACCAGGGTCGGCATTGGGTTGCCCGGCAATAACTGGCAGTTTGAGCCGTTCGCCCCAGACTTGTAGCTGGTCGGTGGCAGCCGCGCGAAAGGTGTCGGCTGCGACGAGCAAGAGTTTGTTGCCCTGGTTGGCAAATTGCCGGCCAAGTTTGGCGATGGTGGTTGTTTTGCCAGAGCCATTGACGCCAACAATCAGGATAACAGCTGGTCGGGCGGCAGGAATTGGGTTGGTGGGTGGTGGGTCGAGCCGGGTTAGTAATTCGGCCTGTAGTGCGGCTTGCAGCGCGTCAGTACGGGTGAGGCCTTGTTGGTGGACGGATTTTTTGAGCGCGTTCAGGATGGATTGTGTGGTTTCAATGCCCAAATCGGCCTGGACGAGTATGGCTTCCATTTCATCCCAGGTTTCTTCGTTAATTTCTGTCGCGCCGAACAGGGTAGCTAGGCGGCCAAACGCAGCTTTGCTGGTTCGAGCCAGCCCTTCTTTCCATTTTGCAAACAGGTCTGCCATAGAACTCCAATTATATCATGAGGGATGCTAAGGGGTGATTGTTAAGTTTGGTTGCGTGAGGCAAGTTGTCCACAGCCAGCTTGAATATCAACCCCACGTCGAATGCGAATTGTGCATGGAATGTTGGCTTGTTCCAGAACTGCGGCGAATGCTGCGGCGCGCTGCCGGGTGCTGCCCGATGCGGGGTATTGGTGGGTGGGGTTGAGTGGGATGAGGTTGATATGACAAAGTAGCCCTTTTACCAGGCTGGCAAGTTCTATTGCGTGTTGTGGTGAGTCATTCACATCCTGAATCAGCGCCCATTCAAATGTGATTCGGCGGTTGGTTTGGGCAATATAGTCGCGGCAGGCCTGGATGAGATCGGGTAACGGATATTTTCGGTTGATGGGCAGCAGTGAGGAGCGTAACTTGTCATTTGCGGCGTGCAGGCTAATTGCAAGGTTGATCTGTCGCTGTTCGGCGCCAAATTGACGGATGAGGGGAACCAGGCCAACGGTGGAGATGGTGAAGCGTCTGGCGCCGAGATTGAGGCCTTTGGGGTGGTTGAGCCGATCAACGGCATCCAGGGTGGATTGATAGTTGTGGAATGGCTCGCCCATGCCCATGATGACGATATTGGTTAATGCGGTTTGTTCTGAACGAAGTAGTCGGGCAAGGTGTAACACTTGCTCAACGATTTCTCCGCTGCTCAGGTGTCGTTGAAAGCCCATTTGTCCGGTGGCGCAGAAGACGCAGCCCATGGCGCAGCCGGCCTGGGTGGATATGCAGAGGGTTTGACGTACGTCATAGTGCATAAGAACCGTTTCAATGGCGCGTTGATCGGGCAATGCGAAGAGAATTTTGACAGTTTCGCCATCCTGTGACCGCAGGGTTTGCTGTGGGGTCAGGTGGGAGAAGGAGAACTCTTCGGCTAGGCGCTGACGCAGGGTGGTGGATAGGCCAGTGAACTGATGCGGGGCGTTCCACAACGAGTGGTAGAGCCCTTGCCAGACCTGGATGGCGCGATAGGATGGTTCACCCCAGGTAGTCAGTTGCTGGGTCAGTTCCTCCAGCGTCAGGTCAAAGATCAGACGCTTCATAGTTGTTGGAGCAAATCGGATAACGATTCGGCGATTAAGTTGGGTGTGGGCTGCCAGGCGGCGGCTTGCTCGGCGGTGCTGACACCCGAGAGAACCAGGGCGGTTGGCAATCCGGCGCGTTGACCGCCAAGGATATCGGTTTCGAGCCGATCGCCAACGACCAGCGTCTGATGTGGGGAGAGGTTCAGGTTTTGTAATGCGAGTTCAAATAGGGCGGGTTGGGGTTTACCTGCGATGATGGGGGCTGTGTCAGTGGCTGCTTCAAGGGCAGCGAGCAGCGTGCCAGCTCCGGGGGTAAGGCCTTCGGGTGTTGGGTAGGTGCGATCAGGATTACTGCCGTAGAAGGGGGCGCCAGCGCGGATGAGCAAGGTGGCGCGGGTCAATTTTTCGTAACTAATTTGGCGGTCCAGACTGGAGATGACAGCGAGAACAGACTGCTCGGCGTGATAAAAACCGTGCTCGCTGAGTGCCTGACGGATGCCTTCCTCACCAATGATATAGACTGGGCCACCATTGGGGAAGCGTTGTTTGAGTAAATGGGCAACGGCCATGGCGGAATTGATGATGTGCTGAGGGGCGGCTGGAATGCCAAAGCGATTGAGCCGCTCAACAAATTGCGGGACAGTGCGAACAGCGTTATTGGTGGCAAAGACAAATTCCAGGCCGCGCGCCTGAATTTGAGCAAAGATGGCAGCAAGGTCACCAATCGGTTGACTGCCTTTCCAGATGACGCCGTCAATATCCAGAATGAGGGCGCGGATGGCCTGGCGAGAAAAAGGGATTGAGTTCATGGCGGGTTCCAGACTGCATTCTGGCCGCCGGTTCGCGGCGGCCAGAGAAGGTTTGGTGAGATGGAAGTCGGGTTACTTTTTGACGGGGGGTGGCAGAACCTGATCTACCAATCCGTATTCGACCGCTTGTTGAGCGTCCAAATAGAAGTCGCGCTCCGTATCCTTTTGAATGGCATCGAGTGATTTTCCGGTGCTGTCAGCCAAAATTTGGCTCAGGCGGGCTTTGAGGCGCAAAATTTCTCGGGCTTGGATTTCAATGTCAGAGGCCTGGCCTTGTGCGCCGCCCAGTGGTTGATGCATGTGAATGGTGGCGTGGGGCAGAGCAAAGCGACGGCCTTTGTCGCCAGCCGCCAACAGCACGGTGCCAAATGAGGCGGTAACTCCAACAGCAACGGTGCTAATTTTGTTGGGCACCATTTTCATTGTGTCATAGATGGCAAGGCCAGCGTAGATTTGCCCACCCGGCGAATTGATATACATCTGAATTTCGCGTTCGGGGTTTTCATGGCTGAGATAAAGCAATTGGGCGACGATCAGATTGGCGATTTGTTCGTCAATGGGGGTGCCAAGGAAGATGATGCGCTCTTTGAGGAGCAGGGAAAAGATGTCGTAGGCGCGCTCGCCGCGTCCAGATGATTCAACGACCATGGGGATGAGCGATTCAAATTGAGAGGTTGACATCGGGTCTCCTTTCAAGGGGAAAACAAATTATTCGGTAGCTGGTGTTTCAGATTGCGAATCAACGGCTTCGGTTGGTGACTCGGGTTGTACTTCTGGCTCGGCCTGAGGTTCAGGAATCTCTTCCCCGTTGGCGCGCGCTTTGAGACGTTCGAGGGTGGCGCGGTTATAAACGGCCATCATTGAGCGCATGGTTGCATCATTAATGGCTTGCTCGCTGAGACGCTTTTTGGGGTTTTCGGCAATCGAGGAACGTAATTGCGACATGGTAAGCGAGCTGATTTCATCGGAGCGTTGGGTGATATCAATTTTTTCGCTGCGGCCTACTTCTTCAAGAACGAGTGAGCGCTGCAAGCGGCGCAGGGCTGCCGGTTTGACTTCGTTTTCGATGAAGGTGGCACGGTCGCTATTGACCATCTTGAAGTAAGCGTCGAGTTCAATGTGTTGTTCAGCCAGGTCTTCTTTGAGGTGTTCGAGCAGGTGTTCGATCTCTTCATTCAACATTTGGGGCGGGAACTCAATGCTAGCCTGTTCAATGATCAGGCCGATCAGGCGGTTGAAGTAGTCATCATCGTACTCGCGGCGGGCCTGATCTTCCATCTGGCTGCGAATGCGTTGGCGCAGATCTTCAACTGTTTGGAATTCAGATGAAAGGGATTGGACGAATTCGTCGTTGATTTCGGGCAGAATGAGAGCTTTGACGCTTTCGAGAGAGATGGCGTATTCAACGGTGTGTCCGCGCAATTGCTCGCCTTCCCAATTTTCAGGGAAGGTATGCTGCAGGGTTTTGGTTTCACCAGCAGACAGGCCAGCAAGATGAGATGTGAAACCAGGAAAAGGCCAGCTATCTTGTTCGTTTTCTTCGATGATGAATTGCTCTTGTTGTTCGGGTAAAATTTCGACTTCTTCGCCTTCTTTTGGATCGAGGAGACGAGCGTTGAATTTGATGTAGACCAGGTCGCCCATGGCAGATGGGCGTTCAACTGGCTCGGCGGTTGCATAGCTGGTGCGGATGCGTTGCAAAGCCTGTTCGATTTGTTCTTCGGTGATAGGGTTTAATTCGTAGGGCAGGCGGATGCTTTGGTAATCTTTGAGGTCTACTTTGGGTTCGAGCGGCACCAGGAAGACAAGTTGCAATGGGTTGCGGCTGGGAATGTCTTTGAGTGATCCGGGGCCAGAGGGGGCAAGGTCCGCTTGACGCAAGATTTCGGGATATTGTTCGTCGAGAATGATTTCGATGGCCTCTTGTTCGATGGCTTCATCGCCATACATGCGTTGAATGACGTTGTAGGGCGCTTTGCCTGGGCGGAAGCCTGAAATTTTGGCCTTCCGGGAAATCTTACGTGCGGCGCGCTGTTTATAGCTTTCCAGTTCAGCGGGCTCGAATTCGACGAGGATTTCGGCTTGCCGATTTTCTTGGGGGGTGGTTTCAATCTTCAAAGTCTTTTTCCTGTTTGTGAAAATTTGTTTTGTGGGGAAAGCGGGACTTGAACCCGCACGCCTCTCGGCACATGATCCTAAGTCATGCCTGTCTGCCAGTTCCAGCATTTCCCCAGGCGAAGGAATTATAAGCGTAAGCTGGTTTAACGTCAATAATAGGATATAATCATGGCGGTTTTTATAACAAAACTCTTA
>CAYVRT010000014.1:0-92905 GCA_964453115.1 uncultured Anaerolinea sp. | reverse complement strand
TCGAAAGGGCGACTTCTCTTCTTCTCCTCCTTGATTGAATGCCGGGGTCGGCGTCCCCGGCATTCATGATTCTACCACATAATCTCTTGACATTCCCCAACCTGTGCGGTAGAATACGAACACTTCAACAACCAGGGCCTGTAGCGCAGTTGGGAGCGCGCCTCAATCGCACTGAGGAGGCCAGGGGTTCGAATCCCCTCAGGTCCACTGGGGGGTTGTCCCCCGCAAAGAACTTTCAAAAGTACACATTTCATGGGCCCATAGCGCAGTTGGGAGCGCGTCTCAATGGCATTGAGAAGGCCGAGGGTTCGAATCCCTCTGGGTCCACTAAAACGGCCAAAACAGGAGTAGTACGTCATCCGTCAGCGAGTCGGGAGAGCAAGGTGCGAGCCCGGCACCGTGTCCAACGGAACACACAGACCGAACTCGCCTGTTTGCCCATCCTTGGGCAGGCCGCACCGGTGAAGCCTTGCCTAGTCGGTGCCGGGTACGCCCGTTAGCGCGCACTGAGCGGCCAGATTTTTTCTGGCAAGCAGGGTGGTACCACGGAGTCTTGCACAAGAACCTTCGCCCCTGATTGGGTGAAGGTCTTTTTGTTTAAAAACCCTATCGAGCATCATAAAGAGGCAAAATGAGCGAAATCCCCATCTACAACCCATCTGAAATCGAGCCCCGTTGGCAACAACGCTGGGAGGATGACCGGCTCTATCAAGCCGATATAGACCCCAAACGACCCAAACATTACGCTCTTACCATGCTCCCTTACCCATCAGGCGACCTGCACATCGGCCATTGGTACGCCATGACCCCTTCAGATTCTCGCGCTCGCTATATGCGTATGCGCGGTTATAATGTCCTCTTCCCCATCGGGTTTGATGCATTCGGCCTACCCGCCGAAAACGCCGCGATCAAAGACAATATCCATCCCATGACCCGCACCCGCGCCAATATTCAGCGCATGCGCGGCCAATTGCGCAGCATGGGTGCCATGTTCGATTGGCGACGCGAAATCGCCTCCTGCGAACCCGAATATTATCATTGGACACAATGGTTTTTCCTCAAGTTCTATGCCCAAGGGCTGGCCTACCGGAAACACTCACCAGTAGATTGGTGCCCCAAATGCAACACCACCCTGGCCCGCGAACAGGTCTGGGGCGATGACCGACATTGTGAACGCTGCGGCACCCCCGTCATCAAGCGCAACCTGGCACAATGGTTCTTCCGCACTACCCACTATGCCGAAGAATTGCTACACTACGAAGGCATTGACTGGCCTGAACGTGTTCGCACCCTGCAAACCAACTGGATTGGACGCTCGGAAGGCGCAGCTGTATTTTTCAAAACCGAACAGGACGACATACTCGAAGTTTTTACTACCCGCCCCGATACGCTCTGGGGTGTCACCTTCATGGTTTTAGCGCCTGAGCATCCCCTGGTTCAAAAATTGACCACGCCCGAACAAAAACAAGCCGTTCAAGCCTATATTGAAGAAACCATGCGCCAGTCAGACGTGCAACGCGAAGCTGCCGACAAAGAAAAAACGGGGGTCTTTACTGGTGGCTACGCCATCAATCCGGTTAGCGGTCAGCGAGTTCCAGTCTGGATTGCAGATTACGTCCTGATGACCTACGGCACAGGCGCCATTATGGCCGTCCCAGCCCACGATCAGCGCGACTTTGAATTTGCGCGTAAATACCATCTCCCCATCCGCGTTGTCATTCAGCCACCACAAAGCGAAGCCATTCGGCCCGAAGACCTGCGCGCCGCCGTCCCTGCTGCCGGCATGATGATCAACTCCGGCCCACTGACCGGCACCCCTGCTGAACACACCTTCGAATCCGCCATTCAACACATCACCCAAAAAGGCGTTGGACATCGTTCCATCAACTATCGCCTGCGTGACTGGCTCATTTCCCGTCAGCGTTACTGGGGCGCCCCTATTCCAATCATCTACTGCCCAACCTGCGGCGCCGTCCCCGTCCCCGAAAGTGAACTGCCCATCCTGTTACCCGAAGATGTGGAATGGAAGCCGACCGGTGAAAGCCCTCTCAAATTGCACCCCACCTGGCGCTTCACCACCTGTCCGCAATGTGGCGTTCAGGCCGAGCGCGAAACCGATACAATGGATACTTTCATGTGTTCTTCCTGGTACCATCTCGGCTATCTCAACAAAGGCCTCACCCGCGATGCAATTCACCCCTTTCCAGAAGCTGAATATGACTACTGGATGCCTGTAGATACCTACACCGGTGGCATTGAACACGCCAACATGCACCTGATTTATACCCGTTTCTTCCATAAAGCCTGTCGCGATGCTGGAATCACCGAAGGTCACGAACCCATGACACAGCTGCGAAACCAGGGCATGGTGCTGGGAGAAGATGGTGAAAAAATGTCCAAAAGCCGCGGCAACGTCATCCCACCTGATAACCTGGTGCAAAGTTATGGTGCCGACACCGTGCGCGCCTACCTGATGTTCTTTTCCCGTTGGGATATGGGCGGCCCCTGGAGCAGTGGCGGCATTGAAGGCACCTCTCGCTGGCTGCGCCGCGTTTGGACAATGATCTTAGAACCCGGCACCGGACAGGCCGATGAAACCACCCTCCGCACCCTGCGCCGCAACGTCCATCAAACCCTGCGCTCCATCACCCGCGATTTTGAAACCTTCCAATTCAATACCATTATCTCTTCATTGATGGAATTGCTGAACGACATGCTGCGCGCCAAAACCGCTGGCGCCTGTAGCAGTCCGGCCTGGCAAGAATCCATAGAACTATATCTTAAAATGTTGGCCCCCATCTGCCCACATATCAGCGAAGAATTGTGGACGCTTCTGGGCAAGCCTTACTCAATCCACAATCAACCCTGGCCTGAGGTAGATGAAGCCGCTGCCGCTCAAGATGAAATCACCATTGCAGTGCAAGTAAATGGAAAAATGCGGGAACGCATCACCCTGCCAGCCGATATCAGCGAGGAAGATGCCAAAGCCGCTGCACTGGCAAATGAAACCGTGCAAAAATTCACTCAAGGCAAGCCCCCACGCCAGGTAATTTACGTCAAGGGCCGGCTGATTAACATCGTCCTCTAAGATACCATCCCATACCCCGGCGGACATGTCTTCCCCACGACATGTCCGCTTTTTTTCTTGACGAACAGCTTAAATTCTGTTACCGTTGAACCTGGAGGTTATCATGCGCTTTGAAGAATTAAACTGGATGGATGTCGAATCCTACCTCAAACACGAGGACCGCATTTTAATTGTACTGGGTTCCTGCGAACAACATGGATACTTGAGCCTGTTAACCGACACCAAAATTCCCCTGGCCCTGGCGGATGCGGCAAGCAGCCAAACCGGTGTCCTGATTGCTCCGCCGCTACCATTTGGCGTTTCCCCATACTTCCTGGCCTATCCTGGCACCATCAGCCTCAAGCTCACAACCTTTCTCACCATCATCAGTGACATGGTTCATTCCCTGTATGGATACGGGTTTCGCCGCATGCTGTTCATCAATGGACATGGCGGTAATCAACCCGCTGTCGCCCGGTTACATGAACTTGCGAACGAACTCCCCAACCTAAAAACCGCATGGTATTCGTGGTGGAGCTCCGAGAGCGTCCAGCGCGTGGCCGAGCAGCACAAGCTAAAAATCTACCATGCCGGCTGGGGAGAAGCATTCCCCTTTGTACAAGTCAGCGAGCTACCAGAAGGCGAAAAAATTCCGCCCAGCTTCAAAGGCCTGCCAGGGGCCATAGAAAGTCGTCAGTTATTCGGTGATGGCGTGTTTGGCGGTGCCTATCGGCCCGATCCCACCATCCTGGATAAAATCTTTGCTGCCGCCCTGCAAGATATTCTCTATCAGATCGAATTCTAAAATGTCCACATTCACCCGCATCTTGCTCGCCTGTCTGCTCACCACACTGCTCATCAGCGGCTGCCAATCTCCCGTTGAACAAACACAAGATCTCCATCTTGGCTGGCTCTGGCCCAGCGAAGTATATCGCCTGCAAGGCGCTATGGCAATTGGTCAAGACGGCAGTTTCTATGTCACTGATGCTGAAGGCACCTTGCACGCTCTCGACCGAAACGGAAAACAACTCTGGAGTTACCACGGCGATTATGGAATCGCCTCTGCTGCCGTTCTATCAAAGGATGGCAATGCACTATACTTTGTGACCGATATTGGCATTCTATATGCCCTTTCTTTACAAGGGCAGCCTTTATGGGGTATTCAATCCAACCAGCCCTTTGTCGCTATGCCCTCCGTTGCCCCCAACGGGGATATCTACGTCCAAACAGATGGTGGCGGATTCCGCATCAGCCCCAGTGGTGAAGCCCAGCCCTTTCCCTGGCCGCTCACACTGGTAGATCAAATCAGCTTTGATTCACAAAGCCGCATCTATCTCTACGCGACACTATCTGAACTGCAAGGCGAGGCATTGATCTTGAACGAACAAGGCGAACTATTGGCCGAATGTCCTCTCAACAATCGCCGTTACGGCCCATTACCAGTCAGCAACAATGCCTGGGCCTATACCGACCTGCAAGGCAGCCTGCACATCCTGGATTTCCAGTGCCAACCCTTGTGGAACAAACCAGGCAACCAAACCGCGAGCGAGATCACCACTTCCCCCTTCTTCACCACCGAACAGGCAATTTATTTTCCCACGCCAAATGCACAAATCCTTGCTCTTACTTCTACAGGGCAAGTCATCTGGCAGATAACACTTTCCCCAGGGCGCGGGCCAGTCACCCATATCCAACCCATTGGCAACAATTTACTCACCATCACCAGCGATAACCACATGATGCTCCTCGATTCACAAGGTACACTTTTGTGGTCTCAATGGCTATACGAAGCCGGAGCGCCCGGAAAACCCCAGGCCACGCCGCAAGGTGGTTTTGGCATTGTCCAAAATGGCCGACTTCTCGTCTACACACCCAACCCCAATCAACAGCTTGCCTACCCCAAACCCACCCCAGCCCCTGCCGAACGTGCTTCTGCTGCAATCGAAATCAAAAATGCCGCCTTCGATTACATCTTCACCCAATGGATTTACCCGCTTGAAGACCAGGGAAACACAGACCCAAGCCTGATCGTCTTTGCTCCGGCTGCCGATTTAAACACCCACTCGGCCTACCTCAACCACCAAACCCCCTATCAACTCTGGAAATATGTTGATGGCAAAATCGTTGAGGCCAAAGACCCTGCCTCTGCCCTGGAAGCATTCTTTGCCACCCGCAACGACCCCCAAAGCCTACCATGGAAATATTATGAGTTCGGAATCTTTTCCATCGAGGAAAATCTACACTACGCCAACGTCTATATCGCTCGCGAATGCGGCACAAATTGCAGTCAAGGTATACAATACACCTTTCACCGCAGCCCCAGCGGCGTTTGGTGGGTTACCGACTTGCAAACTCTTTGGCAAGAGTAAATTTTACAAAAAATTTACATCATCCTGATGCGTCGTTTACTTGACTATTCTAGAATAGAGCCGTAAACAAAATGTTTACCTTCCGCAATGGAAGAAACCTCTACTCAAAAAGGAGTTTACAAAATGAACGCATCTCGTAAATCTATTGCATGGCTCGGTGTTTTGACGGCGTTGGTGTTGCTCGTTGCACTCTTCCTGCCCGCCCCTGTCTTTGCCCAAGGGCCTCAACCGCCCACCGACCCTGCCGCTGCTGAGCGCGGTTTTGCCCGCATGGAAAAAGCTTACGCTCGACTGCAAGAATGGAATGACAAACAGGCTGAACGGCTAAATGGCAGCGATGAATTTATTGCCCGGATCGAGGAAAAAATTGCCAAACTCAAAGAGCGTGGCCTGGATACTTCAGCCATTGAAGCTGCCCTGGCAAACTACGAAGCCCAACTTCCCACCGCTCAGGCTGCCCACGACTCCGCTGCTGCCACACTGGCTGCCCACCCTGGCTTTGATGACAATGGCAAAGTCACCGACCCCGCTGCCGCTCGTGAGACCCTCAGCAGCGCCTCTGCCGACCTGAATGCTTGCCGCCAAACACTCAAAGACGCAACCATGGCAATCAAAGATGCCTTCAAAGATCTACGCGGCCAGGTCCGCCCCGATCCCAATCGTCCCTAAATCCTCTTCAACTTTCAAAAAAGACGCCCCTGGATCTTTCACCAGGGGCGTCTCCCATATTATTCAGCAGTTCGCAGCAACTTCCATGCCCAGGGCAACACAATCGCTGCCAGCCCGGCTTTTAGCACATCTGTCAGCAAGAAAGGCAAGATCCCCATCGTCACCGCCTGACGCAGACCCCAAAATAGCGCCAGGTACGATGTTCCACAGGCATATACAACCAGCATTCCCAGCACAAACATCACCGCCACACGAGACCAATGGCGATCCCAGCCGCGTTCAGCCAACCACCCCACCAATCCAGCTGCAATCACAAAACCAAACAAATACCCCCCCGTCGGCCCGCCCAAATATGCCAGCCCTGCCGCTCCTCCGGCAAAAACAGGCAGTCCCAGCATCCCTTCGCCCAGATATAACGCCAGGCTGCCAACCCCACGTTTCCACCCCAACACAGCAGCCACCAACAACACCCCCAAAGTTTGCCCGGTGAATGGAACAGGACTGAAAGGTAGCATTACGCGCACCTGCGCCAGCAAGGCAATCAAAACACTACCGAACACCACCAGCGCCACATTGGTCAGCGCTGTCAGCCGCAGCCCGCTGCGGCGAGTTACATGAAGTGCAATCGTTTCGTACATAATCCTCTCCAGGAATTGAGTTAACGCGATTAAAACACACACCCGCCAAAATTGCCAGTGACCATCGCACCAACAGTCAATGACCTTCATCCGCTATGGTATAATCCAGGTAACACCTTTTGCCGGGGAGGAAGCCCCTCAATGATTGAAGACACTGTTCAACAATTGCTTGCCGAAGCTCTGGGCGTCCAAACACACCAGATTAGCCTCGACCTATCCTATGGCGACTTGCCCGAATGGGATTCGATGGGCCATATGAACGTAATGATGCTGCTTGAGGAACGTTTTGCCATCCAAATCAACACCGAGACAATTGCTCAACTCACCAGCGTTTCAGCCATTTGCTCCTACCTGCGAGAGCAACCCCATGCCTGAAACATTGATCATCCTCCCCCTCGTCACCATTCCCGATTTTCTGATCAAAGAAATTCAGTCCAAGCTGGCCTATGTGGATGAAGCAATCGCCAACGCCGAAATTACCCCCAGCGGAGACTCCATTCTCCTCACCTTGCGGCACGACTTAAACTCAGCCCAGCAACAAGATATTGAACAAAAAGTGCAGCGCGTTGTTGAAGCAATGGCAAAGAACGCCCGCCGCCTGCGCGCCCAAATTCTAGAAGATTGTCTGGATCGCCCAACTTGCTATCTCAAAGATCCAACCCAAGAATTAATCGAGCGCGGTGAATTGTTCCAGGAAGATACGGGCATCTTCATTCTTGGCCCCATATTAACCCGACTGATTGATTACTTCGAACATCTCTTCCTCGACCTGGCAAATCAGTTTTCTGCAAAGCCCTATCGCTTCCCTACCCTCATTCCGGCCCGATTCCTCGATCGAGTCAATTACTTTCGCGCATTTCCTCATTCGCTCTCCTTTGCCACCCATCTACGCGAAGATCTGGACATAATTGAACAATTTGCCGAACATACCCATTGCGATTGTAATGGACACCTCACAACCGCCGCCGAATCCTTTGCCACCATCCAAACCCTGCTTTCACCAGCAGTCTGCTATCACCTTTACTTCTCCCTGGCCGATCGTCCCCTACCCGGAGGGCAACTGGCTGCCACAGCTGTTGGCAATTGTTTCCGTTACGAGTCGAGCAACCTGGTTTCACTGGAGCGTCTTTGGAACTTCACCATGCGCGAAATCATCTTCATCGGCCCACAATCCTATGTTCTCGAACAACGCGAAGCAGCCCGGCAATACATGCAAAACCGGCTGACTGAAGTTGGCCTGGCTTATCGCGTTGAGAGTGCTAACGACCCCTTCTTCATCGGTGAATTCCGCCAACAGGCTCTATTCCAAAGTGCTTTCCAACTCAAATACGAAATCCGCGCCCAATTGCCCTTCCGTGTTTCAACCCTGGCGGTCGGCTCCTATAACTACCACCAAGATTTCTTCGGGCGCAATCTAAATATCACACTGCCTGATGGCAGCCCAGTTCACACCGGCTGTGTCGCCTTCGGCCTGGAACGCATTGCTCTTGCCTTCCTGGCGCAGTTCGGATTGGATACTGAACAATGGCCTGAAGCAGTGCGTAAGGCATTTGCATGAATCTGCAATTACGTACCGCCACCACACAAGATTTACCCGCCATCCGTTGCCTGTGGCAACATCTGACTGAATTTCACACCACCCTCGGATTGGCATTTTCTGGTGGCGAAAAAGCGGCTCTGGCATGGCAAGCATCCTTTGAACGCACACTGGGGCGCTTTAGTTTCCTTTGGGTAGCCGAACTGGAAGCAAACATTGAGGGCTTCCTCCTGGCACGCGTCAAGCATACCCCCGCCTATCTCGGCAGCGCACTGGTCGGTGAAATTAGCGATTTATGGGTTGAACCAGTACTCCGCCGCCAGGGAGCAGCAGCCGGATTGGTGCAGCGAGCCATGCAAGAATTCCACAATCTCTCGGTGCACTCTGTTGAAGTACAAATCATGGCCGCCAATCAAGAAGGTTTGGCTTTTTGGCAAAAACAAGGCTTCACCCCAGAACTCATTCAGGTACGCCATTGTTTTTCCAAAGAGACAGAGAGGCAACATGCTTGAAACCTCAGCCAATCAAGTGCTGCAAACTCTAGAAATGCTCAAGGTTCAGCCCGGCGATCATTTGCTCATCCACTCTGCCCTACAATTTTTGGGACGCCCCCAAGGCGGCCCATCTCTCTATCTCGATTGCTTGCAAACGATCCTCGGCCCACATGGCACATTGGCCGCCCCAGCCTTCAATTTTGGCTTTGCACGCGGCTTGCCCTTCGACCCAGCCACAACCCCTTCACAAGGCATGGGCATTCTATCTGAGGCCATTCGCACCCATCCCCAGGCCAAACGAACCCCACACCCCCTACAAAGCCTCGCCTTGCTTGGCGCACAGGCAGCCGAACTCTCAGGGCTCGACACCCCCGGCGCATTCGACCCCGGTTCGGCTTTTGAACACCTACTGCAACGAAACTTCAAACTGCTTCTGCTCGGTGCCGATATTCAGGCTGCATCCATGGTGCATTACAGTGAACAGCGGGCCGCCGTTCCCTACCGCCATTGGAAAGACTTTACCGGCCTGGTTCGTACCCCACAAGGCTGGCAGTCGCTCACCTACCGCATGTTTGTCCGCGACCTAAACATCAAACCCCAACTCATCCTGCACCCAATCCAGGCCCTCCTGGAAAAACGTCATCAATGGCTATCCGTCCCACTAGGTTATGGTCATGTCAGCCTCTGTCAGCTAAAAGATTTCACCCAGGCCACAGATGACCTGCTCCAACAAGATGCCTGGGCATTGGTCAAAAACCATCCTCAACAAGGGTAAAAAAATGTCCACGATGATGGAAATTATTAACGCTCTCTGGTTTTTACAGCGCGATCTGGTTTCGGAAGGTTTTGATCGCTCATTAGAGCGCCTGGAAGCCGAATGGAATCTCTCTGCTGCCCAGTTGAACGCCAACCCTATGAAAATCCACAGCTACCCAAGCGGCACCCCCTGCTGGACATGGCGCGTGCCAGAAAAATGGGTCTGTGAGGAAGCCTATCTTGAAACAATGGATGGTCAGCGCATCCTCGATTTTGCCAATAACCCACTCCATGTCATCTCTTATTCCCTTCCCTATGAGGGCATTGTCGAGCGCGGAAAATTACTGCACCACCTACATATTCACCCCCGACTGCCAGATGCAATTCCCTTTGTCTTTAAATATTACGACCGCGACTGGGGCCTATGCCTTCCGCAAACCCTGCCCAGCACACTACAAGACCCGGCCTATCGCGTCGTCATTCGCACACGTTTTGAACCCGGATTTCTCAAAGTCGGTGAAATCATCATTCCAGGCGAAACAGATCAATGTTTTGTCCTCGTCAGCCATCTTTGCCACCCTGCAATGGTCAACGATGATCTAACCGGTGTTGTTGTTGCCCTCGAAACCGCACGCCACCTCCTCAATGGCCCGCGTCCCCATTACACCTACCGCTTTCTCATCTTGCCCGAAACAATTGGTTCCGTCGCCTATTTAAGCCATAACGAAGCGCTAATTCCCAAAATGACCGGCGGGCTGTTTTTGGAAATGCTTGGCAACAATTCGCCACACAGCCTGCAAGGCTCTATGCAGCCAAACAGCCAACCCGACCGAACCCTGCACAGCGCCCTGACCAACCTTGACCCGCAAGCTACACATGGTGCATATCGAACCATCATCAACAACGACGAGAGACAATTCAATTCGCCCGGCGTACGTGTGCCAATGCTGTCACTCTCACGCGTCGAACCGGCCACTTCCCCCACCCGCCCTTACCGCGAATACCACTCCAGCTTTGATACCCCGGCCATCATCACCCCCGACCGGCTGGAACAATCCTTGCAGATAACCCTTGGATTGATACGCGCCTGGGAGGCCAATCAATATCCAGTCAACGATTTCAAAGGCGAAATCTTTTGCTCAGGCTACGGCATTTGGGTAGATTACCGAACCAATCCAGAAGGACACCGCAGCCTTTTCGAAATCATGGAGCGCTGTGATGGTGAACATAGCCTGGCAGATATTGCCTGCGAGTTAGCCATCTCATTTGAAACGGTTCGCTCGGTCGTTGAACAACTGGCACATCATCAATTGGTGCATTTCTCACGTCAGCCAGTTATCACCGACCCCCATCGCCTACCCTAAGGGCGGATAATGAACTTTGATCGCCGGCTCATGCGTCAGGCCCTGCTCGCCAAATGGACCCTGTCAGCCACCATTGGCTTTGGGCTGCTCAGTGCGCTGGCGATCATTTTTCAAGCCCGGCAGTTAAGTCAGATCGTTGCGCGTGTCTTTCTGGAAGAACAAACCCTCGGTCAAACACAACCCCTGCTTTACGGATTAATTGCCTGGGTAGTTGTCCGAGCCATCGCCACATGGCTCGGTGATGCAGCAGCCGGTGCATCCGCACTCCGCATCAAACAAGCACTTCGGCAACAGCTATCCGAGAAAATCACCCGCCTGGGTACAGCTTTTATTCGCTCACAGCCCAATGGCAGTGCCAGTTTGCTTGCTATCGCCATCCAGGGTATTGATGCACTCGAAGCCTATTTCAGCCAATTTCTTCCACAACTCGTTTTGGCAGCCATCATCCCAACCGCCATGCTCTTCATCATCCTTCCACTCGACCCACTCACAGGCATTGTTTTGGGCCTCACAGCCCCTCTGCTGCCCATCTTCCTCTGGCTGGTTGGCAGTGCCTCCGCCAGCGTCACACAACGACAATGGTCGGCGTTGAGCCGTATGAGCGCATTCTTCCTCGACACCCTGCAAGGTCTGGTCACACTCAAAACCATGGGGCGCAGCAAAAATCATACACAACGCATTGGCGAAATCAGCGACCAATATCGCCAGGCCACAATGAACGTTCTGCGCGTCACCTTTCTCTCCGCACTTGTCCTGGAACTGGTTGGCACAATCAGCACAGCCATTGTTGCAGTCGAAATTGGACTGCGTTTGCTGTCCGGACGGATTCTTTTCGAACAGGCTTTCTTTCTGCTCATCCTGGCTCCCGAATTTTACTGGCCGTTGCGTCAGGTTGGCTTGCGTTTTCACGCTGCCTCAACCGGAGTCGCTGCGGCAAAAAAATTATTCAGCATCCTCAATCTTCCCTCCCCAACCCCGGTTTCTGATCTTACCGTGCCGCTCCCCGTCTGGCATCACATTCGCTTTGAAAAGGTTAGCTACACCTATCCAGGACGCCCCGCCCCTGCAATCAAAGATATTTCCGTTGAGCTGCACGCCGGTCAACTCACAGCCCTGGTTGGAGCAAGCGGCGGAGGAAAGACCACCCTCACATGGTTGCTATTGGGCTTTCTACAACCCAATAGCGGCATCATCTGGATAGAGGATCAGCCGCTCAGCCACATTTCAAGCACCGAATGGCGTTCACAGATAGCCTGGGTCCCACAACAACCCCATCTACTGCGCGGCAGTCTGGCTGAGAACCTGCGCATGGCTCACCCAGCGGCACAAGAAGATCAGCTCTGGCAGGCATTGCGCGCTGCTCACCTGGATGATTGGGTCGCTTTGCAACCACTGGGCCTGCAAACCCCCATTGGAGAAGACGGGGCGCGGCTCAGTTCCGGACAGGCACAGCGCCTTGCTCTGGCACGCGCCTTCCTGCGCCCAGCCCGTCTGCTCATCCTCGATGAGCCAACGAACCACATTGACCCAATTGAGGAAGATTTACTCGAACGCTCAACCCGCAACCTGCTTAACTCCGGAAAAACCTGCCTGGTGATTGCTCATCGGCTGCCCACCATCCGCCGCGCCGACTGGCTCGTCGTTCTGCAAGCCGGGCAAATCCTTGAACAGGGACATCCTGCTGCGCTGAAGAATGGCGCATATGCTCGCCTCTGGCAAGCCTATCAAGGCACAACAGAACAACCATGAAAAACACTCTGCGCCTTCTCACCTTTTTGCGTCCCTTCAGTGGCTGGGTATTGCTCTCCACGTTGCTTGGAGCCGCTACAATTGCCGCAAATATTGGGCTGCTTGGCACATCTGCCTTTCTGATTGCCAGCGCTGCCCTGCGCCCATCCATCGCCGATTTACAGGTCGCCATTGTAGGCGTACGTTTTTTCGGTATCAGCCGCGCCCTGTTCCGTTATCTCGAGCGTCTCGCCTCACACGCCACCAATTTTCGCCTCTTGGCCCGGCTGCGCACCTGGTTCTACCACGCCATTGAACCACTTGCCCCCGCCCAACTCCTCGACCAGGCACGCGGCGACTTGCTCAACCGATCCATCAGCGATATTGAAACCCTGGAAAACTTCTATGTTCGCGCCGTTGCCCCCCCCCTCACCGCGCTCATCGTGACTGCTGGGCTGGGCGCCTACGTCGCCCAATTTAGTCTACAGCTCACCGGCGTTCTGGTCGGTGGATTGCTGCTCAGCGGCATTGCCATACCAATCCTCACCCATCTGATCAGTCGCCGCTCAGGAAAAGAATGGGTACAAGCCCAAGCCAATCTGAGCAGTGACTGGCTCGACTTGCTACAAGGCCTGCCCGATTGGTTACTTTTCCAGCAAGCTGAAGAAATGCTAAAAAATGTTCAGCGCGCCAATCAACGCAGCTTACAGTCCCAAATGCGCCTCATTTGGACAGGCGCCTTCAGCAATGCCATTAACACCTTAATCACCCACCTGACCCTGGTCGCTGTGCTGTGGATTGCTATTCCACTGGTCAGCCATGGCAGCCTGAACGGTGTTCTGCTGGCCGTCCTTTCACTCATCACCCTGGCAGGGTTCGAGGCCGTCACCCCGCTCAACACAGCCGCACAGTTTTGGCAATCCAGCCAATCGGCTGCCGGACGACTGTTCGAAGTTGCCGATCGTCCTGCCATCCTATCCGAGCCAGAACATCCAAAAACCTTCCCATCCCCCCCGTTCACCCTGCAAATCCGTAACCTGACCTTTGCCTATCCGGCTACTTCCACACCCGTCCTGCAAGACATCTCCTTTGACCTGAAACCCGGTCAACATATAGCCCTGGTTGGCCCAAGCGGCGCCGGAAAAAGCACGCTGCTTGCCCTGCTACTACGCTTCTGGGATATTCCAACAGGCAGCATCCTACTCAATGCGCAGGATCTGCGCGCCCTTTCAATCCCTTTGTTGCGCGCCCAACTTGCGGCCTGCTTACAGCCAACCTATTTGTTCACCGCCACCCTGCGCCAAAATTTACTCCTCGCTTCACCGCAGGCAAGCGAAGAACAACTCTGGCAAGCCCTTTATAATGTTGCTCTCGAAGATTGGGCCATAAGCCTACCCAATCGCCTGGATACCTGGCTGGGCGAACAAGGCACCGCCATCAGCAGCGGAGAAAAACAGCGCATTGCCCTGGCCCGCACCCTGCTCCGCCCAGCACCGCTTGTTCTACTCGACGAACCAACTGCAAACCTGGACGCCGAAACGGAGCAAATCGTCCTACAACGCATCACCTCCCCTCTCGTCAATCGCAGTCTCATTTGGGTCACGCACCGACTGGTTGGCATAGAATCCTTTGACTCCATCATCGTCCTCCGCCAGGGAAAAATTATCGAGAGCGGGAGCGCCACTGCACTGCTAGCGGCCAACGGCTTATATGCACAAATGGCCCGCCGGCAACACAACACGCTTGAAGCAACTATGCTACAATCTCCCTGAAAGCAGATTTCTGTCTTTCAGGAGGTTGAATGATGAACACAGTTTTTGGAGTGGATGTATCCTATTGCCAGGAAAAAATGAACTGGTCCCTGGCGCTGGCACGCGGGGTAAAATTTGCCTGCATTAAGTATGTGGATGCCTATAAGGGCGTCTGCTTTTTGGATAGCTACGCAGCCCGCAACTGGCATAATGCTCGCGAAAATGGACTGCTGCTCAGCGGATATCACTGGCTCGCCCCACAACCATCCGCTGAAAAACAGGCCGATTTCTTTCTCCAATATTGGCAACAAATGCCAGGCGACATGCCACCCGTCCTGGATTTTGAAGACGTGCGCTTCAACAATCGGCTCACCTACCTCAGCATGGCGCGCACCTGGTTGGAGCGCGTTGGCTCAAAGATTGGCCGAGCGCCCATTCTCTACACCAGTGCTGGTTTTATGTGGCATTGGCATGACCTGCCACAGGCTACAGCCTTCCTGAGCAACTACCCACTCTGGATTGCCGCCTACAACACCCCACAGCCAACTCTGCCCGCCCCCTGGACACGCTGGCATTTTTGGCAATATGCTGAAGCCCCACGCGGAGCGGAATTGGGTAGTTTTGCCGTTCTACCCAACAAAAAGCCAATCCCCATTGATCTCGACTACTGGAATGGCACCTGGGAAGAACTGCTAACCTTTTGCGGTCTACAAGCCGCCCCTACCCCAGCACCCTACCCGCCCCCCGTTCGGCTAACGGGCAAAGTCAACGAAGCACTGACCGTCCGGCAGCAGCCCGACAATCGCTCAAAGATTGTGCGTTACCTCAAACTGGGCGAATTTATCCCCATTCGAACCTTTTGGGCCGAGGAGTTGTGGGTCGAAATTGCTACGGGGCGTTGGGTCTGTGCCACTCAAAACGGGCAAACCGCCATTGAATTTCAAATAAATGAAAACAGGCTCAGTCTAAAAGTGACTGCCAAGCGGCTGCCCGTCCTGGCAAAAATGCGCGATCAGCAAGAAACAGTTGGCGAATTATCTCAGGGGCAGGTTGCAGCCGTTCTTGAGGTGGATGGCCGCAACATCTGGACGGAAATTGCCCCCAACGAATGGGCCTGTCTGATGCGTCAGCGCCGCTACATTGAATTGATCAAAGCATAAAAAACGTCCGGCATGGTTCTCCATGCCGGACATTCACACCGACAATTAAATTAGCGCCCTAGAGATGGCAAATACAATTCGTTATAGTCGCGCAGCAAGGCAAACTCACCCGTCCTGCAAACAGGCAACCGCAGCCAGTTCTCTGCCATATTACGCTCATACACCCCACTTGCACAGGTCGTCAGCGCATCCTCCCAGGTCTGAGTCGCCTCATTCCACCAATAGAGCCGCAGTTTCTTCTCGGTGATCGCTGTACCAGCATCCTCGTCGCTGTACAAAATCGTCACCATCAACGGTGCAGCAAAGGTTCCAACCAGATCCCCGTCCCCATCCTCCGCTGTCAGCAAGAAATTCATCCCTGTTGCCAGCTTTGGATGAGCAAATGCTGGTTGCATGTGCGGAGCATAGAACAGGCTCAAACCGTCCTGCGTAGCCTCTTCGGGAATTTCCATTTCTGTTTGACCATCCCGCGCATTCAATGTTCCCGATTCACCCGGAGCAAATTCCTCACCAACTGCCTGAGTCAAAGGCCAACCCTGGTCTTTAAGCTGCAGGAATGCTTCCAATTCCGGCGGAGTTGCCGGAACAATCAAACGATTGTAGCCCAGGTCAAGCCCTATCTGATCCTGCAAACTGGTCAGGTTCAAAAAACTCACCGGCACGTCACCGCTCAAAGCATTGTTATACAGCCATAAGCGCTCCAATGAAGTGCAACTACCCAACTCTGTTGGAATGTTACCCGTCAACTGATTGCTATATAGTTCCAAATGCATCAATTGATTCAAATCCCCATCCAGAGTGATTGGAATAGCTCCTGAAAGCTCATTTGCAGCCAGGTAAATCCCCTTTACATTGGTCAAGTTTCCCAATTCGTCTGGAATTAGCCCAGTCAGGTCGTTGTAGCTTAAATCAAACCATGCCACATTTGTCAAATTACCAAGCTGCGGCGGAATGCTGCCAGACAAATTGTTCTGCGCCAGTACCAGAGCCCATACATTGCTCAAATTACCCAATTCCTCTGGCAAAGGCCCCGTCAGTCCCTGGTCTCTCAAGTCCAGAATGAAAACATGCCCATCCTGAACCACTACCCCCGCCCAAGTGCTGGGACGGTGATTCGTCATCCAATTGTTCGGGTTTGACCAACCAGGGCCATCCGTCTGCTCAAACAGCGCCGCCAACGCCTCACACTCCACCTTTGGGATCTCCGTCACCGCCTCACACGAATCCATATAAGCAAAGCGATCCCATTTACCCGCCGGATCGGGAAAATCAATCACTCGATTTAATGTTATTGTATTGGGTGATAGCGCCAGCGAGCTGAGATAAAACGGCCCGCTCCCAACCCAAAAATGCCCGTGCGTCCCAAACCAATTTTGCAAATTTGCCCAACGAGAAGCCACCGCTGCCGGTGAAGTATAACCACCCAGCACCGGCGCATAGGGTAGATAGTGACTGGCCGCAGCAGCGTTCAAATGCATTTCCAAAATCGGCAACGATTCGCCACCGATGAAATCCGTATGCGGTACCAGCAGCATATCTGCCTTGTTATAGCCAAAGGCCAGGTGATGCGCCACTTCAGCGCGTATGCCAGTCGCCAGCGTATGCCAGGGCGCCTCGCCCGTGCTATAGGAAGGCCACCATGAGACCACATTCAGTTCAGCATCCAATTGATAGATATCATCATAGGTTTCAATCACCAATGGCTGCGTCGAAACAATCCGCACGCCCTTGAAATGTGCCAGAAATGCATCCAGAGATGCCTTCGCATCCGGGTCATAAAGCAGGCTGTTCAGCTTGCCGCGATCAAAAGTCAAAATCATCTTCATCACAAAATCACTATCATCCAACGGACTACCATCCTGCCATTTTGCAGTCATATACAAATCCGCCGGATAATAAACTGTGCTTTTAACCAATGCTGTCGTCCCGCTCGGATACTTTTCCGCAGCAGTAACAAAGCGTTGCTGCGCTGCATCCCAATCCACCCAGGCATCACCTGGCACATCAATTTGTGGCTCAAAGCTCAGGGTAACCCAATCCTGCGACTTATCAATTGGCAACCCAGCCTGCGCAACCACCTCGGCGTATTCAGCACGCTGCGGCCAGAGCAACCCGGTATAAGGATCACGAACAAAGGCATCATCGCGGGTTGCTTTTTGCACAATAGAGTCATATGTCCAACTGCTGCCATCCAAAGGATTCCAAACATCAGCATACACCCCGGGCTGCGCAACGCGCAATTGACCACCCACAACACCATCAAAACGCGTTACATAAGGCCACAGATCTGAGCCAGGCATTCCAGCGGCCTTATCATAAGAAATGATTGTCTCCGCCCGCCGCGCCGTGAAAGAACTTCGATCTACCAGCCAAACCCGCACAGACCCAACCCCCGAATCATCCAGCGAATCTGCCAGTGCTTGTTCGAACAATCCATCGCGCTCGGCCCAACTGGAAAAACCATTATCGCGCAGTTGCAAAGTCAAATTATCAAATTCGGGCGAGGGTTGATAGGCCTGATGCAATGGGATGGGATAATCATGCGGCGTGTAAAAGAAGCTAAAGTTCGCCCCCTCATCTCTGCTTACCGAAGTTGTTACCCATCCACCGGTATAGACATGAAACAATCCCTCCGCTGGATCACCCTGCATCCAAATTGGAGAAGCTTCGGAACGGGTAACATATTGCCGGTCCACTGCAAAACCAACCGCTTCCAATTGATCGGCAACGTAGTCACCAATTTGTTGCCGCTCATCATCAACCCGAATCAAGAAAATAATTGAGATAGGCTGCCCATTATACGTCCAAACCCCACCATCCAACACCGCGCCCATTGCCGTCATCTCGGTTGTAATGGTAGCTTGAGCTTGCGGCAAATTATATGCATATTGCACCTCAAGGGCCTCCACAACCGTTTGATACCGTTGATAATCCGGGAAGTCCGTTGTAATCGCAAAAAACTTTTCGCGTCCCAATCCACCCAGAATATTCTGGATAATATGGTCACGATCCACCAACCAATTGATCGCCTCTCGAATGGCTGCATTCGAGAAAGGATTCAGCCGGCCATCGTTAAACAAAGGGCCGTAGGGATTGAAAGTCAAATCATAATAGGATCCTTTGGAGAAGCTATACGTCAGGCTAGCATTATCTGACACATCCTGATACAAATCTGGATTTGTGCTTCCCATAGCATACACATCCAATTGGTCAGCAGCCAATTGCGCCACGCCAGTTTCTGGTTCCGCCTCCATAAACACAACCGAGTCCAACCATGCCCCCGAACGTGTAGCTTGCGGCATGTTGTGCGTAGCTGCTGCACCTGTCTGCACCAATACGGAACTCAAAAGAGCCAGCAAACACATCACAGTCAGCATGCGACTGCCCCACCCAAACTTGCTGCGTTTCATGTTCATCCTCCTGGAAAAAATGAGTATAGAACCAATCAGATTCATTATCGCGCACCATTCATGAATTTCAACCCCATTCTTAAGCAATGCTTAGCCAGCCGCTATTGACTAGACAACCTCCCAAGAGTACAATAACGGCGACTCTCTCAAACAAGGAAGCCGCATGACCTCTGCCGTTTACCGTTTTGTCGTTCGGCCATTGGCCGAAACCGACCCACGCTCCAACAACCTGCTCGCCGATGCACATGCCTTGGGTCTACAAGCCGTCACACACATCACCTGCCACGATCTCTATTTTCTCTGCGGAGAACTAACCTTTTCACAAGCAGAGGCCATTGGTCGCGCACTGCTATACGATCCAGTCACTCAAGCAATCGAATGCAGTGAGATGGGAAGCATCCCCCCCACGACCCAAAACGGAATGCAAATTGAAACCGCACTGCGCCCTGGAGTCACCGATCCCGTCGCCGAACAAATCCTGCGGGCCGCCCACTCACTCGGTTTTACCACCCTTGCACAGGTTGGCACAGGGCAACGTTTCATCATTCAGGGCAACCTTCAACCCGCCAATCTTGATCAATTGGCCGAAAGACTTCTCGCCAATCCTGTCATTCAGCAATATACCCTGGGGAGCATTGAACCCGTCTTTCCGCTTGACGCACAACCCGTCAATACCGTCACCTGGCTACCCATTTGCAACCTGGACAAAGAGGCCCTGGTGCTACTTTCCAAACAACGCCGCGCCGCACTTGACCTGAACGAAATGCTCGCCATTCAGGCCTACTTTCAACGCCAGGGCCGCGAAATGACCGATATCGAATTTGAATGCATTGCCCAAACCTGGAGCGAACACTGCGTCCATAAAACCTTCCGCTCCCACATTACCCAACAAAATCTGGATGGCACAAACAGCGAATTCAACAATCTGCTCAAAACCTTTCTCCGCACAGCCACCGAAGCAATTGCCGCTCCCTGGGTGCTATCAGCCTTCGTGGACAACGCCGGCGTCATCGCCTACGACACTGTCCACGAACTTTCCTTCAAAGTTGAAACGCACAATCATCCTTCCGCAATTGAACCGTTTGGCGGTGCAAACACAGGCGTCGGTGGCGTCATCCGCGATGTCATTGGCGTCTCAGCCCGGCCAATTGCCGCAACAGATGTGCTTTGTTTTGGCCCACAAGACCTATCATTGAGTGAATTACCACCTGGCGTTCTTCATCCCCGTCGCATCCAATCGGGTGTCATTGCCGGCGTACAAGATTATGGCAATAAAATGGGCATTCCAACCGTCAGCGGCGCCATTCTCTACCACCCCAGCTACACTGCCAATCCACTCGTCTTTTGTGGCTGTGTTGGCATTGCTCCGCTCAATTCGCATCCCCATCAACCCCAACCAGGCGATTGCATTATCCTTCTTGGCGGACGCACTGGCCGCGATGGCCTACGCGGGGCAACTTTTTCTTCAATGACGATGGATGCCCAAACTGGTCAAGTCTCCGGAGCCTCCGTTCAAATTGGCAACCCCATCACCGAAAAAGGTGTGTTGGATGTCATTCTTCAAGCACGCGATGAAAAGCTCTACACAGCCATCACCGATTGCGGTGCCGGCGGCCTATCCTCTGCCATCGGCGAAATGTCCGCCGCCTGCGGCGCAGATGTTGAGCTACAACACGTTCGCCTCAAATATCCCGGCCTGGAACCGTGGGAAATCTGGCTCTCCGAAGCGCAAGAACGCATGGTGTTAGCAGTTCCGCCACAACACCTACTCCGTTTGCAAGCCCTCTGTGACCTGCTCGACGTTGAATGCACCAATCTGGGCGTTTTCTGCCCAACAGGCCATCTTGTTGTCCGCTATGCGGGGCATCCCGTCCTCGACCTGGAAACAGAATTTCTTCACCAGGGCCTACCACAGCGCCAACTGATTGCCAGAGAAGCCCCCCGCTCCGCCTCCGCCCCAATCACAGCCCCATCCACATCTTACCCAATGGGACAAATTCTGCACAAATTGCTGCAAATGCCCAATACCGCTTCAAAAGCCAAAACGATCCGCATCTACGATCACGAAGTACAAGGCGGCACTGTCCTCAAACCCTTAACCGGCATGCACAGCGATGGGCCATCCGATGCCTGCGTCCTGCGCCCTCTTGAAACCCAGGGGCCATTCGCCCTGGCGCTCGGGGCTGGCATCAATCCCCAATATGGCAAACTTGACCCCTATCGCATGGCTATCAGCGTGATAGATGAGGCAGTACGCAACGTTGTTGCCGTTGGTGCCGATCCGCAGCGTATTGCCATCCTGGATAATTTCTGCTGGGGCGATCCGCTCCGCCCTGAAACATTAGGTGAATTGATTGCCGCATGCCAGGGTTGTCACGATGCTGCCATCTATTACCGCGCGCCATTCATTTCTGGCAAGGATTCGCTCAACAACGAATATCTGGGCAGCGATGGACAGCGGCACGCCATTCTCCCCACCCTGCTCATCTCCTCCCTCGGTATTTTATCAGATATCCAACACACCACCTCGCTCGACCTCAAAATCCCTGGCAGCAGCCTTTATCGCATTGGCGATTTTCGACCCCGCTATGGTGGAAGTGCATTGCTAGAACATACTGCACCGCCGCCCTCTGCCGATTGTACTGTTCCCGACCTGCCAGCACTTGCTCCACAGGTCTATTCCGGCCTGCATCAGGCCATTCGGGCCGGTTGGGTATTGGCCTGTCACGATCTGAGCGAAGGCGGCCTGGCAGTTGCCGCAGCTGAAATGTGTATGGCTGGGCGGCTTGGGTTACGTATTACATGGCCCGATCACCCACTCCATCTATTTGCTGAAACCAATGGCTGTTTGCTGGTCGAAGTCCCCGCCAACCGCTGCTCAGACTTTGAAACATTGTTCACCAACCTGCCCATTCAACACCTTGGACAAGTCACTGATGAGCCAATTCTATCTTTCCCGGGTGTGTTCGAAGAGTCAGTTGAAGGCCTCTTACAATCCTGGACGGGAGAAAATTGCGCATGAATCCCAAAGCACTCATCCTTAAGGCCAATGGCACCAATCGCGATGGCGATGTTGCAGCCGCTTTACGTCTGGCTGGTGCCGAACCAGAAATTGTGCCACTGCACCTGCTGCGCCGCCGCGAACGCCGGTTTGAGGATTATCAACTTCTGATTATCCCCGGTGGTTTCTCATATGCCGACGCACTCGGCGCCGGAAAACTGCTTTCCCTGGACTTAAACAACTATTTTTCCGATCAGGTTGCCGAATTTGTTGCCCGTAAACGCCCCGTCCTGGGAATCTGCAATGGCTTTCAGGCTCTGGTCAAATCAGGCATCTTGCCTGGTCTAAAAACGACAGAAGAGACTCCAGCCACCCTGACCTTTAACACCCATGGGCATTTCGAATGTCGCTGGGTCACCTTGCGTCCATCATCACAACGCTGCATTTGGACACGCGACACCCACCAACTCATCACCTGTCCTATCGCACACGGCGAAGGCAAATTCATCTTTACGAACCCTGCCATCGCCCAGCAACTACAAGAAAATGACCAGATTGCCCTCCTTTACACCCAAATCAATGGCAGTCCTGCCAGTGGTCAATACCCAGACAACCCGAACGGCTCCCTGCTTGATATTGCCGGTATCAGCAATCCAGCTGGAAACGTCCTCGGCCTCATGCCCCATCCTGAAGACCACATCCTACCGCACCAACACCCACACTGGACGCGCGGCATCCAGAATGGCCTTGGCCTGCCCATCTTCCAAAACGGCGTGCAATATGCCGCCCAATCCTAAGCCTCAGGAGTCCCCATGCCCGACCTTGATATTATCCGCTTGCTCCCCAATGCTTTTCGTCAGTCTGACCTGCCGCTCTTTCACCTACAGCGCGGCAAAGTGCGCGATCGCTACACACTTCCCAATGGTCAATACCTGTTCATTACCACCGATCGTCTTTCCGCTTTTGATCAAGTCCTGGGCGCTCTGCCCTATAAAGGACAGGTACTTAACCAACTGGCCGCTTGGTGGTTCGAACAAACCGCCGACATCCTGCCCAATCACGTGCTTTCCCTGCCCGACCCAAATGCCTTAATTGCTCAATCCGTAGATCCATTCCCTGTGGAAGTGATTGTGCGTGGCTACATCACTGGCGTCACCAGTACTGCACTTTGGCGACGCTATGATCTGGGTGAACGCGAAATTTACGGTTACCGTTTCCCCGAGGGCCTGCGCAAGAACCAGGCCTTGTCAGCCCCCATCATCACACCCACCACCAAAGGCGGCCCAACCGGTCATGATGAACGCCTGACTTGCGCCGAAGTCGTTGAAAAGGGTTATCTGGATGCCAGAACCTGGGACCAGATCCAGCAAGCTGCTCTTGCCATCTTCCAGCGCGGTCAGCAAATTGCCGCCAACGCCGGCCTCCTGCTCGTTGATACAAAATATGAATTTGGCCGTACTGCCGATGGACAAATTTTGTTGATTGACGAAGTCCATACCCCCGATTCATCGAGATTCTGGAAGGCAAATAGTTACCCAGAGCGCTTTGCCGATGGACGAGAGCCGGAGCTCTACGACAAAGAATTCATCCGCCTGGCCTATGTTGAGCGCGGTTACCGAGGTGAAGACACTCCCCCGCCCGCACTTCCGCCTGAAGTATGGAACGCAGCTGCCAAACTGTATATCTCCATCTATGAGATGCTCACCGGACAAACCTTTCAACCCGGCGCTTACCCAATTGAAACCCGTTTATACGATTCTCTTCAAAAGGCAGGTATTTTGTCATGAATCAGCCCCTCGTTATCATTCTGATGGGATCTTCAGCCGACGCACCTCACAGCCAAAAAATTGCCGAAGCAGCCGAAAACCTCGGCCTGACCGTCATTCAGCGCATTGGCTCGGCACACAAAACTCCCGCACACGTCCTGCACATCCTCGAAATCTATGAGGCTGATCCTCGCCCCAAAGTTTACATCACCGTTGCCGGGCGCAGCAATGCCCTCTCCGGTTTTGTAGATGGTTCTGTCAATGCGCCCGTCATTGCCTGCCCACCACCCAGCGAAAGTTTCGGAGGAGCAGATATCTACTCCTCCTTACGCATGCCATCTGGCATTGCCCCTGCCCTGGTTTTAGAGCCAGCCAACGCCGCATTGCTAGCAGCCAAAATTCTTGCACCACACGACTCATCTGTCCGCACCCGCCTGATAGAATTTCGTGCCCGCCAAACCGCCAAAATTATTACCGATGATGCCACCCAACAAGACCGCTCCTATGGCAGTTAGCGATCACCCGCGCGAAGAATGCGGCGTGATTGGAGTCTACGCGCCAAATGAAGATGTTGTCCGCATGACTTTTTTCGGTCTTTTCGCACTACAACACCGCGGACAAGAAGCCGCCGGCATTGCCGTCTCCGATGGACACACCATCCGTCTACACAAAGATATTGGTCTTGTCTCCCAGGTCTTTACTCCTGCAACCATCGCCAATCTGCATGGCGACTATGCCATCGGACACACCCGCTACTCCACCACCGGATCTTCCTCCGCTCGCAATGCGCAACCTTTTCTCATTGAAACCCGGCATGGTCCACTTGCCATTGCTCATAATGGCAACCTGGTCAATGCCGCCGAATTGCGTCAACAATTGCTCAATCGCGGGGTTGGCCTGTCTTCAACATCCGATTCAGAAGTGTTGACGATGATGCTCGCTGGTGCTGAAGGCAATAATTGGAACGAACGCATTCTATGCTGTATGCGACAATGGGTCGGTGCATATTCACTCGTCATCCTCACCCGTGATGGTGTATATGCCGTCCGTGACCCATGGGGGTTTCGCCCGCTGAGCGTTGGCATGTTGCCCAGCGGCGGACATGCAGCCGCATCCGAATCCGGGGCGCTGCGCACGCTTGGGTGTCAGGCCATTCGCGAGGTACGCCCCGGCGAGATCATTTCACTCAGCAACAGCGCCTTGCTTGTCCACCAGGCCATGCGTCCCGCCGAACAATGGGCACTCTGCACCTTTGAGCACATCTACTTCTCGCGCCCAGACAGCTTCTGGGATGGACGAAGCGTTCATCAGGTGCGTCAACGGCTGGGAGAGAATCTAGTTGCCGAAGCCCCCGTCGCTGCCGATGTTGTCATTCCAGTCCCCGATTCCTCCATTCCTGCCGCCATTGGATACGCCGCGGCAAGTGGCATCCCCTACAATGACGGCTTCATCAAAAATCGCTACATTGGACGGACCTTCATTGAACCAACCGACTCGCTCCGCAAGCAAGGGGTAGCTCTGAAGTACAACGTCATTGTTGAAAATGTGCTTGGGAAACGCGTCATCATGTTGGATGACAGCATTGTGCGCGGCAACACCACCGGCCCGCTCATTCGCCTGTTGCGCGAGGCTGGTGCCAGCGAAGTCCATGTCCGCATCACCTGCCCACCCATCATTCACCCCTGTTTCATGGGCGTTGATATGGGTAGTCACGAAGAGTTAATTGCCTATCAAATGAAGATCCCTGAAATTTGTCATTACATCGGCGCCAATTCGCTCCACTTTTTATCTCTACCGGGGATGATGAAAGCCATTGGTCGCCCCGATGGGTACTGCAATGCCTGCTTCACCGGCCAGTACCCCATTCCCGTTCACCCCGAAAACACCAAAACCGGTTTTGAACAAGCAATTGCCTGAAGGAGCTTTTATGAATGTTTTAATTGTTGGATCAGGCGGGCGTGAACACGCCCTGGGCTGGAAAATTTGTCAATCCCCCCTCCTACAAGCATTATATTTTGCCCCTGGCAATGCCGGCACAGCCGAAATTGGACAGAACCTACCTATTTCAGCCACAGATACAGCCACCCTGCTTCACACAGCCCAAGAAAAAGCAATAGACCTTGTCATCATTGGGCCAGAATCAGCACTTGCTGCCGGCCTGAGCGATACATTCCAAGGCGCAGGCATTCCGGCTTTTGGCCCAAGCCGCGCCGCTGCCACAATTGAAACCAGCAAAGCCTTTGCCAAATCCTTCATGCTCCGCCACAACATTCCAACCGCAGAATTTGCCAGCTTTGAAGCGTTTGCCCCAGCCTTGCAGCACTTACGCAGCCTGCCAGCCCTGCCAGTCATAAAAGCCTCCGGTCTGGCTGCCGGAAAAGGCGTCCTTCTGCCTCAAACACTGGCTGAAGCCGAACACGACCTGAAAAACCTGTTCGAACAGCACCCCGGTGAACCCGTGCTGTTGGAAGAACGACTGCAAGGTGAGGAAATCTCGCTGCTTGCCTTCTGTGATGGGATCAACCTCTCTATCATGCCCCCTGCACAGGATCACAAACGCCTCCTCGATAATGACCAGGGCCCCAACACAGGCGGTATGGGCGCCTATGCCCCGTACCTGCGCTGCACTGCCACACAACTACAGCAAATCGCAACCACCATCCTGCAACCCGCCCTGGATGGACTGCGCAGCGATGGCTGTCCATTTTGCGGAGTTTTGTACGCTGGCCTGATGCTCACCGCTGAAGGCCCAAAAGTTCTCGAATTTAACGCCCGCTTTGGCGACCCCGAAACCCAGGCCCTGATGCCATTGCTCGAAAGCGATTTGCTTGAAGTCATCCTGGCGTGCGTGCATGGTCAATTAGCACAAACCCCCATCCACTGGAGCACTGAAAGCAGTGCATGCATTGTCCTTGCCGCCCAGGGTTACCCCGACCAACCTCAAACCGGCAACACCATCACAGGCCTCGCATCGCTGCCAGCCAATGTTTGGGCATTTCACGCCGGAACACAATGGATTGGGCAACAATTGAAAATTACCGGTGGGCGCGTTCTTGGCATCACTGCCCGGGCAACCAACCTGTCAACCGCACTACAAACTGCCTATCAGGCCATTTCATCCATCTCCCCCAAATTGCACTACCGCAACGATATCGGTCAGCGCGCCCTGCTTTCCACCCCCTCAGCCTATGCAGAAGCCGGAGTAGACATCAACGCCGGAAACCGCGCCGTTCAATTGATGAGTCACGCGGTACGAGCCACCTACACCCCGGCTGTCTTGGCCGGAATTGGAGCCTTTGGCGGCCTGTTTGACGCCGCCGTGCTGCAAACCATGCGTCATCCCGTCCTGGTTGCCTCCACCGATGGTGTTGGCACCAAGGTCAAACTAGCTGCCGCCACCGGACATTACACCTCCATCGGACATGATATTGTCAATCATTGCATTGATGATATTCTCGTCCAGGGTGCCACACCGCTCTTCTTTCTTGATTACTTTGCCACAGCCCACCTCAATCCCGCAACCGTCGCCCAAATCGTCTCCGGCATGGCCGAAGCCTGCCAGGCTGCTGGGTGTGTCCTCCTCGGCGGCGAAACAGCCGAAATGCCAGGCGTGTATGTCAACGGAGAATTTGATGTAGCTGGCACAATTGTCGGCTGCTTGGAGCGAGATGAGATTTTGCCCCGCAACGACCTGCAACCAGGCGACCTGCTCATCGGACTACACTCCTCCGGGCCGCACACCAATGGCTATTCACTCATTCGCAAAATTTTCGCCGAAGATGCACTAAATGAATACCTCCCGGAATTGGAAAAAACCCTGGCCGAAGCCCTGCTTGCCCCGCACCGCTCCTATCTACCCGTTCTGAAGCCCATTCTGCATCACCCAACCCGCCCCATCAAAGCCCTGGCACACCTCACCGGTGGTGGATTCATCGAGAACCTTCCCCGCATCCTTCCCTCCAACCTGGATGCCCGACTGCGCCTGGGCACCTGGCCGATACCACCACTTTTCCGGCTCATTCAGGCACGCGGCAATATTCTACCCGCCGAAATGTATCGCGTCTTCAATATGGGCATCGGCATGGTCGCCATCGTCTCACGTGCCGAGACCGAATCAGTGCAATCTATGCTTGGCGAAAAATCCTGGATCATTGGCGAACTAACACCAGGCAACCGCCGGGTGGTGATGGTATGATCAGCCCAACCCGGCTCGTTGTCCTCATCTCTGGGAATGGCTCTAATCTGCAAGTCATCCTGGATGCCTGCCAGACCGGAGCGCTCTCTGCCCAGGTTGTTGCCGTTTTCTCAAATCAACCAGAAGCCTATGGCCTGGAACGCGCCCGTCGCGCAGGAGTCCCTGCTCTGGCCTTCCCAAAAACAAAAGACCAGGACCGTCGCACCTACGATTCTAGCCTCGCCGCAGCCATTCAAAACCATCAACCCCACTGGATCATTCTCGCCGGTTGGATGCGGCTGCTCTCAAATGCCTTCTTGCAACACTTCCCCAATCAAGTCATCAATCTACACCCGGCCCTACCTGGCAAATTCCCTGGCACCCATGCGATCGAGCGCGCCCTGGCTGCCTTCCAGCAAGGCCAAATTGAGCATACCGGTGTCATGGTTCACCTCGTCCCAGACGAAGGCATTGATAATGGCCCCGTCCTGAACAGCATTCAGGTTCCCATCTTGCCCACCGACACCCTTGCCACACTCGAAGCCCGCATCCATACAGCTGAACACGCCCTGCTCATCCAGGTTCTAAAAACGTTGACAGCCCCCAACAGGGTATAATTCTACTATCTGAAAGGATTGATCCCCATGCCCACTGCCTTGCTCTCCGTTCACAACAAAACCGGCCTGCTCGAATTTGCAACCGGCCTGCACAACCTCGGCTGGTCACTGCTTGCTTCGGGCGGCACAGCTCGTTTGCTACGTGACTATCAGCTACCAGTCACCGAGGTTGCCACCTACACCGGCTCACCCGAAATTCTTGGCGGACGGGTGAAAACACTACACCCAGCAGTACATGGCGGCCTGCTGGCCCGACCCACCCCCGAAGATGCCGCCGAATTACACGCCCTGGGCTGGGATTATATTGACCTCGTCGCCGTCAATCTCTACCCTTTTGAAGAAATTACAGCCCGAACCGACTGCACACTGGCAGATGCCATCGAAAACATTGACATTGGCGGTGTCACTCTCATCCGCTCTGCTGCAAAAAACCACACTCGCGTCACCCTCGTTTGCGATCCATCCGACTACGCGCCAACACTTGCCGCCCTGCGCACCAACAGCCTCAGCCAGGAACACCGCCGCGCCCTGGCAATCAAAGGATTTGCGCTTACCACCCATTATGATAGCGCCATTTTCAGCTACCTTTCAGGAAGTGAAGTGCTGGAGCTGCGCGGCTACGCTGGGCAAAGCCTACGTTATGGCGAAAACCCACACCAACAAGCCGCCCTTTTTACCTATTTACCAAACGAAGGACCCCTCGGCGGACATGTCTTGCAGGGCAAAGAGCTATCCTACAACAACCTGCTCGACCTGGATGCTGCCTGGCGCGCCGTTGTCTCGTTCGAACGCCCATCCATCGTTATCGTCAAACACCTCTCCCCATGCGGCATCGCATCCGCTACCACATTGCAAGAAGCCTATCGTCTGGCGCTGGCAAGCGACCCCATTTCAGCCTTTGGCGGCATCATTGCCAGCAATCGCCCAATAGACGAAAACACCGCCGCACAAATCAAAGACCTTTTTGTCGAATGTGTCATTGCACCTGGATTCAGCGATTCAGCTTTGCAAATTTTTGCCCAAAAGAAAAATTTGCGTCTGCTCGATATGCCCAACCTGGAAATCACCCCGGCATGGGAACTGCGTTCCATTACGCGCGGCGTCCTGCGTCAAAGCATTGATTTCGGCGACCCATTTTCTGCTAGTTGGCAAGTCGTTAGCAGCCGCGCCCCCAGCGAGGATGAATTGCGCTCACTGCACTTCGCCTGGAAAGCCTGCCAACACGTCAAATCGAACGCCATCGTCTTTGCTGTTGGCGAAGCAACTGTTGGCATTGGAGGCGGTCAGCCCAACCGAGTAGATTGTGTGCGTATGGCCGCTCAGCGGGCTGGTGAACGGGCGCGCGGCGCAGTGATGGCGTCCGATGCTTTCTTCCCATTTCCCGACTCAATACAGCTTGCCGCCGAAGCAGGCATTACAGCCATTGTCCATCCGGGCGGCTCCGTGCGCGATGCCGACTCGATTGCCGCCGCCGACTCAGCAGGAATTGCCATGCTCACCACCGGAATTCGCCATTTCCGACACTAATTCCTTCCCTCAGGAGAAACTTTTGATGAATGAAGAACTCTTCCAGTCAACTGACGCACTAACATTTGATGATCTTCTCGTTGTCCCTGCCTACACCGAAGTGCTCCCCGCCGAAACCCAAATTCGCACCCGGCTGGCAGCCAATATCCACCTCAACATTCCCATCCTCTCTGCCGCAATGGATACAGTCACTGAAGCGCGGCTGGCAATTGCCCTGGCGCGCGAAGGCGGCATTGGCATCCTGCACCGCAACCTGCCCCCCCAGGCCCAGGCCGCCGAAGTGGAAACCGTCAAGCGTTCCGAATCGGGAATGATTAGCAGCCCAATCACCCTTTCCCCCGAAGCAACCCTCGCCCAGGCCGAAGAAATCATGGCACGCTTCCACATCAGTGGCCTGCCCATCGTAGATCCGGAGAACCGGCTTGTCGGCATCCTCACCAATCGTGACACGCGCTTCGCCAGCCCAACCGATTCGCAACGCCCCGTGCGCGATTTCATGACCAGTCAAAACCTGGTTACTGCGCCGGTTGGCACAACCCTGGATGAAGCACAACGCATCTTGCAAGAACACCGGATTGAAAAACTTCCACTTGTGGACAAAACCAATCACCTCAAAGGACTGATCACCGTCAAAGACATTCAAAAACGCCGCGAATATCCACATGCCTGCCTGGATGATCAAGGCCGATTGCGCGTTGGCGCAGCTGTTGGCGTCGGTGCAGATCTTGAAGAGCGCGTTGCGCTCATGCTGAACCAAGGATTAGACGTTGTGGTCATTGATACCGCACACGGGCACTCAGCCGGTGTACTGACGGCCATCCGGCGCATTAAATCTGCTTGGCCCAATCTACCGGTCATCGCTGGTAATGTAGTTACCGCCGAAGGCACACAAGCTCTTATCCAGGCTGGCGCCGATGCCATCAAAGTTGGCGTAGGGGCCGGCTCCATCTGCACCACTCGCATCATCTCGGGTGCCGGCATGCCACAAATGAGCGCCATTTATGCCTGTGCAAAGACTGCGGCCGCCAAAGAAGTTCCCATCATTGCCGATGGTGGCATCAAATACAGCGGCGACATCGTCAAAGCAATTGTAGCCGGTGCAAACAGCATCATGCTCGGCAGCCTGCTGGCCGGGCTGGAAGAAGCCCCAGGAGAAGTATTTCTCTATGAGGGCCGTCAATACAAACAATATCGGGGCATGGGCAGCCTGGGTGCCATGCAAGGCTATGGGCGCGACCGCTATGGCAGCGGGCAAGGCAGCGGCAAGCTTGTGCCAGAGGGCGTTGAAGGAATGGTGCCTTACAAAGGCTTGCTATCCGACTTCGTCTATCAGCTTGTTGGTGGTTTACGATCCGGCATGGGATATGCCGGCGCAGCCACGCTCGAAGACCTGCGCACCCGCACCCGGCTTGTACGCATCACCAACGCCGGACTGCTCGAAAGCCACCCACACACCATCACTGTTACCCGAGAAGCCCCCAACTATCGGCGCGGCGAATAAATCACCTGCTCGCCGGTCAGGCGCAAGAACAATACACTTAAGTGTGAAAGCCTCCTGGTAGCGTGTCGTTTTACAACTTCACCCTGCCAGAAGGCTCCTCTTTTTCAACCCCCAAGTCAATCTCAGCCCTTTGGCTGCTCTTCCACAGGCATTTCCGGCTGTGGTCGGCGCAAGCGGCTCAGTTCCGTTTCCAGCTCAAGGCGTTTACTCTCCGCAGCATCCTGCACCTCTCGCTGCAAACGCTCTGCGTAATCACGCATCTGCTGTCGCGTCTCATCACCGCGAGCGGGAGCCAGCAACAGACCCAACAACCCGCCCAACAAAGCTCCACTGATTAGACCGAACACAAAATTACTCAACCAACGCATCGTATCTCTCCTTTCATTTTTCAAACTTGGATGCCAGGCGTAGGCGAATGAACAACCAGGGCGCCAGCGCCGAAACCCAGCTTCCCAACAAAGCATAACGCACATAACGCAATGTAAACCCTACCACCGTTTCCGTATGCGGGAAGACCTGCCCCAGCCCATACCACAGCACAACCACCCCCATCACCCCAACCACATAACGCAGGGCTCGTTTCCAACCCACGCCGCCAGCATTGAACATGCCATAGCGAGCATAGAATACCGCCGCACCAGCCAACAGCCCCAACCAAAAACCCGCCACTGTAATCATCCCATTTAAGCTCAGTGGCGTAATGGGCTTCTCTGGCGCACCTACAGCAGCATTCTGCGCCCACGTTTGCGGCAATTGCCAGTTACGCAACAAAAATTGGATCAATAGCGCCAGAAGCACCAATGCAAACGAACTTGCAAGCACACCAATCAATTGCTGCTCAAGTGACATCTTTTGAATGCGCGCCAGGAAAGGTTTTTCCAACCTGGCAAACGCCAACAACAACAGCCCACCCAAAGCCCAGCCCACCAGCACATCACTGGTAAAGTGCACCCCCAAGTACAATCGCGAAAAGCCAATCAAGAAAATCAGTGTAACGGCCAAAACAGTGAACCATTTCTGCTTTAACAAATAGGCCACCAACCCCCACAAACCTGCGGCATTCTGCGCATGCCCCGAAGGCATCCCAAATGAAGTTTCAGCGCTCAATGCCTCAACACGCACATCAAACCAGTATGGACGCGGCGCATGAAAAGCCAGTTTCAGCAGCCCATTCACCCCATTACTCAACAACAACATAATTCCAATCCGAATCCCCATTCCGGCATCCACACACCAATACAGCGCCGGCAGCACAACCAGGAAAAATTCTTCCGTTCCCAAGAACGAGAACGCAATCATGGGAGATTTCAGCCATTCTCCCAACGACTGCAAAAACAAATTAATTGCAATTTCCAGTTCCCACAACAGTTCCATAACACCTCTCAAGCATTGACGGTCTGATAGCTTTATTGTACACTCAATTTATGCAAAAAGAGGAACGCTGGTGGGATTTTCCATCCACCATTTTTTTAGCAGTCGCCCTACTTCTATGCTCAGGGCGTCTTTCTTCCAGCGGCTGGGCCGAGGAATTAGGCCGCACCAACCTGCTAGTTGTCATTGGTTTCGGGATTGGTTTGCTACTCGGCCTCAGCAGTTTCAAACCGCGTCTGGCTGGCCTGTTTGGCTTTCTATACACCCTCTTCTTTATTCCATGGCAGCTTCTAATCCCCATTCCCTCCGTCCGCCCCTGGGCCGACCGTCTGCTAGCCCTCACAGAACGGGTTTACTACAATATCCAACAACTCGCTGCCAATCAACCCCTCAGCGACCCGATCTTATTTCTTGCCAGCATGTACCTGCTCTTCTGGCTGCTTGGCCTGTTTGGCGGTTATCAACTCACCCGCTATGCTCGCCCCTGGGTTTCACTGATCATTGCTGGCATTGGCCTCTTGATTATGGAAAACCGCATCGGACAGCCATCGGGAAAAAGCAGCGATTTTACCAGCGTCTTTTTCATTTTGCTTGGCATCTTGCTGGTTGCACAAATCTATTACCTGAAGCTGGCGCGTCATTGGGAAAAGAAAAGTGTCATTGTTGAATCTGGCCTGCGTTACGACCTGGGGCGCGGGGCACTCCTTGCTGGTTTGCTTGTGCTGGTTGTTACCTGGAACATTCCATCGCTGATTCTCACCCTCACTCCGGGCAGCGAGCCTAATGCCCAGAGCAGCAAGCTGCTCAATGACATCGAACGTAAATTTCAGCATTTCTTCGAGCCATTGACCGGCCCGCGCATTGTAGAAGTGGATTACATGGGCCGCAACCTTGACCTGGGCCCTGGTCAACCACTCAGCGACCAGGTCGTCTTCACCGTCACAGTCAAGCAAAACCGTCCTTCTGGTGTCTCCTATTACTGGCGCGGACGCACTTACGATTATTACGAAGATGGCGAATGGCAAAACACGCTCTCCCGCCCCGTGCGTTATACCACCAACACAACACCCTACACCTACCCCTGGACAAATCGCCAACCGCTCGATTTCACCTTCACTGCGGCCACCAACGTGCGTTCACTCTACACACCTGGCGCGCTGGTCGCCATTGATCAGCCAGTCGAAATCTGGCTTGACCGACTTGCAAATGATCAGGTAGATATCCAGGGGCTGATTAAAACCGAAAACTTATCCATTTCCCAATCCTATACAATCAACGCCCTTGTTGCTGCCCCCACCATTCGAGATTTGCGCAATGCCGGTGAAAACTACCCGCCCGAAATTCTGGAAGCATACCTTCAACTGCCAGATGACCTGCCAGAGCGCATCCGTTTGGAAGCGCAGAAAATTGCAGGCGACGAACCCACCCCCTATGACAAAACCATCGCCATCACCAACTATCTGCGTCAGGAAATGGAATATACCCCCACCATCCCTCAAATTCCACAGCAGCGCGACCCGGTAGACTGGTTCCTGTTCACAGGCAAGCGTGGCTTCTGCAACTACTATGCCAGCGCCGAAGTTCTAATGCTGCGCAGCCTGGGGGTTCCAGCCCGTCTAGCAGCCGGCTATGCGCGCGGTGAGGGCGACTCCGGCGGACAAAACTTCACTGTCCGTCAAAAAGATAGCCATGCTTGGCCGGAAATTTACTTTCCGGACATCGGTTGGGTTGAATTTGAACCAACCACTGCCCTATCTGGCATCACCCGTTTATCAGGAGAAGAAGCGCGCCCAACACTCGACCTGACTGATGCAGAAAGCTTGCGCGACCGCCCAATGCTGGATGACGAATTTCCCCGTCTGCCAGAAGAAGCTCAAAAGCAGACTGTCGAAACCGCCCCCCCCCTGCAACCTGCAGCAACAGCACGTCAGCCTATCATTGTCAGCCTCACCATTAGCATACTGGGCGTCAGTGCAGCATTGCTCTACGTTGGGCGGCGGAAGATCGTTCAGCTCCCCATCCGCCTGAGTGCCTTTTACCAAACACGCACGCACCGTCCACCTCCCGCCTGGCTGCAAAGCTGGAGCTTGGATGCCATACAATGGCTGGATAGACCACTTCCCCGCTTGCATTTCACCCCACCACCGCTCATCGCGCGCATGATACAACGCGCCCACCTCCGCCTCCCTCCCTGGATTCAGCGGAGTGAACGCTGGTTGCGCGCCAATCCAATTGAGCGCGACTTCATCGTTGTTGACCTTGCCCTACATTGGCTGGGCCAATCACCGCTCCCTGCTCAAACCCCCGCCGAACGGGTTACCACCCTCATCAAATACCTGCCCGAAGCCGAACAACCCGCCCTCACCCTGCTACAAGCATTCCAAACAATTACCTACAGTCATCATTCGCCTCAACTACCGGAAAACCACCGCGCAGCCCAACAAGTGCTTTTCCTTGCTGCTCGCGCCTGGCTACGACGCGCATTCAGCTTCACCGGAATAGATTGAACGCTTCAAGCCTTGTCTTAACCACAAAACAAGGTACAATGAATGGAGTAAGTCTTTTTCGAAAAGAGGAAACTTGGATACTTCAGCAACTGCCACCTTTAACCTGCTCGACCAACACCTCTACAGCCTGGGGAATCTAGCAACCCAAATACAAAACTTCCTCATCGAAAACCCCTCCACCAGTCTCCCACAAGGCTTATATGAACAATTAAGCCGTCTGGCCGACAGTCTGGGACAGGTTCGCAAACAAGCCCACAGTCTGGAAGAAGAGCGTCGCAGCCTGCGCGCCCTGGCCTCAATGGGACAGGTGGTGAACTCTTCCATCGAGTTGGATGAAGTGCTGCAAATCGTCATGGATACCATCATCCGGCTCACAGGTGCTGAGCGCGGCTTTCTCATGTTACGCAACGAACAAGGCGATCTAGGCATCCGCATCGCCCGTAACTGGGATCAGGAAACGCTGAACGCATCTGAATTTGCCATCAGTCACACCATCATCGAACGCGTTGCCAACGAAGGGCAACCCGTCCTCACCACCAATGCCCAGGAAGACCCCCGCTTTGGCGGCCAGCAAAGTGTCATCGCCTATAACCTGCGCTCCATTCTTTGTGTTCCATTACGTGTTAAATCCGTCATCACCGGCGTAATTTATGCCGACAATCGCATCCGCAGCGGCCTCTTCACCCAAAGCGACCTTGACCTGCTGGCCGGGTTTGCCAACCAAGCCGCCGTTGCAATCGAAAACGCGCGCCTCTTTGCCTCTGTCCGCAAAACCCTGACCGAAGTCACCCAACTCAAAAACCTGATGGATAACGTCTTTGCCTCCATCGCCAGCGGTGTACTAACTGCCGATACCGAAGAACGCGTGGTCCTCTGTAACCGAGCCGCCGAACAAATTCTAGGCCGTGCAGCAATTGATATGGTCGGCTTTTCCCTCCTGCAAAGCCTTGAACCCATGGCGCCAACCCTCTTGCCACACATTCAAAAAGTACTACAAAAAGATTCCCCGGTCATTGGCATGGAAATCAGCCAGGACCTGCCTCTGCGCGGCCATGTAGACCTGCGCCTTAGCCTTACCCCGCTGAAAGATGTTGAGCAACACACTCAAGGCGTAGCCATTGTTGTGGACGACCTGACCGAAAAGAAACGCCTTGAAGCCCAACGCCGCCTTTTTGAACGCATGGTCTCCCCTGCCGTCATTGAGCAACTCAACCCCAATAGTTTACAGTTAGGTGGACGGCGCACCGAAATCAGCGCCCTGTTCGCTGATGTGCGCGGTTTCACCAGTTTTAGCGAAACGGTCTCACCGGAAGAACTGGTCTCAATCCTCAATCGTCATCTCGGTGCCGCAGCCGAGGCCATCCTTGCCGAAAACGGCACAATTGACAAATTCCTGGGCGATGCCGTCATGGCCTGGTTCAATGCCCCCATCCCACAGGCCGATCACGCCCTGCGCGCCGTGCGTGCCGCCATTGGCATCCGCAATGCCATTCATAACCTGCACAACACCTTGCCCCATGCCGCATGCCTATCCTTTGGCGTTGGCATCCACATCGGCGATGCCATTCTTGGCCTGGTTGGTTCTGAAAGACGGCTGGAATACACCGCGATTGGCGATAGCGTCAATACCGCAAAACGCATCCAGGAAAATGCTGCAGCAGGGCAAATCCTCATCACCAGCATTGTCCAACAGCAAATTGAACCCTGGGTGATCACCAAACCGGTTGGTGAAATTCAAGCCAAAGGCAAGCGCGAGCCAATCCCTGTCTACGAAGTCATTGAACTGCGCGAAAACTAAACTCTTCGCACATGGCTGCGCAGCGATTCCAGACGCGCCTGCGCCAGACCAGGCATAGAATCCAGCGCATAATACACCCCACTCCCCTCAATTACAAATGAGGCAGCCACATTGCCACACAGTGCAGCCTCCAATGGCTGATAATGCTGCCGATACCCGGCCAAAAAACCACCGCAAAACGCATCGCCGGCTCCGGTTAAATCTACCACCCGCGCCGGGTATGCCGGCACCGACCAGCGTTGTCCACTGGAACGCTGGTAAACATATTGGCCTTGCGAACCACGTTTGATGATTACCATTTCACAGCCATAAGCCGCAACAGCCTCGGCCATCTCCCACAAATCCCGGCTACGCCCCTGAAACAAAGTTTGCATATCCCCTTCTGTTGCCACAAAAGCCGTCAACCCCTTAACTACATTTGGCACATCCTCCCAGAAGGTTGGCATCATATACGAAGCAGAAGCATCTAGCACAATCGTATGGACATGTCCTTGCCGCAAGGCCGAAGGCAGCAGCAAATGAGTCATCAAATCCATTGGGCAAAGGTGAGCAGCCCCAACATCAAGGTAATCTTCCGGAAAGTCACTCGATCGAATCGTTCCAACCTGCGGCTGTGTGCGGCTATCGGCTGAAACTGCCCCGCCCTGAAAGCCCAACAAACTAGAAGGCACAGGCAACCCCAAACGGGCAAAATGTGCCAGGGGATCACTGGTTTGGCTGGTTTCCAGGTCAGGATAGGCCACAAAATAGCGCTCTTCCAGTGGCTCTGTCAGCCGATACACACCCCGTGTGTCATAACCATGCGCGGCCATTTGCTCCAGCCACTCCTGCGGATACTGACTGCCAATTCGGGCAATCAAGCCAATTCCTGCCCGTTCCCAGACATTCACTCCAGCAGCAGCATACAGCGCTCCTCCACCTGGCCCATCCAGCACCCCAGCCCCCTTAGGCAACAAAACATACTCGCGCAACAAACGCCCTGCAACTAAAAACCGCAGAAAAGAAGAGCCTTCGCTTTGTTCAGCCACCATTTCAGAATTAAGCTTTTAGCGCTTTCCCAGTTCCGCAATCATGCGCATCAAGCCCAACAAACCCAATCCCACTTTAACGCCATCCCCAGCCGAAAGTTTTGGGCGCTCTTTCTTCTGTTCCGCCCCTTGAATCAACATATATGCAGCAAACACCCCGGCCAAAGCCCCAACGACAGCCCCAACCACCAGCGTTCGCGTCTTCCAGCTCTGATTTTCTTCCATATCTCTCACCTCAAAATCAATTTTTCTTTTTTCGTAAAATCTTGTCCCAAAAGGCCTGCCATGCCGCCCTGTTACTTTGAACTTTGAGGAACGGCTCTGCCACCCGATCAAACGCAATTTGTAAATAAATTCCCGCCCGGAAGACATACAACTGTACCAACCGGGTATAAAGCGGCAACAGGCAAAGCAATTTGTTCATCCCATACACCGCTGCACCAATCAATGCGAACAATACCACCCCACCCAAACAAACCGGGGTGATCAAAAAAATAGCCGAGACGCTTGCCCAGGCGGAAGACTGTTCACGCTGTCCAGCAGCGGCCACAGCCGTCCATACAGACAGGCCAAGAATCACCATGCTTGCCAGCACGATGGGCAAAAAAATCTGCCAGGTCACCTCACGGCGATGTTGCGGGTTGGTGGGTACAGTTGATGATGTCATGTAATAATTTTAGCACGATTCAAGGCCACGTTGTTGCAACAAGTGGCAGTAATTTTCCAAATCAATTTCTCGTCTTGCCACCCCACTACGCATTGCCGCCTCCGCCACTGCCCGCGACTCCCAGTAACACACACGCCGATCGAGCGGCTTGGGCGCCAAATAATCAACCCCGAATTCCAAATGATCCAATTGATAAGCAGCCAAAACCTCTTTTGGCACCGGTTGCTTTGCCAGCGCTGCCAATGCCTGCGAAGCCGCTACCTTCATCTCATCATTAATGGAGCGTGCCTGCACATCCAGTGCACCGCGAAAAATAAACGGAAAGCCAAGCACATTGTTAATCTGATTGGGGTAATCCGAACGTCCTGTCGCCACAATCGCATCCGGGCGAGCAGCTCTTGCTGCATCATACGAAATTTCCGGATCAGGATTTGCCATGGCAAACACAATCGGCTGCGCTGCCATTCCTTGCAACATCTCGGGGGTAACCACATTTGCAACCGAAAGGCCAATAAAAACATCGGCCCCCCTCAAGACTTCGGCCAGGTTGGCTGGTTTTTCGCCCTGAGCATAAATTTCTTTTTCGGGGAACATGTACTCGGTTCGACCCTGATAAACCAGACCTGCCACATCACACATCCAAATATGAGCACGCGGCACCCCCAGTTTCACCAAATGATTGGCACACGCAATCCCCGCCGCCCCTGCCCCCGAAAACACAACCTTGATTGCATCTATTTTGCGTCCAGTTAACTCCAATGCGTTCATCAATGCTGCACCCAAAATAATAGCCGTGCCATGCTGATCATCGTGAAACACAGGGATATCCAATTGCTTTTGCAGTTCGCGCTCCACCAAAAAACAAGCCGGCGATGTAATATCTTCCAGGTTAATTCCACCAAACGTTGGCGCAATAGCAGCTACCACCCGAATTAGAAATTCCGGGTCATGGGTATCTACTTCAATATCAAACACATCAATATCGGCAAACTTCTTAAAAAGCACCCCTTTGCCCTCCATCACCGGCTTTGAGGCCAATGCCCCGCGATCGCCCAACCCTAAAATTGCTGTCCCATTTGAGATGACCGCCACCAAATTACCGCGGTTGGTATAGGCATAGGCCTGCTGCGGGTCTTGCTCAATTTCCAATACCGGATAGGCCACTCCCGGCGTATAGGCAAGGCTCAAATCAAGCTGCGTATTCAATGGCTTGCTCGGAACAACGGAGAGCTTGCCCGGCCGCCCGCCCAATTGATGATACGCCAATGCATCTTCACGGGTCACCTTAATTGCCACAAAACACCTCCACCTTGATCCTCAATCCAATTCTTAAAGCCTGTCAATTATAACCACAAAGTCATCATTCAACAGCCCTCAAAATCAGCTCCGCCGGAATTGCACCCTGCCGCAAGATTTTCACCCCCTGCCCGGTGCAATCCACAACCGTGGATGGCAAACCCACTGAGCTGGGTCCGCCATCCACCAGCAAATCAATCCGCTCGGCCAGTTGATCCAGCACATCCTCAGCAGAAAGCGGATTAGCAGCCCCCGACAAATTAGCCGAAGTTGTTGCCAATGGCCCGGTATCGCGCAGCAATTGCCGCACCCAGGCATGATTGGGCATTCGCACCCCCAAAGTTGGCTGGGGCGAAAGGATAGCTGGCAAATTCGCTGCTCGTCCAGCCACCAATGTCAATGCCCCCGGCCAAAACCGCTCAGCCAAGCGCATCAGCGCATCCGGCAAACCAGCGCTCATATCAAAGACGAATGGCAAATCGTCCAAACTGCCAACCAGCACCGCAATCGCCTTATTAAAATCACGTCCCTTCACAGAAAACAGTCGTTCAATTGCCGCCGCATTTCGCACATCGGCTGCCAATCCATACACCGTGTCGGTTGGAAAAGCCACCAACCCACCCGCCCGCAAACAAGCCACAGCGCGTGGCAAAGACAGTTCGTCTTCCATCTTCAGTTGTTCCATTCTCTCGCTCATCCTTTCCAATCCAGCTGCAAAAAGCGCGGCAATCCCGCCAGATCATGCCGTAGATGCACCACAGCCCATCTTCCCACAAGCGCCTCGGCCAGGCTGACCGCCGTTTGCCCCTGCCCGGCTTCAATTTCAAGCAACATCCGACCCCCAACCGCCATCCAACGCGGCGCATCACTCAACAATTCGCCAATCCAGCACAGGCCATCCTCACCACCATCCAGTGCTCCTCGAGGCTCATGTTGCGCCACTGACAGCCCATCCAACGCCCCGGTTGGAATATAGGGCAAATTCGCACAAACCAGATCAAATGGCGCACCAAACGCTGAAAGCAGATTGGATTGTACCAGACCAGCGCGCCCGGCCACACCCAGAGCATTCAGGTTCATTGCCGCAACCCGCAAAGCAGCCCGCGAAATATCCACTGCTGCCATCTGCAAATCGAAAATCTGCACCAACAATGCCCCAGCAATGCACCCGCTCCCCGTTCCCACATCCCCCACCCGCCGCCGCGAGGGGTTGTGTTGCAACCAGGTGAGGGCCGACTCCACCAAACATTCCGTTTCCGGACGCGGAATCAACACATCCCGCGTCACCGAAAACCGCAGCCCATAAAACTCCCACCACCCCAGCACATAGGGTAGCGGCTCCCCTGCCACCCTGCGCTGCAACAAAAAGTCCAAACTGGCACATTGGTTGAGATCCAATTCCACTTCATTGTGTGCAGCAATCCATGCCCGAGCCTGCCCCACCCCCTGCGCAGCAAGCAATTGCGCCTCCGCCAATGGACGATCACTCACATTCGCCAATTGACGCGCCGCCGCACCAAGCCAACCTCCCAGGCTAAGCCTCGTCGTCATCCTCCCCAACCGCAGCCAGTCGTTCCGTCTCATCACGCATTGCCAGTTCATCAACGAATATATCCAGTTCCCCATCCATCACCGCCGGCAAATTATACGAAGAGACACCCACACGATGATCTGTAACCCGATTTTGCGGATAGTTATACGTGCGAATTTTTTCCGAGCGCTCTCCCGTCCCAACTTGCGAGCGACGATTCTCATCCATCTCCTGACGGCGTTTTTCCTCCTCCAGTTCATACAAGCGCGCCCGCAAAATGCTCATCGCCCGCAACTTATTTTGCAATTGAGAGCGTTCATCCTGACAAGCAACCACCATGCCTGTCGGCTTATGAATGATTCGCACTGCGGTTGAGTTCTTTTGCACGTTTTGCCCACCTGCCCCTGCCGAGCGATAGACTTCAATTTCCAGGTCGCTTTCGGGAATTTGCAAATCCACATCCTCCACCTCTGCCAGCACAGCCACTGTTGCCGTTGAAGTGTGAATCCGCCCCGAAGCCTCCGTTGCAGGAACACGCTGCACACGATGAACACCCGACTCATATTTCAGACGCGAAAACGCACCTCGTCCCTTGACCGAAAAAATGATTTCTTTATATCCACCAATTCCAGTTTCATTTTGCGAGAGAATCTCCACCGTCCAACGCCGCCGCTCTGCATAACGACTAATCATGCGGAACAAATCGGAACAGAACAAAGCCGCCTCATCCCCCCCTGTCCCAGCTCGAATCTCCACAATAATATCTCGCTCATCGCGCGGGTCTTTTGGCAACAACAAGCCCTTTAATTCCTTCTCCAACCGCTCCACCTCTGGTGTTAACTCAGCCAGCTCAGCCTCCGCCAGAAAACGCAATTCCTCATCCTCTTCATTTTGCAGCAGCCGGGCCTGTTCAATTCGGGCCAACAAGGCTCGATAAAGCTGACTCCTCGTCACCACCGCCTCCAATTCGGAACGTTCCTTCGCCAGTTCAACCACCCGTTGATAATCCTCGGCCACTTCCCCCATGAGTCGTTCCAATTCCGCATAGCGCGCTTCAATAGACGCAAGTTTATCCAGCATAATTCAACCTTTCTTTCAACACCGTTTCCAAACTTCCGATTATACCAGACTGCCAGTGAACGCGCCAAACCGCCTCCCACAGCTTCTTAAACCAGTGTTTACCCGTTGTTAACAAACTGTTCCCACACCCTTAAAACACGTCTGGTATCCTTGCAACTACCAAACATCGTATTTTGTAAACAAGGAGAAGAAAGAAATGCGTCGCAGTTTGTACACCTTCATTCTCGTGCTGATGGCATTGAGCCTGGCCCTTTCGGCCTGCAGCACGGCCACAGCAACCACACCGGCTACTCAGCCGACCACCGCTGCCGAACCAACCAGGGCCGCAGAGCCAACCACAGCCACCGAGCCAACCACAGTTCCTGTTCCAACTGACCCCTTCGATCCGGCGGCTGTCAGCGGCGACATTTACAGCGCCGGTTCCTCAACCGTTGGCCCACTCTCCGAAGCCATTCAGGAAATGTTCATCGCCGATGGTTTCCAGGGTGAAATCAAGAACGACATCATCGGCTCTGGCGCCGGGTTCGAACGCTTCTGCAAAACAGGCGAAACTGATATCGCCAATGCTTCGCGCAAAATCAAAGATGGTGAAATCGCCAACTGTGCCACCCTCTCCCCCATCCGCACACCGCTCGAGTTCCGCGTTGGCACCGATGCCATCGCTATTGTCGTGAGCAAGGAAAACGACTTTGCCACCGACATCACCCTCAAAGAACTTGAACTGCTCTTCACCACCGCCACCCAATGGTCCGATGTTCGCCCCGAATGGCCCGCTGAAGATATTCAGCGCTTCACCCCCGGCACCGACTCTGGCACCTTTGAGTTTTTCGTCGAGGTCGCCATCCAGAAACCCAATAAGATTGAAAAGCTCGATGATGCCAAGAAACTCGCCCTTGAAGCCAGCAATCTGCAAGCCAGCGAAGACGATAACGTCCTCGTCAAAGGTGTTGAAGGCTCCAAATATGCCATCGGGTACTTTGGCTACGCCTACTACCAGCGCGAACAGGGCAACCTGAAGGCCCTTTCCATCAATAGCATTGCCCCCAGCTTCGAAACAGCTGAAAGCGGCGAATATGTTCTTGCCCGCCCGCTCTTCATCTACTCAGATGCCGAAATCATGAAGGCCAAACCCCAGGTCGCCGCCTTCATCAAATATTACCTCGACAACGTCAACAGCGCCATCAGCGAGGTTGGTTACTTCCCCGCCAGCGAAGCAGCCATGCAAAGCTCCTACATCACCTGGGAATTTGCTGTTGCCTCAAGCGATCCGGCTGCCGCCAGCGGCGACATTTACACCGCCGGTTCCTCAACCGTTGGCCCACTCTCCGAAGCTATTCAGGAAATGTTCATCGCCGATGGTTTCCAGGGTGAAATCAAGAACGACATCATCGGCTCTGGCGCCGGGTTCGAACGCTTCTGCAAAACAGGCGAAACTGATATCGCCAATGCTTCGCGCAAAATCAAAGATGGTGAAATCGCCAACTGTGCCACCCTCTCCCCCATCCGCACACCGCTCGAGTTCCGCGTTGGCACCGATGCCATCGCTATTGTCGTGAGCAAGGAAAACGACTTTGCCACCGACATCACCCTCAAAGAACTTGAACTGCTCTTCACCACCGCCACCCAATGGTCCGATGTTCGCCCCGAATGGCCCGCTGAAGATATTCAGCGCTTCACCCCCGGCACCGACTCTGGCACCTTTGAGTTTTTCGTCGAGGTCGCCATCCAGAAACCCAATAAGATTGAAAAGCTCGATGATGCCAAGAAACTCGCCCTTGAAGCCAGCAATCTGCAAGCCAGCGAAGACGATAACGTCCTCGTCAAAGGTGTTGAAGGCTCCAAATATGCCATCGGGTACTTTGGCTACGCCTACTACCAGCGCGAACAGGGCAACCTGAAGGCCCTTTCCATCAATAGCATTGCCCCCAGCTTCGAAACAGCTGAAAGCGGCGAATATGTTCTTGCCCGCCCGCTCTTCATCTACTCAGATGCCGAAATCATGAAGGCCAAACCCCAGATCGCTGCCTTCATCCACTACTACCTCAGCAATGTCAACATGGTCATCAACGAGGTTGGCTACTTCCCCGCTAGCAATGATGCACTAACGGTTGCCAAACAAACCTGGCTCGAAGCCACCCGCTAAGTCAATCACTCTTCTAAAAACGGCTCACTGGCGCTTCTCTGCAAAAGGGAAGCGCCAGAATGCCCGAAGTACACAAAAAAGGCTTCCTCAATGGAACAAGAAATGCTTCAATCCACCACAACCGCCCCGCCCACCCCAGCCTCTGCAATTCTTATCAACCTTCATAAACGCCCACGCTGGGGCGAACGGTTGATTCAGGGCTTTTTGTTCTTCTGCGGTGCGGTTTCCATTCTCACAACCCTGGGCATTGTCATTGAGCTCGGCAAAGAATCACTGCTCTTTTTCTCCAGCCCCGATGTCAACCTGATTGACTTCCTGACCGGCACCAAATGGCAGCCCACCATCGGTCAATTTGGCGTCTTGCCACTGGTCAATGCCACACTGATGACCACCTTCTTTGCCATGCTTGTCGCCCTGCCGCTTGGCCTGGCAGCGGCCATTTATCTGAGCGAATACGCCAGCTCAAAAACGCGCGGCATCCTCAAGCCAATTCTCGAAATTCTGGCCGGAATCCCGACAGTCGTATATGGCTATTTTGCCTTGACCTTCATGACCCCCCTACTTCGTACCCTGCTGGGCACAGAAACCGTTCAAATTTATAACACACTCTCAGCCGGCCTGGTAATGGGCGTCATGATCCTGCCACTTGTTTGCTCAATGAGTGAAGATGCACTGAATGCCGTACCGCGCTCCCTACGCGAGGCTGCCTATGGAATGGGAGCAACCAAACTAGAAACAGCTTTGCAAGTCGTCGTTCCCGCTGCCCTATCCGGCATCATTGCCGCCTTCATCCTCGCCATTTCACGCGCCGTCGGTGAAACGATGATCGTCGCCCTCGCCGCCGGGTCTGGCCCCAACTTCACCCCCAACCCGCTCAAAGCCGCCGAAACCATGACCGGCTACATAGCCCGCATTAGCGGCGGCGATGTAGGATATGATACCCCGGATTACAACAGCATCTTTGCCATCGGCCTGCTCTTGTTCAGCATCACCCTGGCACTCAACATCCTCAGCCGCAAATTATCAGCTCGCTTCCGCGAGGTCTACGAATGAAAGAAAACGATCTACTCCAACGCTCCCCTCACCTCATCCACCGTCATCGCAGCGGCACAATTGGGCGCGCCCTCTTTTTCCTCTCCACCATCGTCGGTCTGATTGCCCTGATTGTTCTCATCCTTAGCATTTTAAACCAAAGCATGGGGCTGGTCATCGTTCGTTACACAACCGAACCCACCGCCCTATCCGAAAAACCACTTGAAGAATTATCCTCAGAAGAACTTTCAGCCATCCTCACAGGTCGCCTCAAACCCAGCCGTTTGCGCACCATTGAGCGCGACACACCGCTCAACACCCTCAACCAAAGACAGCTATATAACCTGGTCATGGAAGAAATTGTCATCCCCAAGGTGCAAAAGAGCTTCCACCTCGATGAAAGTTTGCTGCGCCGGGCAGAAATTGAGCAAATTGCCAGCGAAGAATACCCCGGTGCACATATCAGCTTTCGTTCCTGGCTGAACTGGAACTTTATTGTTGGCGGTCTTTCAAAATCTCCCGAAATTGCCGGCATCCGAACTGCTTTAATGGGATCGTTGTGGATCATTCTGATTACGATCACCTTTGCCTTCCCCATCGGCGTTGGAGCAGCCATCTATCTGGAAGAATACGCCACCGCCAACCGCATCAACCGGCTGATTCAAACCAACATTGATAACCTGGCGGGCGTTCCCTCCATCGTCTACGGCATTCTCGGGCTTGCCATCTTTGTGCGCGGTCTATCTGACCTGACCCAGGGACGCACTGTACTCAGTGCAGGGTTAACCATGGCGCTCCTCATTCTGCCCATTCTGATCATCAACGCGCAGGAAGCAATCCGCGCCGTCCCAAACAGCCTGCGCCAGGCAAGCTATGGACTGGGTGCCACCCAATGGCAAACCATCTGGCATCATGTTCTGCCCTATGCCCTCCCCGGCATCCTCACTGGCACCATCCTCTCCATCTCCCGCGCCTTTGGCGAAACCGCCCCGCTCATCCTGGTAGGCGCATCCTCCTTTATCAACAAAGATCCCTCCGGACTGTTCTCGCGCTTCACCGTCTTACCCATTCAAATCTATAATTGGACATCCCGTCCACAGGACACCTTCCGCAATATCGCTGCCGCAGCTATAATTGTGCTCATCCTCACCCTGCTCACCCTCAACGCAGTAGCCATTCTGCTGCGCAACCGCTTCAGCAAACGAGTTTAACCAACATGACCGATCTCCACACCCCCAATCCCTCCTATGCCATTGAACTACGCAATGTTGATATCTTCTACAGCAGCTTTCGAGCCGTGAAAGGCATCAACCTGCAAATTGAACCATGCAAAATCACCGCCATCATTGGCCCTTCTGGTTGCGGTAAAAGCACCGTCATTCGTTGCTTCAACCGCATGAACGACCTGATCCCCGGCGCACACCTGAGCGGCGAAATCCTTTTTCACGGCAAAAACATCTACGACCCCGATGTAGACCCCGTTCAAGTGCGCCGACTGATTGGCATGGTCTTCCAAAAACCCAATCCCTTCCCCAAAAGTATTTACGAAAACATCGCCTGGGGCGCCCGCATCAATGGGTATCGCGGCAACATGGACGATATGGTTGAACAATCCCTACGGCAAGCAGCGCTCTGGGATGAGGTCAAAGATACGCTCAAGAAAAGCGCTCTGGCTCTTTCTGGTGGTCAACAGCAACGGCTTTGCATTGCCCGCACCCTGGCTGTACGCCCCGAAATCATCCTGATGGATGAACCTTGCTCAGCCCTCGACCCAATTGCCACCCTCAAAATTGAAGATCTGATGCGAGAACTCTCACAAAACTACACCATCATCATCGTCACCCACAACATGCAGCAGGCAGCTCGCGCCTCCGACTTCACCGCCTTCTTCACCATGGACACCGACCGGGCAGGAATGATGGTAGAATATGGGCCTACCAGCCAAATCTTCACCCGTCCACAAGACAAGCGCACCGAAGATTACATCACTGGCCGCTTCGGCTAATTTGCACGCCAGAGGAATTGCCATGACTCGTCAAACCCTTGAACGCCAAATCCATCACCTCCAGGATGAGGTATTGCTGCTCGGCAGCATGGTTGAACAAGCCATGCTCAAAGCAGTTAGCTCGCTCAAAAGCCGCGACACCGCCGAAGCGCGTCAGATCTATCGAGCCGATCAATTAATCAACGAAAAGCGCTACGCAATCGAAAACGCCATTCTCATTCTCATCGCCACACAGCAGCCCATGGCACATGATCTGCGCATCCTGGCCGCCATGCTCGAAGTCATCACCGAGTTGGAACGCATGGGCGACTACGCCAAAGGCGTTGCTCGCGTCACTATCCGGCTCGAAGATGCCGAAGTGCCCATCCCCACCCAGGAATTTGACCGCATGGCCGAAGTTGCTGTCAGCATGTTGCACCGCGCCCTCAGCGCATTTGTTACCGAAAACCCCAACCTGGCAGCTGCCATTCCCTCGGAAGATGATGAGGTAGATAACCTGTATAACCGTGTCTATCTCACCGTTGTTCATGCCATGGTGCAAAACCCAGCCATCATTGACCATACCAATTTACTCATTTGGGTTGCCCATAACCTGGAGCGCATGGCTGACCGCGTCACCAATATTTGCGAACGAACAGTCTTCATTGCCACCGGTGAAATGCTTGAAATTGATAGCACCGATGACGAATTTGAAGAAAGCATAGAATAACGCCCCAAAAAACCGGCTGCAAATGCCGGTTTTTTCTCTCCGCAAAAATGCTATAATGTATGCAAACTTTGTGAAAAATTCATCTCCTCAGCAAAGGGATCGCCATGTTGAAACCTCATTCCTATCGCGGCAAATTGATCGTTGTCGAAGGTATTGATGGCAGCGGAAAATCTACGCAGATTGACTTGCTGTACAAATGGCTGCAAACACAGGGGAAATCAGTCTACTTTAGCGAGTGGAACTCTTCTACCCTGGTTAAAAGCACAACCAAGATGGGCAAAAAAGAGAAAATGTTTACCCCAACCACCTTCAGCCTGATGCAAGCAACCGATTTCGCCGACCGTTGGGAAAATCAAATCTTGCCCATGCTCAAAGCTGGTGTCATTGTCCTGGCAGATCGCTATGCCTTCACCGCTTTCGCCCGCGATGTAGCGCGTGGCGTAGCACCCGACTGGGTACGCAACCTCTACTCTTTCGCTCCCCAGCCCGATCTGGCACTCTATTTCCGTGTACCTGTTGAAATTGCGGTCGAACGCATCCTCTCTGGACGTGCCGAGTTAAAGTATTACGAAGCAGGCATGGACCTTGGACTATCCGACAGCAAAACCACCAGTTTCCGTCTCTTTCAGCAAAGCATCATCGCTCAATACGATGAAATGACCAGCGAATTTGGGTTCGTTGTCATTGATGGCACCGAAGTCGTCCAAAAACAACAAAAACAGGTGCGGCAAATTGTGCGCAAAATCTTACTCGGCTGGGAAGGAATGCCCAATCCCAACCTGCCCACCCCCACCAAAAAACGCACGTCGCGCAAATCCCAACCCACCCCCGAAGGAGGCCAGGCATGACTCAGGCTCAATTCTACGGCGGCGGTTTTCCTTACCGCACCATCTCCGATATGCCCGGTAAGCTGATTGTCCTTGAAGGCACTGACAGCGTAGGTCGCTCAACGCAAATTAGCCTGTTGCGAAAATGGCTGGAAGATGAGGGGTTTGCAGTCGCCGATACCGGCCTCAACCGCTCCCCACTCACCCAGGTTGGCCTCGACCAGGCCAAAGAAGGCCATACCCTGGGGCGGCAAACCTTGAGCCTTTTCTACGCCGCCGACTTTGCCGACCGCCTCGAAAATCAGATCATCCCCGCCCTCAAAGCTGGCTTCTTTGTCCTTTCTGACCGCTATTTCTATTCCATCATCGCTCGCGATGTTGTGCGCGGCGCAGACCCTGAATGGGCACGCAAAGTGTATAGCTTTGCCCTCAAACCCGATCTCGTGCTTTACCTGCGCGCCGAAATTCCAACCCTCGTTGCCCGCATGGTCTATGGCCGGGGCTTCAATTACTGGGAATCCGGCATGGATATTCGCTGCGCCGATAACCTCTACGATAGCTTTTGCATCTATCAGGCGCGCCTGATAGAACAGTTTGAATACCTGAGCAAGGAATATGGTTTCATCACCATCAATGCAGACCGCCCCATCGAACCGGTCTTCGCTGACCTCAAACGCCAAATCCGCCGGCTGATTGAACAAGGTAGCAACACCTGATTGGACAAACGAGAAATGGAATGAAAGACCCCGCCTTCCACTCCATTCGCAGTTTCGGTGCAACCGCAGCATTGCACCACACGCGCGCATTGCAAGAGGAAATGCAAGAAGTGCGACTATCGCAGGATATTGAAGCCATTCACCGTATGCGCGTTGCTAGCCGGCGCTTGCGCACCATTTTCTCACTGTTTGAGAACCACTTTCCCGCCCGCCAACGCACCTCTTGGGCAAAATCCATCCGTCGCATCACCCATTCATTAGGCGCCGCTCGCGATAGTGACGTGCAAATCGAATTGCTATGCGCACTGCTGACTGAAAAGCCACCTCCCATCGTCTGCCCCGGTCTGCGCCGCATCCTCCTGCGCTTGCAACAGCAACGCACCCGTCAACAAAAACAAGTACTCCACATTCTGAAGGCCCTTGAAAAGCACCAAACACTTGCCAAACTACAAAAACAACTGAGCCAATCCATCCAGGTTTCAGTTCCCCCCTGCCCAGCTGACATTTTTCCATTTGCCCAACAAACCATCACCCTGCACCTTGATGCATTTTTGCAATACGAGCCCTTTCTCAACAACCCCGAATGCACCACAGAATTACATCAAATGAGAATCGCCGCCAAACGCCTTCGTTACACACTGGAAACATTTGCCGAATGCTATGCAGGCAACCTGAAGCCTTCCCTGCAAACCTTGCGCCAGGCCCAGGACGCGCTCGGACAAATACATGATTGCGATGTCTGGTTGGAAATCCTACCTGCCTTCATCCAAAAAGAACAGCAACGTACCATCCGTTATTTTGGACATTCCCGCCCCCTAAAACGCCTTTTGCCGGGCTTTGACTTCTTTCAACAGCAACAGATTGCTCATCGGCAGCAAATCTATCAGCAATTCCTGCAATCCTGGAAAACCTGGCAAGAAGCACAACGCTGGAATGCCCTGCGTGAAACGGTCGCAATTCCTATCGCAAGCGAGGCAAAATGAATCAACCCTATCCAGCATCTACCGAGCAAGAACTTAGCTTGCAATCTGCGCTGCGCCTGGCCCAAACTTGCGAATACCCCGCCAACCACACCCATCAGGTTGCTCGCCTTGCACTGCGCCTCTTCGATCAATTGCAGCCCTTGCATCTTTTAACCAGCACCCACCGTTTTTGGCTACACGCAGCAAGCATCTTACACGACATCGGCTGGATTAACGGCCAAAAAGCGCATCACAAAACTGCACTAGACATCATCCTCAACAGCCCAATCCTCACCTGCGGACCCAACGAACGTCTCATCATCGGCTCGATTGCCCGCTACCATCGCAAGGCCCTGCCATCCCCAAAACACGATCATTTTGCCGCTCTTCTTACAGAAGATCAACATTCTGTCTCCATCCTCGCTAGCTTGCTGCGCGTGGCCGATGCCCTCGACCGCACGCACCAAAGCCGCGTCCTAGACTTGAAAACGCGCAGCACTGCCCGAAAAGTCTACCTGACCTGTCGCATCTCCACACCCAACGCGCCCGAAGAGCAGGCTGCCGTGCAGGAAAAAGGCGACCTGTTTACCCAGATTTTTGAACGGACATTATCTCTGACCTGGAAGTTCAGCCCCTGAACCTCAAGCCTTTTTCTTCTTTTTTTTCCGCAACTCCTCTTTTAGCACCTGCCCCAATTCACGATCAACCGTCTCAACCACAGTTCGCAGCACCTTAATGCGCGCAAAATATTTATCATTTGCTTCCACCACTGTCCAGGGGGCGAACAACGTGCTTGTCTTCAGCAACATCTCCTCCACCGCCATCTGATATAACGGCCATTTGTCCCGGTTCCGCCAATCCTCTTCCGTCAGTTTCCACGCCTTTGCCGGTGTATCTCGCCGCTCCTCAAATCGGCGCAATTGCTCCTCAGCGCTGATGTGCAACCAGAATTTAACCACAATCATCCCCGAAGCCACCAATTGCCGTTCAAACTCATTAATTTCACGGTAGGCCCGTCGCCATTCCACCTCACTGCAAAATCCTTCCACCCGCTCCACCATCACTCGCCCATACCAACTGCGGTCAAAAATCTGAATTTGCTTCTCCTCAGGTGGTTTCAGTCGCCGCCAAAAACGCCACAGGTAATGATGCGTCTTATCCTCTCCGGACGGCGCAGCAATCGGATACACCTCATACCCGCGTGAGTCAACCTCCGCAATCAACCGTTTAATTGCTCCGCCCTTTCCCGCCGCATCCCAACCCTCAAACACCACAACCAGGCTGCGTCGCCGTTCATACAAAGCATGTCCCAGCGCCTGCAACTGTGCCTGCAATGGCTCCAACTGTTCTTCGTACTGTTCCACTGTCAATTTTTGCGATACATCGCTCCGCTCAAGCATCTTGCACCTCCACCGCCAGCAACGCATCGGGAAGCGCCTTACCGCGCTCCTGCAAAGCCTCTTCCAAACGCCGATTGATTGTTTCCAATACCTTAATTCGCGCCCAATAGCGGTCTGTTGCCTCAACAATTACCCAACTCCCCCACTCCGACTCCGTGCGTGCCAACATCTCCTCAATTGCCATCAAATACAAATCATACTTGCGATGATGCTCCCAATCCTCTTTCTGCACCCGCCACTGTTGCAAAACATCCTTCTCCAGGCGCTCAAAGCGCCGCTTCTGCTCCTTTTTGCTGATATGCAGAAAAAACTTAATCAACACAGCACCATCATCCGCCAATGTATGCTCAAAATCAACAATATCCTGATAGGCCTGCTGCCAGACCCTCTCAGGGATCATTTCTTCCACCCGCTCCACCATCACCCGACCATACCAACTACGGTCAAACAATGCCATCTCACCATCGTTTGGCAATCGCAACCAAAAGCGCCACAACCAGGGCATTTGCTTCTCCAATCCATTTGCCCCCTTGATTGGATGAATGCGAAAACCACGCGGATCCATTTGGCGCGCCAACAAATTAATCGTGGTTCCCTTGCCCGATGCATCCCAACCCTCAAACACCACCAAAACCGGAACACCTGCCTCCCAACAAGCTCGCTGCAACAATGTCAACCGAGGTCCAGCTGCTTTCAACCGCTCGCGGTAGACCTCTTTTGTCAACGCCACGCCCAAATCCACTTTTTCCAGCATAACAACCTCCACCACCACACAACAAGATATAGATAATGTATCGAAAAGCCATAGAAAATACAAGCCGATTTGTGTTGATTTTTTCATCAAATCATTGCATAATCAGAATAACTGATCTCAATCCATCGGCATTTTGTTTGCCAGCACGCAGAATGCCCCGCAACCCTTCAAGGAGGTTCCATGAGCAGCACAACCCCGGCACCCAACCCGGTAGATGAACTCGCTCGCGATGTTTCCAATTTGCAGACCGAGCTTAACACTCTGCAAAGCAAAGTTCGCCTGAATGATGTCTCCGATCGCGTTGAAGACCTGGAAAGCAGACTTCAAAGCCTGCCCAACCGCATTCGAGAACTGCGGCAGCGCGGCTACGCCTTTAACAAAGCGGTTGAAACCCAGGCCACCCAAATGTTAACCCACTGGGCCACGATGCGTGGCACAGTGCGTACACAGATCCAGTCTCAATCTCGCACTTTACTGAACGACTTACCACCCATCGAAAGTAAAATGGCCCATCTCGCCACCCTCAGCCGCAACCTCTCCCTGGGCCGACCCTACTACGCGCAAGTCAAAAGCGAGATTGAAAGCCTTGAAAGTCGTGCGTCCGCAGCAGCATCCTCGATTAGCGGCATGTATGATGAATTTGAAACTCAATTCTCTAAATTAAGTTCCCATCTAAATCGGATTGAGTGGACAATCACCCAACTGGGGCAGGCATGCTTCCAATTACTGCCCACCGAAGCCGTTATCATGGCTGTTAAAGCACGCTGGATGACCGGACCCAAGAAAGACGATGATGACCCAGAAGGCAACTTCTATCTAACCGATCAACGCATCATCTTTGAACAAAAACAGGAAATTGCCACAAAGAAAGTTCTCTTCATTACCACAGAGCGGAAACTGGTCCAAACTCTAAAATTTGAAATTGCCCTGGCGCTTGTTCAGGAAGTAACCCCAACCAAACAAGGCGTGTTTAAAAACGAAGACCATCTTGACATCCGCTTTGCCGTTGGAGCGCCCTACCAAACCATCCATTTACACCTGGACGGTCAAGACTGCAAAGAATGGCAAGAATTAATTCAGCGCGCCCGCTCCAAGGAATTTGACAAAGATCGCGCCATCGAAATTGACCCGGCTGAAATTGAAAAGGTGAAAAGCGCCCCTACAAAATGCCCCTCCTGCAATGCCACCATCGAAAAACCCATTTTGCGCGGACAGGATACAATCACATGTGATTACTGCGGTACCGTCATCCGCCTCTAACCCACTGTAACGAATAACCAAATACCAACCCAAACGCCTGGCTGACCTGCTCCATCACCCGCTCAATTGGTGGAACCGATGATAGCAAGTCAGCCAGGTTAATCATCTTCACTCCATCCAGGCCACATGGCACAATCCCCCCCCAATATTGCTTATCCACATTAACATTCAGCGCAAATCCATGTCGGCTAATTCCGCGCGCATCTACCTTCACACCAATCGAAGCAATTTTATCCTTCCCAACCCAAACGCCGGTTAAACCTGGTCGTGCTTCCGCCTGCACTCCAAAATTCGCCAACGCAGCAATCAACACTTCTTCCAATCGGCGCACATACCCCACAAAATCCGCCTGGGGCAGCCGTTCCTGTTGCCAGTTGGCCCCTGCCAGGCGCAGCAACGGATAGCCAACCAGCTGCCCTGGCCCATGATATGTCACATCCCCGCCCCGATCAACCCACCGCAAATTCACTCCCCGCTCTGCCCGCGCCGCATCCGTCCACAACACATGCCTGGCATCGCCACGCCGTCCAAGCGTATAGGTCGGTGGATGTTCCAAAAAGAGCAGTGTATTGGGTCGCACACCATCAGCAATCTCCACGGCCCATTCCTCCTGCATCCTCCAGGCATCATCGTACCCAACCAGGCCAAGCCAATATACCTCGCAATTCATAGATTAATTGTAACATAAACACAAACTCTTAACTATATCTCATGCAAATCCCAACAAATACGGTATAATACCATTGTTATCCACAAAATGCAATTTTCTCTTATAGACCTTCTCTTCCTCCAGGCTGGGAGAGAAGGTCTTTTTTTTCCTATCTACCCCCGTCTTATTTCTGGTAAAATGGGTGAATATTATTCAGTCACCGAACCTGATAAGGCGCATTTTCTGAGACCCCCATGGGTAAAGCAAAACTGTTTGTTGGATTGATCTTTTTTGTTATCTTCGCCACCCTGGGGTTTTGCGTAGCCGGAAAAATTCCCCAGGCACTTAACGTTGCTACCCTCCCCGTTGAAAAACAACAAAACTACCTCATTATTTATGTTGATTCACTGACCCAACCATCCCCAAAAGTCGTTTCACTCTGGGCCATCCTCATTTCAAGCGATACATCCATCACCAGTCTCAAAGCCCAATCTCTTTACCCGTCAGCCAACCCGCAAGGTGGCCTGGTGGCTCAGGCTTTCGCACTCAATCAAAAAGGGCTACCCAGCGACGAATTTCTATCCATTGTCCGCTCCACTTTCAGCTTACCATTAAACAACTACATTCTAATAGATTATGAGGGACTTGCCACCCTACACAGTTTATGGCTTGGCACTCCCCCATCAACAATTCAAGGAAACTCCGACGAAGTATTGCTCATCAGCCAGGGCTGCGAATATATCCGTCAAAACAAAAACACCCCCAGCCCAGGCCAAAGCTGGACAGCTATCATACCCAAGCATTTCCGCACCGACCTGGCCTTTGATGATGCCATCCAGCGCTGGAATCAATTGGTCCAGGCTGGCAACAAATTGAATTGCGAAGTCTTCGATGGCCTCGCCCCCTAACAACTCACAAAGGTTCCAATCCATGTGCAAGAAGCAGGTTCTCATCTTCTAATATCTGCCGCGTTGGGCCATCAGCCACAATCTTCCCTTCGTCCATAATCACCACCCTCGGCAACAACTCCGAAACCAGCGCCAGGTCATGGGTAGCCACCAACATTGCCTGGGGCAATTCACCCAATAAACGCATCAGCCCGCGTCGAGCGCGCGGGTCAAGGCCTGCCGAAGGCTCATCCAACGCTAAAACCTGCGGCTGCATTGCAAGCACGGTTGCAATTGCAACCCGCTTCTTTTCGCCAACGCTCAAATGATACGATATCCGTTCGGCATAGCCTTGCATGTGGACCGCTTGCAATGCCTGCTCCACCCGCTCTGCCACAACCTCCCTTCTCAGGCCTTGATAAATCGGGCCAAACGCCACATCTTCAAATACGGTTGGCGAAAACAATTGATCTTCCGGCGATTGAAACACCAGCCCCACCAGGGACCGAATCCGCCCAAGGTTTTTCTCTTTCACCGCCAATCCCGCCACCTGTACCAGACCTGTGCCATTCAAAATCCCATTCAGGTGCAGCAACAAAGTGGATTTTCCAGCCCCATTCGGCCCGACCAATGCTACCTTCTCACCTGCATATACATTTAAGGAAACGCCTTTCAATGCCTGTCGCCCATCCGGATAGACATAATGTAAATCTTGTATCACAACAATCGCATCTTCAGGCATAAAGTATCCCCAACAACGAAACAAAAAGACAAAACAGCAAGCCAACTGCCAACACCCAAATATTCCAGGCCGGCATGGGCAGACGTGGCAACAAACGCACTTCTCCATCATAGCCACGCGCCAACATCGCCGCATAAACCCGATCGCTCCGTTCAAAAGAGCGCACCAACAAACTGCCCGCCATCCCGCCAGTCACCTGCGCCCGCCACACCAAAGTTCCGCCAGGATGCCGAGCATCACCGATTGTGCTGCTGCGCGCCTGCCTGGCACGCAACAAACGCTCCACCTCCTCCATCATCAAAAACAAATAACGCCACATCAACCCAGTCATTGCCACCAGCAAACGCGGCAAACGCAACGCCTGCAATGCCAACAACAATTCTGGCATTGGTGTTGTTGAAACCAATAAAATTGCTACCTGCAACGAAACCCAGGATTTAAGCGCGATTCCACCAAATCGCTCCAGCCCGGCAAGTGTTACATCCCCAATCGGCAGGCTGAGCAGTGCCGTGCCAGGCTGTGTAAATAGCACTGGCACAGCCGCCAACACAAATGGCAGCGCCAGCAAAGCCCATCGCAGCACAAAACCAATCCCCAATTCGGCCAGCACCGCACCAGAAAGAGCCACCATCATCAGCAGCACATACACAATCCACGCCCCCGACGCTGCCAATGCCCCGGTTAAAATCAAAGCCAGCGTCAAAATAAACTTAACTCGCGCATCCAATCGGTGAACAATACTTTTGCCAGGCTGGTACGGATCGCGCATAGCATTCAGGCTGCCTTACGACGGGCATAGCTTAAGCCCAGTGTCAACCCAAGCACCACCACAACCCCAACCACACCTGCGATAATTGTTGCCAAAACCTCATTTTGAATTCCTGGCATCACATAATCGGGAATAATGGAATATAAAGCATCCTGCGCAGCGCTCAAAAAACCATGCTCTTCCGCCACCCATTCCAGGCCATCCGGATGAGACGAAGCCCAGGGCGAAAAAACCGTCAATGCCAGGGCTAAAATTGTCCCTCCCACCAACACAGCCCGGTTACCAGCCGTCCGCATCTGTCCTTGCTTAAGCAAATCACGCCGCGCAGCATAGATGAAAGCCAGCGCGCCAATGGTAATGAAACCTTCCCCAAGCCCAATCAATGCATGAATCCCACCCATCGCCGGAATGGCAATATTGGCTGGCGATGTACCAGAAAAAGCAAGTTCCAATGCACAAGCCAGCGAGGCTACAAAAATTGAGCTCCAGGCGGCCAAAAACCCTCCAACAAAGATTGCCAGTCGGGTTTCACCCAAAAGACGCTGCACCAGGCGATTCACCGTGTAAGCCACAAACACCCCAATCACTGCCATATTGAATAAATTCGCCCCCAACGCAAGGAGACCACCATCCTGAAAAATCAAAGCCTGTGTTGAAACCACAATTGTCATCACCAATACCGCCGCATAGGGACCAACCAAAATGGCGGCCAAAGCCGCCCCAAGCAAATGCCCCGAAGTTCCCCCTGTCACGCTGAAATTTAACATCTGCCCAGCAAAAATTGCCGCTGCCAGAACGCCCATCAGCGGGTCGTTACGAATCGCAGAAACCCGATTCAACTGTCGTAAAGAAACAGCAATTGTTACCAGTACAATACCCCAACATACTACAGCAACCAAAACAGAAAGAAACCCATCCGGAATATGCATCGGCTCAGCAGAAAAAAACATCTCCAACCTCCATTGGAAAAAGCAAAATTATGCCGTATAATCACAGCATAAGAATTATAATACGAAAAATTACAATTGCAAAGATTCGCAATTGCAAATATATATGAAAAATACATCTACCAGTCTACAAATTCTCAATCTACTCAAAACCTGCCAGGGTCACCTCAGTGCGGCTGAAATTTTTGAGCATCTACGACCTTCTCTGCCAGCAGTTGCACCCTCCACCGTGTATCGGGTGCTGGAACGTCTGGTTCATTCAGGTCAGGTCTCCATTTCCGATATCGGTAGCGGCACAGAAGTCTACGAAATTGCCTCCATTAACCGCCATCATCATCTAGTTTGCGAAACATGTCACAGCATCATCACGCTGTCCGATGCCGAAATCCAAACCTTCTTTAAAAAAATTGAGGCTGAACATTCCTTTTTAATTTCCACCAATCACCTCATCTTATTCGGCACCTGCGAGAACTGTCGCTCAAAAAACTGAGGAACTTTTGGCTCCAGCCAGCGTCTAATCCACAGCGCTTATTCTCATAAGCGTTCATTTTTGCTGAAAAAATAAAAGGAGAAAAAAAGCATGAAAATCGTTCAATTTGCTGTTGTTGTGACCTTGTTGCTTGCCCTGGTGGGCTGCAACACACCCGGTGCCAACGCCCCCACAGCCAACCCCCAAGAGGTTGAGGCCACTATGGCAATTATGCGCACCCTGGCCCACGAATCTGCGGCGCAAAACTTCACCCAAACTGCCGCTGCCCGACCAAGCGACACCCCGGTTCCCACCGAAACGCAGGCTCCACCCACCCGCACCCCAACACAAGAGCCAACAGCAACCAGCACCTTCCCACCCCTGCCCACCTGGACCGCAACGCGCATTCCCCCCACTGCTACTTCCATTTTCACCGCCACGCCGGTTGCCAGTGCCACAAGCACCTCCCTGCAATGTCAAATCAAATCACAGTCCCCTGCCCTGGGGTCAAGCATGTCCCCCAATAACGACTTTGATATGCATTGGGTTGTCAAAAACACTGGCACATCCAGTTGGGACGCAAACAACGTAGATTACCGCTATATCAGCGGAACCAAGTTCCAAAAGTATGCTGATGGTTTCGATTTTTCCAAAACCGTCAAACCCGGCGAAGAAATTGATCTGGTCGTGGATATGAAAGCCCCCAACAGCACCGGAGCCTACAGCGCTACCTGGGCCATTGTTCAAAGCGGGCAAACCATCTGCACGCTCAAAATTGATCTGCAAGTCAAATAAAACGTTAAGACTCAGGTCGTCAAAAAGTGATATAATCACTCCGTTTTGAACCTGATCTTTTCAAGAAATGGAGTTTGCGTTGAACGCTGAAAACAAGCCCGTTGTTGTTGAAGACGATGTTGTCGTCAGTTTGCAATACACCCTGACGGTGGATAGCGAAGTTGTGGATTCTTCTGAAGAAGATGGCCCCATTTCGTTCATTCAAGGTTATGGGAACATCATCCCCGGCTTGGAGCGCGAGCTGTACGGCATGCGCGCGGGCCAAAGCAAGCATGTCAGCGTTGCCCCTGCAGATGGTTATGGCGATGTGGACCCCGAGGCTGTCATGGAAGTTCCAACTGAAGAACTTCCAGAAGATATTCCCCTTGAGGTGGGTGTGGAACTTGAAATTCTCAATGATGATGGCGAAGAATTGAGCGCAATCATCACGGCTGTCAATGAAGCAGCCATCACGCTTGATTTCAACCATCCCCTGGCTGGCAAGAAACTTGAATTCGATGTCACCATTGTAGATCTGCGTGCAGCCACCCCCGAAGAACTCGAGCATGGTCACGTACATGACGAAGACGATGACGAGGAAGACGAGCAAGACTAAACTCGTTCCCTTTGTCCAAACTCACAAAGGCGGGACTTGCCCGCCTTTGTGCTTTAAATTCTTATATGTACATGGTAAAAATCGCTTGTATTCCAGGCCTCAAAACGGGTACAATCAACATAGACCTCATTTGCTCTGGAAGACACCATGAACGATCAAATCGCTCAGATACAAAACGCCATGCAGGCCCTGGAAGCTCAACGCAGCATTCTTGGCGATTCTGTTGTAGATCTTGCTCTCGATTCGATGCGCCGCAAACTGGAAACTCTCCACGCACAAACTGCACAGCGTGAACAGCAGCGCAAACAAGTAACCGTCATGTTCGCCGACATCTCCGGCTTTACAGCTCTATCCGAAACAATGGATGCCGAAGACATTACCGATTTGATGAACGAAGTCTGGGAAAGCCTCGATGCAATCATCGCTGAAAACGGCGGACGAATTGACAAACACATTGGTGATGCAGTAATGGCAGTTTGGGGGGTTGAAACCGCCCGCGAGGATGACCCCGAGCGCGCTATCCGTTGCGGCCTCACCATGCTCAAGAGTGCATCTGCCCCGGGCGGAAAACACCTCGCCTTACAATTGCGTATTGGCATCAACACAGGTCCCGTATTGCTTGGTGATGTTGGCACAACCCAGGAGTTTACCGCCATTGGCGACACCGTTAACACAGCCAATCGCCTGCAAACCGCAGCCCAGCCCAACAGTCTGCTCATCTCACACGACACCTATCGTCATGTGCGCGGGCTTTTTAAAGTGCGCGCCCTCGACCCCCTCGCCCTCAAAGGAAAGACCGACCTGCAACGCGTCTATTCTGTCGAAGCCGCCCGCCCTAGCGCCTTCCGCACCCTCACGCGCGGCGTTGAAGGCATTGAAACGCGCATGGTTGGCCGTGAGAACGAATTGCAAGTGTTGCAAAACGAATTTGAAATTAGCCTCACGACCCCTTCAACCGGCATGGTCACCATTCTGGGCAATGCTGGGTTAGGGAAAAGTCGCCTCCTTTACGAATTTAACAACTGGGTAGAACTCCTCCCCTTTCAAACGCAAACCCTGAAAGGCCGCGCCACCCAACAAAACGCCGCTGTTCCTGCAGCACTGCTACGCTTCATGCTATCCAGCCATTTCAATCTATTGGAAAGCGACCCGCCCGACATCTTGCTCGAAAAACTTTGTGCCGGTTTGTGCGCCCTCTGGGCAGACCAGGCCACCTGCCAGGAAGCTGCCATCGTCCTCGGCACATGGCTGGGCTTCAAATTTCCCACCACCCCACACCACGCCAAAATTAACGACGCCCGTGAATTACACCAACGCGCCCTACAGTATCTGGCCCAGCTCTTTCGCTCCCTCTCAGAGCAAATTCCAACCATCGTCCTGCTCGAAGATATTCACTGGGCTGATGAACGATCTCTTGAAGCCATTGAATGGCTCTTCCATCAGGTGACGGATTTACCGATGCTGATCATTGGGCTTGCCCGCCCCAGTCTATTAGATACCCATCCCATCTGGACAGAAACAGTTGGCTCAGAAAACCTTCGACACACCCTCCTCGAACTACATCCACTCTCCTCCCAGGACAGTCAACTCCTGGTGGCCGAAATTTTACAAAAGACACCTGTCATCCCATTCCACCTCTCCAACCTGATCATTGAACGCTCTGAAGGCAACCCCTATTACATTGAAGAAATGGTTAAAATCTTAATTGATGAGGGCGTCATCCAAACCGGACCAGAGCAATGGCTAATCAACACCGAACGGCTGGCAAGCATCAACGTCCCCGCCACACTGACCGGCATCCTTCAATCCCGTTTGGATAGCCTGCCAGAAGAAGAACGGCTTGCCCTTCAACGCTGTTCCATCATTGGGCGCATCTTTTGGGAAGATGCTCTCGGACATCTTGGAACCCGCGCCCCTGCCGCCATCCTCAACCGACTGCTCGAACGACGCATCATCTTTCGCCGCGACAAATCGGCCTTTCAGCACACTCAGGAATTTATCTTTGAGCATACACTGCTTCGAGATGTGGCCTATGAAAGCGTCCTGAAACGCGAGCGCCGTAATTATCACGCTCAGGCAGCCCATTGGCTCGTCAGTGTTACTCAAAGCAGCGGTCGTACAGATGAATATGCGGCTGTCATTGCCGAACACTATGAGCAAGCCGGAGATACAGAAGCTGCTCGAGCCTGGTATCATCGAGCGGCAGCCGGTGCAGCAACCCGCTTTGCCAACGCAGAAGCCCGTCGCTACTACACCCACGCCATCGAACTCACCTCACCCGAAGATCTGCGCGCCCGCTTTGACCTGCTAATTGCCCGCGAGAAAATCCTCGACCTGCTTGGCGATCGTCAACCCCAAACACAAGACCTGACCGCCATGCAAGAAATCAGTCAGCGCATGAACGACCTGCGCGCCCAGGCTGAGGTTGCCCTGCGACAGGCCCACTTTGCCGAAAAAACCGGCAGCTATACCCTGGCAACCGAATCGGCCCGCTCAGCCATCAGCATCAGCGAACGCATCCAACACCCCACCCTGGAAGCCGCCGGACACCTGCAACTTGGCCGCGCCCTACGCCGCCTTGGCAATTACGAAGAAGCATGGAATGAATTTCAAAACGCACTGGCGCTTGCCAAAGAACTTGGGCTGCCGCAAATTGAAGCAGATTGCATGCACAACCTTGGCAACATCTATTCACACCAGGGTGATTATTCCAGCGCCATAGATTATTATAAACACGCCCTCCACCTCCAGCGCGACTTGCACAACCGGCAGGGCCAGGGCGCAGTACTCAACAGTCTGGGTGTTGCCGCCGATCATCAGGGCGATTACGCTGCCGCAAAAGCCTATTACGAACAAGCACTGCTAGCCTTCCAAAGCATTGGCGACTTATGGGGTCAGGGATTGGCATACAACAACCTTGGCATCGTTTGCACCGAACTAGGAGATTATCCCGAAGCGCGCCTCTATTACCAACAATCCCTCAACGTCACCTTACAAGTCAACGACCGAGTCGGTGAAGCACTGGCGCTGAACAACCTTGGCCTCATCTCTGACCAGCTGGCCGATTATTCTGCTGCTCAAATCTTCTATGACCGAGCCATTGAGTTGATGAACCAATCTGGTGACCGCCAGGGCGAAGCCGTCACCCTCGCCAGCCAATCTCTGCTCTTTGTTCACCAGGAACGCTATGACAAGGCCATCCAGACTGCACAGCAGGCCATTCAAATTGCTCAACAAATGGGCGAGGAGCGCGTTCAAGGGTATGCACTGACAAACCTCGGCCATGCATTGCTGCACAGCAATGACCCCCAGGCTGCTGCGCAAGCATATCAAACTGCTTTTGATCTGCGACAAAAACTTGGCGATCGCAACCTGGCAATGGAATCACTGGCCGGACTGGCAAACGCCCAACTAGCCAGCAAAAACATCGCCCAGGCCCTGCAAGGTGTACATACAATCCTTGCTGTGTTGCGTGAAAACCCGGCCCTCAACGGAGCAGAAGAGCCATTACGCGTTTACCTGGCCTGTGTGCGCGTTCTGCGCGCTGCCAACGACCCCCAACTCGAACCCACCCTGCAAGCCGCCTGTCAACTTCTCCACCAAAGCGCCGAGCATATCAGCGACCAATCTGCCCGACAAATCTTTTTAGAGCGCGTTCGGCATCATGCGGCGCTGCTTGAACTTTCGCACATCGTATTTCCACAATCCACCGATTAAACGGAGCTTGCTATGTCCCTTGTCCACATTCCAATCGAACGCCTTCTCAACCAGCCCTATGATTTCTGGGAAAACGAATGGTTGCTGCTCACCAGCGGAGATTTTCAAACCGGCGACTTTAACGCCATGACCATTGCCTGGGGAAGCCTTGGCTGCATGTGGTCACGCCCCTTTGCCCAGGTTGTCGTCCGCCCAACCCGTCACACCTTTCAATATATGGAACAATATAACACCTTCACCCTGTGCGCCTTTGCTCCACAGCAACGCCCTGCCCTAAAACTTCTCGGTAGCCGCTCCGGTCGAGATGGTGACAAAATTACTGCCTCTGGCCTTACCCCCATCGCTGCCAGCCACATCGCTGCCCCAACCTTTGCCGAAGCCATCCTCACCCTGGAGTGCAAAAAACTCTACTGGCACGACTTTGAACCCAACCATTTTCTTGATCCCGACCTTGAGAAAAATTACCCGCGTCAGGATTACCACCGTGTCTATTATGGTGAAATTCTCGCTGCAAACGGCATCGAGACATATCTTGCCCCATCCAATTCACAATAACAGGAGTTCTCCCATGTCCAAAGCTGAAATACTGCGTTTTGCCTATGGAATTCATGCCCCCATTGAACACCTTTATCGCGCTTTCACCAACACCATTGGCTTTGAAGAATGGCTGTGCCAAAAAGCCTTCTGTGAACCCCATGTAGGCGGCGGACTTTTCCTGACCTGGACAAATGGCTACCGCACCATCGGCGAATTCACTGCCCTCGAACCCAATCGGCGCGTTGCTTTTACCTGGCGCGGAAATGCAGACCCGGCCATCAGTCAGGTCGAAATCTCTTTCTCGCCTCAGCAGGATGGCTCGAACCTGGTGATCATTGAACATCATGGCCTCGGGCTGAATGATGAATGGCTCCCCATCCGCCGCGAAATTGAACGCGGATGGATCATCGGCCTGGAAAACCTCATCTCGGTCATGGAGACCGGCATGGATAAGCGGATTGTAGACCGTCCTGCACTTGGCATTGGACTGGAAGAAAACGCCAATCGTCTCATCATCACCGATGTTCTCGCCGAGCGAAGCGCTGCCCATGCCGGTTTGCAAAAAGGGGATTTCATCCTTTCCCTCGACGATCAACCCACCACCAATCTGGGCATCTTCATGCAACAATTGCGAAAACACCGCGCAGGCGATCAACTTACCCTGACCTTCGAACGCGCCGGAACAGTTCACGCCATCTCACTGGAACTATTGCGGGTGCCACTTCCCCCACTAGCCACTTCTGCCGCAGAACTATCAGCAAACATTCGCCAAATCTACCAGACAGATTGGCAAAAGCTCGCCGATCTCGTTGACGGGTTAAGCGAAGAGCATGCTTCTCAATCACCTGCATTGGGCGAATGGAGCGTCAAAGCCATCATCGCCCACCTCATCCAGGTTGAACGCGATTTTCAATTCTGGCTGGTCAAAACCCTATCCAGCATGGATTTCAGCTTCACCGAAAATCAGGATGCCCGCATTCAAGCCACATTGGCAGTGTATCCAACCCTGCCACAGCTCATGCAAGCCTTTCAGCTCGCCTGTGAAGAAACCTTGCAAATTCTGGCTGCCCTGCCAGATGATTTTGTTCACCGCAAACCCTCTTTCTGGAGCGTTGCCTTCAACATGCCACTATTCGCCACCCACACCCAAACGCACCTCATCCAGATTAAGAACACCATTGAGGTTGTAAAGTCCTGAGGAAATATGCCGCTCTTTGGCCCGCCCAACGTCTCCACCCTGCTGGCAAAGAAGGACTTTGCCGGTCTGATTAAAGCGCTTGGATACGCCAATGACCAGGGTCAAACTCGCCAGGCTGCCGCCAAAGCCCTCATTCAGCTTGGCAGTCTGGCTCTTCCTGCACTGCGCAAAGCCCTCAACGACCCCAATCCCGCCATCCGAACCGGGGTATGCTTCAGCCTGCAAGAGATTGGCAACCCAACCACACTACCCGATTTGCTGCAAACCCTGAGCGACGACTCAAATGCAGTGCGGCAGGCAGCTCAGCAAAGTATTGAACACATCTGTTCGCATTTCACGCCCAACCCCCTGTTAAAACTTTTATCAACCGATCCTCCTCATCTGGCAGAAAAGGCAGCAATAGCCCTGGGCAACATGAAGGATACAAAATCCTTACCACTGCTCATTGAAATGTTGGATAGCCCCAACCACCACCAGCGGATGGCAGCCACACATGCACTGGAAAAAATGGGCAATACAACCATCCCGGCTCTCAGTGATGCCATCCAACACCGTAGCGAGGATGCCCGGCGTAGCGCCGCCCAGTTGCTCGGCAAAACCGCCGATCCCAATGCCATCCCTGGCTTACTCACCGCGCTGGATGACCCATCCGAGTACGTCTTTTTGGAAGTCGCCAACGCCCTTGCCAGCTTTGGCACACCTGCCGCATTACCCCTCTTGCGCCTCTTCCTGATTGGCACACCAGAAACCCGCCCGCGGGCTGGAAAAGCACTCCAAAAACTGGGCGCAGCTGCTGAACCTGCCTTTCGAACCGCTCTCCAACGCGGCGATTCAGAATCTCAACAACGCGTTGCCAGTTTACTAGGCGGAATTGAACAACCCTGGGTTGCCCCTTTGTTGATCGAACAATTGCGCAGTTCCGATGAGGCCCTGCGCTATGCCGCCCTGCAAAGCCTCGGCCAGCAAAGCACCCCCATCTTCATCCCCGTCTTCCTCAAAGCCCTGAACGACCCCAGCCCCTACGTCCAGGATTGTGCCGCCCATTGGCTGCAAACCCTCCAACCCAACATCCAGGATCCGCTTCAGCAACGCCAAGTAGCACAGGCCCTGCAAACCCATCAGCGAAGTATTTCATGAATGAACAGTGCAAACAGCAAGCTCTTCCAGGCTGCACAACAGAGCGGGCACACCCGCCCCAAAGTGTAGCAACAAATCAACACTCTTTTCTAAGCTCTTCATCAATTTCCACTATTCCAAACCCAAAGATGCGGTAGAATTAACCCAATCTATCTGACAGGAAAACGCCGGATGCCTATCATTTCTCCCTTATTTTTATATGTCCTGATTGCCTGTTTGTTTTATATGTTTGCCTTCTTCGTCATTCTGAACCGCAGCCGAATGAGCGAAGGGGTCAGCCTTTTATTAGGTATCCATGTAGGTGTAGCCTTTCTCTGGACAGCGACGCTGCTCCTGCCCGATTTCTCCATCCCCAACACAAATCCCGAAGCACTTGCACGCATAAGTTACTATGGCGTATTTGTTCTCACCCTCATTTTCTTCCAACTCACCCGCCTCTTTTTGCGCGTTGAAAAGGGCTGGCCCTGGTGGTGGGCAATTGGCTTTCTTTGGGTCACCACCATCGTCCTGCTCAACGAAAACCCATTCAACCTGCCCGAAGCCCTGCCCGGCGGAATTCAATTGCCACTCCTTGTCACCATCCTTTCACTGGGCGGCATGGTATTCTGGCTCGGAGATTCCGCCGTGCTTTTTCTGCGCGTCGATCGCAAAGCCACCAATCCATTACACCGCAACCGCTACCGCTATTGGGGCATTGTTGGCCTGCTCACCAGTGCCGGGTCGTTTTTGTTCTTGTTTGGCTATCGCGTTGCTGGCGGCGTGCTGTATGCTCTCGGAATTTTTGCTGCTGTCTACGTCACAACCACCTACCGCTTGCTGGATATTCGCCGTGCTGCACAACACCTGATCGTCTTCTTGCTCATCAGCGCCCTCAGCATTTCCATCTACACCCTTGCGCAATGGTCACATACCATTGCGCCACGCTATTTTCCTGGCTACTCAGATTTGATCATCTGGATTGGCATAGCTGCCCTTCTTACTCTATTGATCAACCCACTCATCAAACAAATTGAACGCTGGGTACAAAGCCTGATTGTTGGCACAAGCTATGATCCACGAACCACGTTGCGCGAATACAGCACTCAAATCAGTAATATCCTCGACCTGAATCAACTTGCCAGCATGGTTGTTGCCCAAACCAACGATGCCCTGGGCGTCAGTCATGGCACACTCTTTGTTGTCCACTACGAAAACAACCCTGTCGCCGGCAGCGGACACTACACCTTACGTAACCTGATGGCAGCTGATGGCGAAAATTCACCAGTAACCTTTGATCCCAAAAGCCCGGTGATCGAATATTTTGCCACTGTCAATGCCCCCCTTACCCAATATGATATTGACCTGTTGCCCCGCTTCCGCAATACCAGCGCCGATGAACGCGCCTGGCTCGCCAGCATTGACATTGATGTCTATGTCCCAATTCACTCCAAAGGCAAATGGATTGGCCTGATGGCACTTGGCCCCAAATCTTCTCGCACCCCCTACGATGATGAAGACTTGCTCCTCCTCAGCACATTGGCCGATCAAACCGCAGTTGCCTTTGAAAACGCGCGTCTTTACGATGACCTGAAAGCCCGCAACGAAGAAAACGAGCGGCTCAACCTCGAATTAACCACGGCAAACGAAGAACTCTCCCGTCTTGACCGTGCCAAATCTGATTTCATCAACATTGCCTCGCACGAACTGCGCACCCCGCTTACCCAGGTGCGCGGCTATACCGATATGCTCGGCGAATCCGTCACCAGCGGTACGCTCGACCCGGCAACAGGCGCCATGATGGTTAACAACCTCAAGAAAGCCAGCCTCCGGCTACAAGGAATCATTGACATGATGTTTGATGTCTCCAAGCTGGATACCCAAACCCTGGAACTGGATCTCTCCGCCACCCAGTTAAAGCTGGTCGTCAAAGAAGCACTTGAAGACTGGGAGAAACCGCTTCGTCTACGCGGCCAGCAAATCACCATCAGCGGGCTGGATGAACTACCCACCATTCAGGCCGATCGCCTCCGTCTCACACAGGTCTTCTCGCATCTCATCCAAAACGCCATCAAATATACACCCGATGGCGGTCAAATCTTCATCAATGGGCGTCTTATGCCCGCCGATGAAACCGGCTCTCAACCAATGATCGAAATTCTGGTCGCTGATACTGGAATTGGTATCGCAAAAAGTGACCTGGAAAAAATCTTCCTTAAATTCTATCGCGTTGGTGACCCCATGCTGCACAGCACAGGAGCCAGCAAATTCAAAGGGGCTGGCCCAGGACTGGGGCTCACCCTGGCGCGCGGCGTCATCGAATCACACGGCGGAAGAATTTGGGCCGAAAGCCCCGGCTATGATGAAAAAAACTGCCCCGGAAGCACGTTCCACATCTGGCTGCCACTTGAAGCTATTCAGCAATGAGTTTTTGGCTCACCCTGATCATCGTTGCCATCACCTATCTTGGCATCGCCATTGGCCGTTGGCCTTTGGTGCGAGCAAACCGCACCACCATTACGCTAATGGGCGTTGGTCTGTTACTCGTCACCGGCCAAATCCAATTTGAGCAAATCGCCCATTTTGTAGATGCCGATACCATCATCCTGCTCTTCAGCATGATGATTATTAATGCCAATTTGCAATTTGCCGGTTTCTTTCGCCTGGCCGGGCGCAGCCTTCTTCGTCTGGCGCACACACCACGCGCCCTGTTGGCTGCTGTCATCCTCCTTTCCGGGTTGCTCAGTGCGCTCTTTCTGAACGATACCATTTGCCTCATGTTCACCCCCTTCATTCTGGAAATTACGCAGTCCGCCCGGCGTAACCCACTCCCCTACCTGATTGCTCTGGCAACCGCTTCCAATATTGGCTCAGCAGCCACGCTAACAGGCAACCCCCAAAACATGATCATTGGCATTGCATCCGGAATCTCGTATGGTCAATTTTCCCTCTCTCTGCTCCCCATCTCGCTGCTTGGCCTGGGCAGCATCTGGCTGGTATTGATCCTCTTCTATCGCTGGGAATTTCGCCCACAACGCTTTGAAGAAATCGCCACCCCACCTTTCAACATTGAACGTTGGCAATTGACCAAGACGCTGTCCGTTGTCACTGGAATGTTAATCGCTTTTCTGGTTGGCATGCCCATCGCTCTGGTCGCATTCCTTGCCGCCTGTGTCCTGCTCCTCACCCGTCGCATCCAACCTGAAACCGTCTTCTACGAAATCAACTGGGGGTTACTGGTCTTTTTTGCCGCGTTATTCATTGTCACCGGCTCTCTGGAAGCCAATGGCGTTGCCGCAAAGCTCTTCGAGCTGGCAAAACTTGGCCCACAAACTGGCATTTGGCCATTCTCACTTGCCACCACCATCCTCAGCAACTTGGTCTCCAATGTTCCAGCCGTTTTGCTCCTCAAACCCATTGTAGCCAGCCTGACCAACCCCACTGCCGGATGGCTGACTCTGGCAGCAACCTCCACCCTGGCTGGAAACCTCACCCTGCTTGGAAGCGTTGCCAACCTGATTGTTGCTGAAATTGCTGCTCGCAACCGTATCACACTGAGTTTTTGGGAATACACTCGTGCCGGCCTGGTCATCACGCTCATCTCCCTGCTAATCGGCATCGTTTGGACTGATGTATTCATCTGGTAACCACACCTCAACCCGGCTGAATGGCAAAAAATCTACGTTAATGATGTTTTCTCAATCAAGTTTCTGCTTAAACCACACCGGTGCAGGTTGCCCCACACCGGTGTAATAACCACGAAGTGACGACACAAAGCAGCTAAAACAAACCAATCACCCGTCCCGTTTCCAAATCCAGGTCTACATCCATAAAGGCCGGTCGAGTTGGCAGTCCTGGCATGGTGCTCATTTTCCCCAAAATTGGGTAAAGGAAGCCCGCCCCCACGGAGGCACGAATATCACGCACTGGAATACGAAACCCTGTTGGCACGCCTTTCAAGGTTGGGTCATGGCTCAGACTTAAATGCGTTTTCGCCATACAAATTGGCAAATTTCCAAACCCCAAGCGCTCATATTCAGCAATTCGCTCTTCAGCCTCTGGCAGATAGTCTACCCCCTCAGCACCATAGATTTCCCGAGCAATCGTCTCAATTTTTTTCTTAATCGGCCAATCCAGCGGGTAGAGAAATTCAAACGCAGCCGGCTTCTCAACCGCAGCCACAACCGCCTTTGCCAGTTCCAAAGCCCCTTCACCGCCCTTTTCCCAATGTTCGCATACCAATGCCGCCTCAGCACCGCCCTCTTCCACTGCCACCTGTCGCACCAGTTCCAATTCTGCCGGGCTATCCGTCGCAAAGCGATTGACAGCCACCACCACCGGAATGCCAAACTTGCGCGCGATGGCAATGTGATGCAACAAATTCGGCAACCCGGCTCGCAGCAAATCGAGGTTCTCTTGCGTATAGGCCGCATCCAATGGCCGGCCGGCCACCACCTTTGGACCACCACCATGCATCTTTAACGCCCGCACCGTTGCCACCAGAACCACCACATTGGGCAGCAACCCCGAATAGCGGCATTTAATATCAAAGAATTTTTCCATCCCCATATCAGCCCCAAAGCCCGATTCCGTCACCACATACTCAGCCAATTTCAAAGCAATCTGATCTGCCAAAATCGAGCTATTGCCATGTGCAATATTAGCAAATGGGCCAGCGTGAACAAAGACCGGCGTTCCTTCCAGGGTTTGCATCAAATTCGGCTTAATCGCGTCCTTCATCAAAACCGTCATTGCCCCTGCCACGCCCAAATCATCCGCCGTTACGGCTTCGCCCGAACGGCTCAGGCCGATCACAATTCGACCAAATCGTTCTCGCATATCTCGCAAACTGGTTGTCAACGCCAGAATTGCCATGATTTCACTTGCCACAGTAATATCAAAACCTGTTGTACGAGTCCTGCCCTTTTCTTCTTCTCCCTCCCCCACACTCACTGTGCGCAAAAACCGATCACTCGTATCCAGCACACGCCGCCAGGTAATCGTCTCCGGGTCAATATCCAGACGGCAGAGGCGGCTTCGTTCCTCCTGAGTCAGGTCATCTGGCGTCTCTTTCACAATACCCAATCGAGTCATGCGCGCCCGCATCCCCGCCGTAAAATGCCGGCGCCCTGCCTTATCAGTCGGAAACAGACGAGCAAAAAGCTGTTCATCCGTTGCATCTGCCTCGTGCAACATTCGCACATCAATAGCAGCCGCCAACAAGTTATTTGCCGCGGTAATGGCATGAATATCCCCCGTCAAATGCAGGTTAAATTCTTCCATTGGGATTACCTGACTGTACCCTCCGCCAGCGGCACCGCCCTTAATGCCAAAGGTCGGGCCCTGGCTAGGCTGCCGAATGCAGGTCACCACCCGCTTCCCCAACAAAGCGCCTAAAGCCTGGCTCAGCCCTACAGTTGTCGTTGTTTTTCCCTCCCCCAGAGGCGTAGGCGTAATCGCCGTCACATCCACATAGTAACCGTTCGGCACCTCGCTCAGTCGTTCCAAAAGTTCCAGTTTAACCTTTGCCTTATACGGCCCATACAGCTCCAATTCCTCAGGCAGAATGCCAAGCTCCTCCGCCACCTGTGCAATCGGTTTCAATTCCGCAGCCTGCGCAATTTCAATATCCGATGGAACAGGAAGAACGCGCTTTAGCGGCGTTGGTTGAAAAGCTCGTCCAGTAATTGCAGCACACATAAGCAGCTCCTTGGTTGAAAGACAAATCTAAAACCCGTTTATATACATGCTTAATTATTGACCATTTATGCCAGAAAAGCAAGCCTTGTAGACCTTTTCAGCTCCGTTTTCGATGTACAATTACAGTGTAGCCTTTCATTTTTTTTCGCCTTCAGGATTGAGCCATGCCCACCACACAGCTTTCTGCCACTGCATTCGAATCGCTGCTCCGTCAACAACCCCGCCACCTGCCTGCCGAAATGACGGAACCGGTTTTGCTGCCCCTGTTTGCCAGCCTGGACCGTTCGCTTTTTGAGCGCCTCGCCCAGCAACATGCCTGCGAACCGGGGGAAATCATCTGTCGTGAGGGTGAAGCTGCCAATGCTGCCTACCTCATCTGGTCGGGACGCGTTGCCATCATCAAAGGCAGTTTGGAAGAGCCCATTCTGCTCGGCATCCGTTTGCCCGGCGAAATGATTGGCGAAATGGCGTTGCTTGAAAACCAGCCCCGCTCTGCAACCGTCATTGCCCTAACCCCCACCTACTTGCTGCGCATTGATGCCAGTGAATTTCAACAATTGCTCTTCATCCAACCCGAAATGACCCGGCAGGTGATGGCCTCCATCAGTTCACGCCTACGCCAGGCCGACGCTGCCCGAGCCAGCGGCGAAGAACAAAGCCGCCATCTCACCGAACAAGTACAAACCCTGCAAACCGAAAAAGAACAATTGATCAATATTCAGCGCGTGCGCCAGGAAACCAGTGACCTGATTATTCACGACCTGCGCAACCCGCTCAATACCATTTACCTGACGCTCTGCCTGCTTGAGATCACCCTCCCACCCGAGGTTGCTCAGGAAAACCGCCAGCCACTGGAAATTGCCAAATCAGCAGCCGAACGCATGAAACGCCTTGTCAACTCCCTGCTCGACATCTCACGCCTCGAATCCGGTCAGTCGCCACTCCATCTTGGCCCCACCAATCTGATCACCCTCATTCAGGATATGCTGCGCCAACTATCCTTCAGTGCTGAAGTTGCCCAGGTGCAATTAACTGCCGACCTATCTCCCACACTCCCGACCCTGACTCTCGATGAAGACAAAATTGGGCGCGTTATCGCCAACCTGATTGATAACGCCCTCAAATTTACGCCTCCACAAGGCCGCATTACCATTACTGCCCAATCAGACGAAAAAGAAATTACCATCTCCATCACCGATACCGGCCCAGGAATCCCACCAGAAGATCGGCAACGCATCTTTGAGCGTTTCGCCCAATCAGCTCAGGATAAACCACAGCGTGGCTTTGGCCTTGGCCTCACCTTCTGTCAACTTGCTGTGCAGGCGCATGGCGGAAGAATTTGGGTTGAGCCGGGTGAAAATGAAAGCGGAAGTCGCTTTGTCTTCACCCTGCCCATTCGTTAGAACAGCCCAAAGAAACGCACCAAGGGACGGCCATATTCTGCCATAAACGGCCATGGAATGGCAAAAAACAGCAACACAAACGAAGCGAGATACCACAATGCCGCCCGTTTATGTTTGCCTATATCCGTCTTTGCTTTCTTCGATTGAGCACGACCAACATGCACAACAATCAGTGCAATCAACATCATCAACCAGTGTTCCATTGCAAAAAAGCGCACACTGCCAATCCCTGCCACCTCACCAAAATTCATCAGCGAAGCCTGCCAACCTTTGCCAAAGAACAACACAATTCCGAGCAATAATTGCAGGTCAAATATGCTGCTATACCACAAACCAGCTCGATCATCTGCCTTGCGCCAGGGTCGTTTGCCAAACCAGCCAACAAAAGCACGTCCCATTGCCAGCAAAGCGAAAATCACCACCGCCCAGCGGGCCAAGTTATGCAATGTCAAAACAATCAAATTCAAGATATCCATTTCTCTCCTCAACCATGATATTGAACAGAATTAAGTCAACATCGTAGATTGTATACCAAAACCTCGTTTTTCATTCGGTTTTGTAAAATCTTTTTGCAAGGTTGTTAAAGCAAACCACCCGACAATGCTTTAAACGACTCCTCCAGAGTGGGGATGGAAGCCATTAAAGCCCGACTCTTCTGCAAAGGCTGTATTTGACAATCAGGGCTTGCTGCCGGGATGAATGCCGTCTCCAGGCGAGCCAGGTGCATGCGCTGCGCGCCACAAACCAATTCCACCGCACCTTCTGTCACCGTCAAAGTTTGAAACGACCCTCTGCCTGCCGGCAGGGTGATGCTTTGATGCTGCAAGGCCAGCAAATCTAACCGGAAGTGCAATGCCATCGCAAGCACAGCCCGCTGCCCATCTCCCAAACAGGGAAGCGAATGATGAAAACAGCCCGAATTAACATCCACCACCTTGCGCGCCTTTTCCACATGGAGCGTTCGGCCATCAATCACAGGGCGATCCCAATCATAGATACGATAGGTCAAATCCGCAGTCTGCTGCACCTCGTAAACCAGCAAACCCGGCCCCAGGGCATGAATCGTGCCAGCCGGAACATACACCGTATCACCAGCAGACACCACCCGACGCTGCACCACATCCAACACGCGTCCTTCATCCAACGCCTCCAGCAAGCGCGGCTGTGAAACACCCGGCAACACACCAGCGATTAACTCGGCCCCCGGCATCGCATCAATTACATGCCAGGCCTCCGTCTTACCGCTCACCCCATCCCCCTCCAAACGCTGCGCCTGTCCATCGTCCGGATGCACCTGCACCGATAGCCAATCCGCACAATCCAACAGTTTAATTAACAGCGGAAAACGCTGCTCAGCCAGCAAAAAGAGCGAGCTACCAACCAGCGCAGCCCCAACTTGTTGCATGGCTTGCGCAAGGGTTTGTCCGGCCAATGGACCGTCCACAATCACATCGTTCTCATAAACGACCCAGGCCTCGGCTGTTTTCTGCCCGGGGCGCAATCGCTGACCGCCCCAAACATAATCCCGATATTCAGGGACCAACTTGAAAGGAAATAAATTGTCCACTCTCACCAAAAGCGGCGCCTAATCTCCCAGACAAACGCCCAGGTCGCGCGCGGTCAAGATTGTATCACAATCTAGCGGGACTGTCTTCATCCGTTGCGTTGCATCCTCCAATGGAACATATTTGACTGTTGGCGGGTCAAGCGCAACCAACACGCCACGCTGTCCTTCACCAATCGCCCGCACCGCCGCTGCCCCAAAGCGCAACGCCACCAAACGATCGAAACTATTCGGCGAACCACCCCGCAGCAAATGCCCAAGCACCACCACGCGCGTTTCCTTGCCTGTCATCTCCTGCAACTGCTGCGAAACCTTTTCACCAATCCCGCCCAGGCGTTCAGCCCGTCCCACTTCGCGACTGATCACCGAAACATCACCATCTTTGGGCTTTGCACCCTCAGCCACCACCACAATTGAGAAGTTACTGCCTTGCTCTTCGCGTCGGCGAATTTTTTCAGCCACCTTCTCCAACTCGTACGGGATCTCCGGAAGCAAAATTACATCTGCCGAGCCAGCAACCCCACTCTCCAGCGCAATCCACCCTGCATAACGCCCCATTACCTCCACAACAATCACCCGGCGGTGTGAAGAAGCCGTGCTATGCAACCGATCCAGACATTCGGTACTGAAAGCCACGGCCGTATTGAACCCAAATGTCACCACTGTCTGATCCAGATCATTATCAATTGTCTTTGGCACGCCAACCACCCACAACCCCTTACGCGCCAGCGCATTGGCAATCGCCATCGAGCCATCACCGCCAATCGAAATCAACGCATCAATCTCATGCATTCGAAAGGCACGCACCAACTCATCGGTACGGTCCATTTCCTCAATCTTCCCATCCGGCATTTTGAGAGGAAATTTGAGCGGGTTCCCTCGATTGGTTGTTCCCAAGATGGTGCCGCCCAAATGCGTAATGCCGCGCACTCGATCGCGCGTCATGCGAATTAAACCGCCGTCCAAATAATTTTCTGGCATCAACAGCCCATTGAACCCATCACGAATGCCATACATCTCCCACCCGCGATTAATGCCAGCCAACACAGCAGCCCGAATCACTGCATTCAACCCCGGTGCATCCCCTCCGCCAGTACAAATTGCCACACGTTTCACTTTTTGTGCCTCAGCCATTTTCACACCTCTCAAAAAAATTCCAATGAAAAGATTCTAGCATCGAAGCCCAAAGTTCGCAGCCTGTTTAACACAGCAATTTCAGCCAATCCACCAGCGTTTTAGCCAATGCATCCTCACACCCCGCATAGACATGATCCGCCCCAGCAATCACATCCACCTGACAGCCAACAACTGGCTTATCCAACAACTCATTCACCACTACACACCAATCCAACTCACGCTCACCACAGGCCACGAAGCGCGGCAGGTCAAACTTGCGCAACAATTCCAATGTATCCACCATACAGGCTGAATGCTCTAAAACGGTGCCAGGGCTCATCAAATACGGCCACTGCTCACCCACAAACATGCGATTCTCCTCACCAGCATCTACCCGTCTCTGTGCCTCTGCCAACCATTCTTCCATAGATCGCCCACCCCCCAGGTTTGGAAGCTGCCACAGGATAATCTCTGAAATTTTGCGCACTGGCGAAAGAAGTGCCAGCCCCGCAACTCGTTCATCCCTGCACCTGGACAAGTAGGCGCAGACCTTGGGGCCGGCTTTGCTATGCCCAACCAACACCAGGCGATTAAAACCACGCGTCACCATCCAGTCGCGCCCCGCCTCCACGTCATAAAAACTATCCGCAAAACGCTCTGTTGCCGCTCCAACAAACCCCATTCCACGGTTGTTGAACACCAGGCAAGGAAAACCTACCGCCGCCAACAAAGGCGGCAGACTGCTTTCCACCTCGCCAACAAAGCTTCCGGTCATCCCATGCACCATCACCACCCCAAGCTCAAACCCGGATGAATTGGATGGATAAAAAGCACCAATCGTTTCCCGACCATCACCAGTGCGCAGACGTACCAGTTCCGCCACAGCTTGCACACTTTGCACTGCGAATGTCATTTGAACACCTCCTCCAAAATTGAGGCCCGAACCCCATATTGCTCACAAATTTGCGCCAATTCAGCTCTCGAAAGACCACTTGCTGCCTGCCCAGCCAGCAAATTCATATACTCCATCTGTGCAGCTACCTCCAAATACTCAACCAAATCCGCCGCTGTTTCCAGACCACATTCGCTGCGCGTGACAACTCCATGCCGCGCCCAAATCACCGCCCGGTATCGCCCTAGACCCTCTGCTGTTTGCACCATCTGCTCCCTTGAACCCGGTGTTGCGTAGGGCAAAAATCCCATCCCCTCTGGAAAAGCCAAAACCATCTCTGGCTGCCAACGCAACAGAGCGCAATTCCAGCGCGCCGTATCACCATAAGCGTTCAAATGGCTCAAATAAGCAGTGTAGCGCGGCTGTGCATGAACTACAGCATGGAAATGAGAGCTTGTGACATGTACCCGCTGTTGATGCACAGCCAGGTGCGAATTCCATTCGCTACTTGGTCTCAAATCTTGCACTGCGTAGCGCGCCGCCTCGCTCCCCCCCTTCAAAATATTCAACAAGCACATTGTTTTTTCAGGCATTCCGGCCACATCGCGCAAGCGCGACCCGGAAGCCGTCACCAGCAACCAGCCATCGGCCAATTCAGGCACAGCGATCGGCAAATCCACCACATCCCACAGCCGAAAACGTTCATCTACCACGCCTTCAAATGAACGCACAAACACCGAAAGATTGCCCGCAGCCCCTTCTGCTGCCCCCAAAGCAGTTAACTGCTGCCCAACCCTGCCAAACGAATCAACCAAATCCGCAAAAACTGGTAAATGAGATTTCACGTTCTAAGCTCCATAAAAAATGTTTGATAATTGTACCTCTAATTTATCTTCTTCACTCCAAAAGACTTTCATCAATCTTCCCAATCAGTTGGTTGACCTAAATAATTGACTTTCTACCTTAAACCCTCTATAATTTTTATAAACCACAAGCCAATTCCTCCGATTCACCAATTCCCATGTGGATAGGTGAACGATAGGGCCAGGGGAGCAATTCCCTGTGCCTGCCAGTGCGCAAAGGAGGCCCATCTGCCTCACCCCGGCAGAGAGTTTTCTTTGCGCATTTTGCACCTCCTGCTGGGGCCTTTGAAGAAAACAGGAGGTGTTCTGTTTGAAATGCCGTTTGTTTCTCGCCCTGTTTTTGCGTTTTGAATACCAATTTTTCAACCTTCGCGGAGGAAACCATGTGGATTTTGCGCATTGATATGTCCCAGCTCAGCTACACGCTGGAGCCAGTACCCGAAAAATATCGCCATCTCTATGGCCGTGCTATGACCTCGCAAATCGTCGCCGATGAAGTTCCCCCTCTTTGCCATGCTCTCGGCCCAAACAACAAACTCGTTTTTTCAGCAGGAATTGTCACCAGCACCTCAGCCCCCACCTCGGCGCGCATCTCGGTTGGATGCAAATCGCCGCTCACTGGCGGCATCAAAGAATCCAACGCTGGCACCGGCTGGGGCCCCGACCTCGCCAGTATGCGCATTCGCGCCCTGATTGTGGAAGGCATGCCCGAAAAGAAAGAGGCCTTCTGGGGAGCATACATCGTTTGGGATGACGAAGCCGCACAACCCAAGGTCGAGTTCTTTGATGCCACCGAATATATCCAGCGTGATGTCTACGAAGTCTTCCCACTCATCTACCAACGCTTCTCCGGACGCATCTCCATTTGCAGCATCGGCAATGCGGGTGAAAACGGGTATGGTAATTCAGGCATCGTTTTCAACGACCTGGCCAAACGCCCCAGCCGCTATGCCGGGCGCGGCGGTGTTGGCGCCGTCATGGCATCCAAAGGCCTTAAGTTCCTCATCCTCAATGAGAAAGGCTCACCCGGCGTTGAAATGGCCGATAAGCCCTTATTTGAAGAGGGGCGCAAAAAATTGATTGATGCCATTCGCTCTCACCCCATCTCCAAACCCAAGGGTGGCCTCAACAGCTATGGAACCGCCGTATTGGTCAATATTCTCAACGAAGCTGGTGGGCTGCCCACACGCAACTTCTCCAGCGGACGTTTTGAAGGCGCAGGTCGAACAGCAGGAGAAGCCATCTTTGAAACCAACAAAGAGCGCATGGGGAAAGAAATCTACAACCATGCTTGCTCTCCTGGCTGCATCATCCAATGCTCCAACACCTACTACAACCCCGACCAAACCGAACGCACATCCTGCATCGAATATGAATCCACTTGGGCGCTCGGTGCAAATTTGGGCATTGACAACCTGGATGACATTGCCACAATGGTGCAACTTTGCAATGCCTACGGACTGGATACAATCGAAACTGGTGGCACCCTGGGCGTTGCCATGGAAGCCGGTCTGCTGGCCTTCGGCGACAGCAAAGCTGCCATCCAAATGATTCACGAAATGGGCAAAGGCACCCCCACAGGACGCATCCTTGGCGCCGGCACAGAAGTGACCGGCAAGGTATATGGCGTCCGTCGTGTACCCACCGTCAAAGGCCAGGGCATGCCAGCCTACGAACCGCGCGCCGTCAAAGGCATTGGCATCACCTATGCCACCACAACCATGGGTGCCGACCACACCGCCGGCTACACCATCTGCCCCGAAATCCTCGGGGTCAGCGGCAAAGTAGACCCGCTCAGCCCAGAAGGTAAGGCAGCGCTCAGCCGTGCATTCCAAGCCACAACCGCTTTCATCGACTCGTGCGGACATTGTCTCTTCATTGCCTTCCCAATCCTGGATATTGCGGCTGGCTTTGAAGGCATGATTCAGGAATGCAATGGCGTGCTTGGTACAAATTGGACAGCAGACGAAATCGTCGCCTATGGCGCACAGGTACTAAAAGTCGAGCGCCAATTCAACGAAGCGGCTGGAATCGCCGCTGAGGCCGACCGCTTGCCAGAGTTTATGCGCATTGAACCACTCCCGCCCCACAATCAGGTCTTCGACATCAGCGACGAGACCCTGGATAGCGTGTACAAAGATTTGTAATCGCACTTAGCTTGTTGTTCGGGGGAGGGTTGACCCCCTCCCCCACTTTTTGATGAAAGGCCTCCATGCCCAAACTAATCCCCAATGCTGAAGGGCAAATCCAAATCCCGGCCGATTTTCTGCACCGCCGACACCTTGACCCCAAAACCGACTACTGGTTGGACGAACGCAACGGCGACCTGATTCTGCACCCGCGCCGTCCCGACCTGCGCAAATTATACATTGAGGTCACAACTGCTTGCAACCTCAATTGTCAAACTTGCATCCGACACTCCTGGAGCGATCCAGCTGCGCATATGCCCGATGCAACCTTTGAGCGCATCTTGCAAAGCCTGGATACCCTTCCCCAACTTGAGCGCGTTGTTTTTACCAGTTTTGGTGAGCCTTTCTATCACCCCAGGTTTCTCGATCGCGTGGCAGCCATTCGTCAACGCGGCCTGGCCGTCACCATTGGCAGCAATGGTCTGCTGCTCAGCGATTCCACCTGGCGACAACTGATCCATCTGGGTGTAGACCAGGTAATTGTCTCAATTGATGGCGTCAACCCCCAAACCTATGCCGACTTGCGCGGCGCACAACTTTCTCAGGTTTTGCGTAACATCCAACGCCTCAAAACACTCAAAGAAGAACTCCATGCCCCGTTCCCTAATCTTGGCATCGAATTTGTTGTCCTGCGCGACAATGTTGCCGAACTGCCAGGTCTTTGCGACCTGGCCGCACAACTGAATGCCGGACGCGTCATTGTTAGCAACGTCCTGCCCTACACAGCGGAAATGTACGCCCAAAAGCTGTATGATTATGCCCCTCAACCCCCGCTCAAAGCCCAAGGATGGCCCATCCATTCCGGGGCATGGGTGCGCTGGGGCAATCTGGAGTTACCACGTATGCATTGGGGCGCAGAACCGCGCTGCCGTTTCATCCATGATCATGCTGCCGTCATTGGCTGGGATGGAGAAATCTCCCCTTGCTATGCCCTCTCACACAGCTACGAATACTACGCCATTGATGGCACCCCAAAGCAAGTCAGCCGCCTCAGCTTTGGCAATATCCATCAACAAAGCCTGTCCGAAATTTGGATGAGCGAAGAATACACACACTACCGCAGCGAAGTGCGCGCCTATCACTTCCCCTCCTGTCCCGATTGCGACCTGCGCCAAACCTGCGACCTGCGCGCCAGCAATCTGGGCTGTTGGGGGTATAATCCATCCTGTGCCGATTGTCTTTGGGCACAAGATATTGTCCGCTGTCCCTAAGCCATGAAAATTTACGTCCGTCTTTTTGCCACCCTGCGTCAATATATCCCCAACGCGAAAGGTGGAGCCACCCTCTCATTCGAACTACCTGAAAGCGCCACACTCCATCACCTGATCGAAAAACTGAACTTGCCAGTCGAGGAAGTCAAACTTTGTTATGTGAATGGCCGCTATCAAGAACTGAATTATACACTCCAGGAAGGGGATGAAATTGGCATTTTCCCACCCATCGGAGGAGGCTAAAGCATGAACGTTGAACTGTGGTTATATGGAGCGCTCAGCACCTACGCTGGAGAGGCCCGACAGGCGGGTTTTGCATTGCTACGCCTTGAACTCCCCGATCAATGCACGCTAAGCGACCTGCTAAACGCCCAGGGCGTGCCAACCGAAGCACGCGGCATCACATTCATCAATGGTAACCTGAGCGCCCTCCCTGGCTTTCAGCCCGACCTGCAACACCCACTCCAAGAAGGCGACCGCGTGGCGCTCTTTGACCTGCGCAGCATGTGGCCCTTTCAATATCGCAATGGCGCAGCAATGACCGAAGAAATGCGGCAGGCACTCAGCGACGACCCCGGACAATTATTACATCATCAATTTGAAGATCGGTGATTAGGCGGCAAGCGCAGGAAAACCGCCACAATCACCGCACAAATCAACAAAGCCACCGCATTCGCATAAAAAGGTGCTTCTCCCCCCACATTCTGGTAAAGCCAGGCACCGCCAAATGGGCCAATTGCCGCGCCCAAATCTGCTGCCATGATATAAAACCCGTAGGCCCGCCCGCGTTGATCGCCGCCCGTCAAATCCGCCACCAATGCCTGCTCTGCAGGGTCTCCAATTGCGTAACAAACTTCTTGCAACCCCCACACCACCGCAAGCCCTACCAAACTACCTGCCCAGGGAATCAGGCAAGAACTAATTGCCGCCATCACCAACCCAATTAACATCAATGGCTTGCGCCCAATTCGATCGGCCATCCTGCCGACATGTGCTGGCAAAAATGCCCAAACCAATGCCGCCGGCAAAAATGCCAGCGAGATCATATCCAATCCAACCTGTAAACGGTCTTGCAAGAAAATAATCAGGATTGGAGAGATCATCGCCCAGGCCGCCCCCGTCACCAGCGTCATCAACAACAGCAACACCCAGGGCAACGACCAATGGATATGTTGTGTTGAAGAAGAAGAGCGAAGCAACAATCGCGTTTCTGGTACACACCGCCAGGCATAAATTGCCGCCCCCACCCCGGCCAACGCATAAAAAGCAAACAAAAATTCCCATCCACCCCAAACAGATTGTGCATCATTCATCGGCCAGGCCGGGTTAAGCAGCGTAAAGCCAATCATTGCCCCAAGAATTGAACCGCGTGTGCTAATTTGCGTTAACCAGCCAAAAGCATATCCCCGTCGTTCCGCACCCACCTGGTCAGCAAGCATTGCGTTAACCGAAATCCAAAGCAACGAAGAGGCCATTCCTTGTAATGCACGCGCTACCAACACCAGCCAAACCTCTTGAGCAAAAATAAAGGCAACCATTGCCAGCGCATAGGCAAGCAAACCCGCCAGGAAAAAGCGCCTTCGTCCATACCGGTCAACCGCCCAGCCCACCACGGGACGCAAGACAACCGTCATGATGGAAAAAGCAGAAAAGAATAGCCCAATCTCAACCACCCCGGCGCCAATCCCCTTGCCGTGAATCGGCAACAACAATCCCAGCATGTAAAAAGGTAGTGAAACCCAAAACATCGGCTGCCGCAATGCTTGCTGCAATCCCCAGCCTCGAGGTCGGGTATCTACTGAAATTGTATCCTTCATACAGGCCACAATCGGCCAACTACCCTCTTTCTCTTCAGAACAAGAAAAATTCCTTCAATCAAAGTCCATCAAAGCATCGCGGCGGGTTGTTGCCATCGCCGCAACAGACCAAATTGTTGTGCGCAACAAATCAGCATCCAGGCTTTTTAAAAATGCCCGGGCAGTCAATAGACGGTTAAAAAATTGTTGAACTGTTAGAAAACTGGCCCGAAACTGCTCTTTGGACAGCGAACGATACCAAAACAAAGAAACCGGAGATGGGCCAACATCGAATTCCGATGTTCCACCCCGGCCAGCCTGCAAAAGCCGCACAACCTCTGGTGAACGCCACCCCAACGGCATCAGGTCATTCATTTCCGGCAGCCAATCTTCAATCCGTTGCCCTTCCACAGCGTTTGTATCCCCGGTGAAAAGCGAAATTGGCGCATCGCCCCCACTAATTTCAGCCAACGCTTCCAAAATACCCACAGTCAATAATTTGACCTGCAAATATTCAGTTGCAATCTCCAGGTTACGCCGTGCTTGCTCCTCCAACGGTGTATAAATTTCTGATGGTGGCACCCCACGATATGTATGAAAGACGCACTGCGGGTTGAGCAAACGGGTAAAAGTCTCCATGCGTTGCAAAGCCCGCCGATAGTCAACCACGGTATATACATCTGGCGAACGCAGCGGAACATTCGTTTCGGGAAGCAACTTCCAGGTATCTCCCAAAAAACTACTCACATCAGCTGCCGCAAAACTGGCAACATCCTGATTCGCAAACCCGACTGCCAAATGTACCGTCTGTTCAACACCCATCGTCCCCATGCCAAGCTGCATCTGCTCATCCAGACGAACCAAACGCCCCGTTAACAATTCGAACGGAGAAACTCCATCAACAGCCGAGCGAAAGGGAATGGATGCCTCAATACACGCCGTTAAACGCATTAAGTCCACCGGCGAAAGCACGCCTTCCAATTTCTTAACCATATACAAGGCGCTCAAAAACTCATTCAACCCACTCGACATCGTACAAATGCGTTGCTTTTCAACCCCAAATACACACATCACCATGTGCAGCATCGCATCGGCCTCTGCCAGTTCACCAACAATACACATCTCCCCATCATGTTCCTGCAAATAAGGTGAGAGTGCTTCAGCAACTTCAGGGTCAAGGCCACGATCCACCTGATAATACACAATATCATGATACATTGCTGCCAGCGACTGAATCGGGTTCTGTGCATTCCAAAAACTCAGCACATGCTCAATATTATGAAACTGTCTCGCCTCACTGTTCATTGCACGATGAATCGTCACGCACAATCGCTCAATCTGCAACGGCGTACAATCCGCCCCTAATGCTTGCAGGGTGGTTTGCATTAAGAAGATTAACTGATGCAAAATAGATTTCATAGAAACCCTTTGAATAATTATAATCCAATCCTGTTCAAAGTATATGAAACCCAGTCATTAATTCTGAAAGTTTGGCTCGCTTTAAGGTATAATTTTCAAAATCTTCATGCTCAGGAGCTTTCCATGCCGCAAGCAACCTACCATTTCCCGCGCGGTTTTCTGTGGGGAACCGCAACCGCTGCACATCAGGTCGAAGGCAACAACACCAATAACAACTGGTATGCCTGGGAAGAACAACCCGGGCGGATCAAGCACGGTCATCGTTCTGGTCTGGCATGCGATTGGTGGGGTGGGCGATGGAAAGAAGACCTTGACCGGGCCCAGGAAACAGGTCAAAATGCGCACCGCCTATCCGTTGAATGGAGCCGCATCCAACCTACGCCTGATCGCTGGGATGAAGATGCTCTCGAACGGTATCGTCAAATTGTGCGTGGCATCGTCGAACGCGGCATGACACCCATGGTTACCCTTCATCACTTCAGCGATCCCATCTGGTCACTGGAACAAGGCGGTTGGGAAAACGATGAAACCCCTGCTCGATTTGCCAGGTTCACCGCCTATGTTGTCGAGGCATTAAAAGAATACAACAGCCTGTGGATCACAATCAACGAACCCAATTGCTATTTCTACTTTGGCTATGTAGATGGCGCCTTCCCGCCCGGCAAACATGACCTGGGCAGCGCTTACCGCGTACTGCGCAACCTGGTGCGCGGCCACGCACTTGCCTACCGCGTCATCCATGAACAACAAAAAGAGGCCCGGGTCGGTTTTGCCCTTAACTATCGAGGCTTCCGCCCGGCCAGTGCCTCACCCTTCGACCAATGGATGGCAAACGCTCGTCACCAAATGTGGAATGAGAGTTTCATTACCCCGCTTGTCACCGGGCGGTTAAGCCTCTTAGGGCGCAGCAATCGCATCCCAGAAGCCATCAACACCCAGGATTTCATCGGCATCAATTACTACACGCTTGATCTGGTGCGCTTCAACCTTTTCAAACCGCAGGCATTCTTCAGCGACAGTTTCTATCCTCCCCAGGCAGCACTCAGCACCACAGGTTTTCTTGCCAACGTGCCAGAAGGCATGTTTCATGCTTTACGCTGGGCCAATCGCTACCAAAAGCCAATTCTAATTACTGAAAATGGCGTGGAAGACAGCGAAGATCGGTTACGCCCGCGCTACCTGGTCGAACACCTTCACCAAACCTGGAAAGCGCTCAATTACAACCTGCCAATCAAGGGGTTCTTCTATTGGTCGCTGGTGGATAACTTTGAGTGGGAGCGCGGCTGGACGCAACGCTTTGGCCTCTGGGGATTGGACGTGGAAACGCAGGCCCGCCAACGCAGACCCAGCGTAGATCTCTATGCTGCGATTTGTCGCGAAAATGCCATTTCATATGAAACGGTTCAACGTTACGCACCTGATGCAATTCCAGCCCTCTTCCCTGACTCAAAATGATTGAACTGTGGATCGTTCGACACGGCCAAACCGACTGGAATGTTGAGGGACGGTACCAGGGACAAACCGATATTCCACTCAACCAGACCGGGCAACAACAAGCACAGCAGCTTGCCGAATCGCTGCCTGCGCTTCACTTTGCAGCTATCTACACCAGCGATTTAACGCGCGCCCACACCACCGCCAAAATCATCGCCGACCGAATTGGCCTCTCCCCCATCCCCGACCGTAGATTGCGCGAAATGAGCCATGGCGATTGGGAAGGCTGCCTGGTACGAGACAAAATTCACCGCCTGCCAGATGGATCCGATCCACCCGTCAACCCAGGCATCTCCAATGCGCTCGGCGGCGAAAGCATTCTCCAGGTTGCTGAACGCGCCGCCCATTTTGCCAACGAGGTCGCAACGCTTTACCCCGCTCAACGCGTGCTGATCGTAACGCATGGGGTAACTGCCGCGGTACTAAAATGCCAATCACTGGGGATTTCCTTCCACCAAATTTATCAACACATCCCACACAATACCACTCTGCTCACCATCCATTGGCCGCCCACAAAACAACCAGAGGAACTTCTTTCATCAACCACTTGACATATTGAACTTTTGTTCTATAATAAAACAAAAGTTTGATCTGGTTGAGAAAGGAGTTCACCTTGAGTTCACATTCCACTCTACAAAATTCATTGCTGCGTGGCCTGCAAAAAAACGCACGCCCCGGCATGCTCTTTGGCATTATCATCGTTGCTGCGTTACTGGCCTTTGAGCTATTCAATTACAGCACAACCGATTTTGCCCTGCGCGACCTGCTTGGTGACATTCGTTTTGCCGGTATCCGTTGGGCCACCATCCTATCACTTGCCTTCTGTGGAATTGATTTCGCCGGCATTGCGCGCATCTTCACCCCAGAAAAAGGCAGTGATGAACCCAAAGAAATCTGGTATCTCTTCGGTGCCTGGCTGCTAGCGGCAAGCATGAATGCCATTCTGACCTGGTGGGGTGTCTCAATGGCAATTGCCAATCACAGCATCCAAAGCACAACAATTGTCAACCCCGGCACCATTACCAAAATTGTCCCTGTCTTTGTCGCCCTCATGGTGTGGGTCATCCGTCTACTAATCATTGGCACACTCTCCGTTGCAGGCGAACGCTTCTTCTCCGATGTACGCGCTGGAACCCACATCAACACAGCAACTGTAAACGCCCCCATCCAGGCAGCCACTTTGCCCAACACATCGCACCCCATCCAGCAACCAATACAACGGCCGCTCACTCCAGCCCCGCGCCAAACATCTGGCAGCCACGCAGCTGCGCGGCCGGCCCTCTCTGACCTGCGTCCCGACCCAACCTATCACCCCGTTCAGGCTTCCCCGGCCAACAACCCGCGCCACAATTCTCACAATCGTTCCTTCTAACACAAATTTTCTGCTCGTGCTGTCCCCTTTTCGGCATCCCTGTCCCGGAAAGGGGACATTTCACACTCACAAGGCAGGGCCGCGCAGTGGCAGCCAAACACAGAATGTGCTGCCAATCCCTTCCTGCGAATTAACCTCAATCGTTCCCCCATGATTGCGCACAATCCAATATGAAATGGAAAGCCCCAACCCAAACCCCGATCCCTTTCGGCGCGTACGTGAACGCTCGCCGCGATAAAAGCGCTCAAAAATATGTGGCAAATCAGCCGATGGGATCCCTGGGCCGGTATCACGCACAATGATCTGCGCCTTTTCGCCCAACTTACGCAGTGTCAGCAACACTTCTCCCCCCGGCGGTGTATATGCCACCGCGTTGCTCACCAAGTTAAGCAATACCTGCTTCAAGCGATCTCGATCTCCCTGCACCTCAACCGGTTGCACCTCCACCAACACCATGCGCAATTTTTCACCTGCCAAAACCTGAACGTGCTGAAACACCTCTGTCAAAACCTCATCCAAAGCCACTGCCGCAATTGAAAGCGGCATCTTGCCCGATTCAGCCTGTGCGAGCAGCAATAAATCTCCCACCATACGTGTAAGGCGGTCTACTTCGCCATCAATCGCGGTCAGCGATTCCTCATCCAGGCTCTTCATTCGTCGCATCAGGCCAACTTCCCCTTTAATGACCGTCAACGGGGTACGTAGTTCGTGACTGACATCCGCCAAAAAACGTCGTTGTGCGGTAAACAACTGCTCAAGTCGCTCCAGAATGCTATTGAACTCCCGCGCAAGGTGTCCCACCTCATCATCCGGGGCAATATTCAGCGGAATGCGCCGCGATAAATCCTCAGCCTGCACAATATTTGGCACCTCCTGTGCCATACGGCGCAAGGGAGCAACCGCCCTGCCCGTCAACTCCCAGGCCAGGGCCAAAGCAATCAATGTCAATCCCACCATTCCAACCGCAAACACAATCAGGAGTATCCACCGAATCACTTCCAACCACTGCAAGCCATAGCCAACCATCAACATTCCCACCGGCCCGCGCCTCGTCACCAACGGCACGCTCAAAACACGCAACAACCCAAAATCACCTGTCACCGTTGTGTAAACTGGTCTCCAAACCTGCCACCCCAAATCATCCAGCACATTCAACGGCGCATTGTTGGTGGAAAACAACAGCCTCCGATCCAGGCTCCACAACTGAATTATATACAGGTCACCCGTTCTGAACTGCCGAAAAGCCAGCGTATCAAATTGTCCTGGTCCCGAAACCCGCAAATCCTTTATAAACGAATCTGCCACATCCGCAAGATGTGTATCCACCCAATCCAACGCATACACGTTTAAGATCAGGTAACTTGCAACACCAAGCAATATCAACGCTGCTGCCGTAAAACCCACCACCAGCAACGTCAATCGCAAACGGAACGACATTTCACTCGTTCTCGCGCAACACGTACCCTACACTACGCACCGTATATAACAGGCGCGGCTCACCTTCAAGTTCCAGTTTCTGGCGCAAGTAACGAATATAAACATCCAAAACATTGCTCTCACCGCCAAAATCATAGCCCCAAACCCGATCAAAGATCATCTCGCGAGTTAAAACCTGGCGCGGATGACGCAGAAACATTTCCAACAAATCATATTCTTTGGCAGTCAACGTGATCATCCGTCCATTGCGCATTGCCTGACGCGTTGATGTATCCAGCGTCAGGTCGGCAAAACCCAAAACGGTGCTATGATCGGGCTGCGAACGCCGAAGCAACGCCCGCACGCGCGCCAACAGCTCATCCAATTCAAAAGGCTTCACCATATAATCATCAGCCCCTGCGTCCAACCCCTGCACACGATCTTGCAGAGTGTCCTTTGCCGTCAACATCAAAATCGGCAACGACCCTTCCAAGCGCAGGCGCTGACATACTTCCAACCCATCCAGGTCGGGCAACATCCAATCCAACACAACCAAATCGGGATGCTCGCGCATTGCCTTAGCCAACCCTGTCTCACCATCCAGCGCCTCATCCACCAGATACCCTTCCAGCATCAGGCCGCGCTTCAACACTCGCACGATTGCCTCATCATCTTCGATGATTAAAATTCTTTCTTTCATCTTTACCTCCGGCAAATTGATAGCATAATGATTATAACGCTTCTCTGAAACTTGCGCTGATTGCATTATAATCAAATTATGCAAATTTCATCTTTACCCGATCCAATCTGGGTCAACACCCCTGAAAAGCTCAACCACCTGGTGAACGATCTTACGCACCAAGCGCGTCTTGCCATTGATACTGAATCAAACAGTTTGTATGTCTATCAAGAATACGTCTGCTTGATTCAGTTCTCCACCCCCACCACGGATTACCTGCTTGACCCGCTCGACCTGAAAGACCTTTCCCGCCTTGCAGACATCTTTGCCAACCCCCAAATCGAGAAGATCTTTCATGCCTGCGAATATGACATCATCTGTCTGCGCCGCGACTATCACTTCTCGTTTGCCAATATTTTTGACACCATGCACGCAGCCCGCATTTTGGGACGTTCTGGCGTTGGCCTTGGTTCACTGCTGGAAGAAGAATTTGGTCTACAAATCAACAAACGCTATCAGCGCGCCAATTGGGGAATCCGTCCGCTCTCTCCCGAAATGCTGAACTATGCGCGCCTGGATACGCATTATCTTTTACCGTTGCGCGACATTCTGGCAGACGCATTGCAAACTGCCAATCGCTGGCAACTGGCCCAGGAAGATTTCGAACGTCTCTGTCACCCAGCAGTTCCTGCCTCCGAAAATGGCAACCAACGCCCCCTCAACAGCCGCGAATTGAACGCCCGCCAGAACACTGTTTTACATGAATTGTGCCATTACCGCGACCAGCAAGCACGGCGGCTCGACCTACCGCCATTCAAAGTCTTGAGCAACGAGATGCTAATTGAAATTGCTCAACAATGCCCTAAAACAATCGCCGAACTGGAAAACCTTCGCAGCGTCCCGCCCCGTCTTCGTCAACGACACGGCGAGCAATTGTTGCACAGCGTCCAGCGCGGACTTGCCGCCCCTTTGCTATCACGGTCCACGCCTGCCCGACCTGATGAGGCCTATCTGTGGCGCATGGAAACTTTGCGCGAATGGCGCAAGCAAACCGCCCAAAAGATGGGTGTCGAATCCGACATCATCCTTCCACGCGAAACGATGGAAGCAATCGCCGAATCGAACCCTAAAACACTGGAAGAACTTTCAAACGTTCTCAACAAATTACCCTGGCGCTTACAACACTACGGACAGGACATTCTCAAACAATTACATCCCAAGGAGTGACCTCTTGCAAATCCACTTTAATGGCGCTGCACAAACCGTTACCGGTTCTCAATATATCATTGATATCAATGGCAGACGGCTGATGCTTGAATGTGGTCTCTTTCAGGGTAAACGCAGCCAATATTACGAACGCAACCTCAACTTTCGCTTCCCACCTGAAAGCATTGATGCCGTTCTTCTCTCACATGCCCATATTGACCATAGTGGCAATCTCCCCAATCTGGTCAGGCAGGGTTTTAGCGGGCAAATTTACGCCACCCCAGCCTCCGTTCGCCTCACCGAAATCATGCTCCTCGATTCCGGTCATATTCAAGAAGCCGATGCTGAGTTTGTCAACCACAAACGCCTGCGACGCGGCGAAGAACCGATTGAGCCGCTTTACACACAACAAGACGCTGCTCAAGTTGCTCAACACCTGATCGGCATCCCCTACAACACGCCCTTTGAACCGCTCCCCGGCGTCACCGCCTGTTTTTTCGATGCCGGGCATATCCTCGGCTCTGCTGCTATCCGCCTGGAACTTGAAGAAAAGGGCCGCAGCGTCAATCTTTGGTTTTCTGGCGATATTGGGCGCGAAAAGCTACCGCTTCTCAATGATCCCGTTTTGCCCTTTGGCAAAACTGATTACCTGCTGATGGAATCAACCTATGGCGACAAACCCCATCGCGACCCAGAAGAAGCCTTTCTGGAATTCAACCAGGTGGTAAAACAAACCGCCGAACGCGGTGGAAAAATCATCATTCCTGCTTTTGCGGTTGGCCGCACCCAGGAGCTGGTGTACTGCCTCAACCAAATGATTCAACATGGAGATTTGCCAGCCCTGCCAATTTACGTTGATAGTCCATTAGCCGTTCAGGCATCCATGATCTTCCAGCGCTTCCCAGAATATTTCGATGATGAAACACAACGTTTCATCCAACAACACCGCCACCCAGCACTGGATTTTGAACAACTACATTATGTCCAAAACGTTGAAGAATCCAAAAAAATTAACGACATGCCAGGCCCACTGATCATCATTTCTGCCTCTGGCATGGCAGAAACCGGGCGAATTTTGCATCACCTGCGTAATAACATTGAGAATCCCCGCAACACAATTATCATTGTCTCGTGGCAAGCACCCGACACCCTGGGGCGCAGACTTGCAGAACGCGCCACAACAATCAAAATCTTTGGCGAAGCATTTCAGCGTCGCGCCCAGGTTGCCACCATTGGCGGACTTTCAGCCCATGCTGGGCAAGATATGCTCATCCGCTATGCCCGGGCAACTGCGGCCAGCCTCAAGCACCTCTTTCTGGTGCATGGCGAACCTTCTGCGGCAACGGCATTGCGCGAGAAATTACTAGAACAAGAAATTTCTCCCATCAGCTACCCTTATGCTGGTGCATCATTCGATTTCTGACACAGTCGCAAAAATCTGTGATATAATCACCCCATTCGCGGAGAGGTGCCAGAGTGGTTGATCGGGGCGGTCTCGAAAACCGTTGTGGCCCATCCGGACCACCGTGGGTTCGAATCCCACCCTCTCCGC